>CALXUY010000009.1 GCA_944391805.1 uncultured Clostridia bacterium
TTAATCGGACTGCCTCCCTGTGCATATGATGTAACAGGGAGGCTGAACAACCGTCAGCCGCTCCAAATGCAGAAGGGAGCCGAATGTATGGTCAGAAAAATACTGATAGACGCGGGACTGAACGGGCGGACCGCCTGCTCCGGCCGGACCGAGAGCGGGGAAAGCTCCCCCGCTTGGAAAATCGGAGAGGCGCTGTCCGACGCGCTGGAGCAGATGGGCTATGAGGTTTTGTTTTCGGGCAATGTACCCGAGCTGTGCGAGCGGGAGGACGGTGTTGGCCGCCCGGCCGCATGTGCCTCGGTTGCCGGACGATGGCACGCGGACTGCGTGCTCCGGCTGTGCATCCGTTCCGCGCCGGATCCGGGGGAGGGAAGCGCCGAGGCGTTGGTGTTCCGGCGCCGGTCGGATGCGTGGAGTCTTGCCGAATCGGTTTTGTAGCAGGTGGAGCTGGGCAGCGAGCTGAAAAACGGAGGCGTGCGCCCGGCGTCCGGTGTTCTGCTGCTCCGCAGGACCGCCTGCCCGGGGGTGATTCTGGTGCTGAAGCTGCCGTTTTGCCGAAAGGAGTCGCTGGACCGGCGGGATGCCGCGCAGTACGCCGATTGTATTGCGAAAGGGGTGGATGCGTGGGCGCAGACCGCTGCCGGAGTGCCTGGTACATCTGTCTGCCGGTATCCGTACCGCAAAGCATGAACCGTTGCCGGAATCGGAATACCGGGTACAATTTCTGCCGCGGGTACAGCGTTGGCGGAACGGGCCGCTTTGCACGGCAGGAGAGGGCATCGCATCATCTGCTGACAGAGCAGGAGAGGCAGAGCGGGTGGGCACAAAACAGAAATGAAAGCGCGGCGGCTGCCGCTTGCTGTCAAAAAGCTGCCGGAGCGGACATACCATGTCTGCTCCGGCAGCTCCTGCATGCAGGCAAGCGTCAACCGCTGCCGTCCCGCAGAGTGACCGGCGATGTGAGACGGTTCAGAACTCCGTGATGTGTTGGCGGATATAGGAAACCACCATTCCTTCGAGCGGCGGGAGATCTTGATACGCACGGTCAAAGGTCTCGAAGGCTTGGTCGTTGTCGGGATCCTGCGCAAATGCACGGGGACGGGTCAGATCCACCTGATGGTCAAGAACAAATGCATCGAAGAGCGCCCGGTGCTCCTGCGCCCCGATTTCGCGCAGACTGTCGCTGACCTGCAAAGCAAGTGTCCGGGTATCGTCAAGGAAGAAGGCACTCAGCCCGCCCTCCGCCATCTCCGAGTCCAGCTCTGAGGCCACATATACCGCGCGGCCGGGGTCGTTCAGCCGTGCCGCCCGCTCGGCCGGACCGGCCTTTTTGGGAAGGTCATCCCGTGCACGGAGCGCCGTATCCATCCGGTAGAGCACCGCCGAGTACAGCTCTCCGTCCGCAAGCTCCGAAAGCCCGGCGGGGGACAGCTCCGCGTATCGCTTGTATTGCGCATCCTGCTCCTCCATGGCCCGCAGAATATACTGCTTGGCAGAGAACAATTCCTTGATTTTCGCAATCAGCCCCATCGCCGTTCCTCCCTCTTTTTTCCTCTATTATAGCACGAAGGGAGCAGAATGTCAAGCGCCTTTCCGGGCGCAGGTTGTGGGAGAAGGGAAGGGGCGGAGAGCGCCGCAGCCCTGCACGAAGGGAGGCGTGTCGGAACGCGCGCTGCGCAAACGCGCGGCGTGGAATGAAAATGCCTCTATATATCATTGCAAAACCGCACGGGAACGAGCGCAAGTGTCAAGGACGCTGCACGGCCACAGGATCAGAGCGGGAAAAGGGAGGGCACACTGCTGTGTGCCGCCGGAGCGTCTTTGTTACCGTCAGGGGAAGGTCAGGAGGCTCCTTTGCGCAACCTTTTGGTTTCCTCCCGCACCTCTCGGCGCAGCGCCAGCAAAACGGCCAGATTGATCGTTGTGAGTGTGGTGATGGCAAAATCCGAGACGGTCCATACCGCGCCGGGAGCCAGCATGGCGCCTGCCGGAATGCAGAGACTGAACAGGAACAGATAGGCGCGCCGCCAGCCGCGACCGGGGGAGAGTGCCCGCACGCTCTCCAGCCCGTAGTTCGCCCAGCAGATCACCGTTGCATATCCGAAGCAGAAGACGGCCGCGCAGAAGAAGTATTCCGACCATTTGCCGAGCACCGAGGAATAGGCGCGGATGGTCATCATTACGGCGTTGTCCCCGAACATCTCCACGTCCGGAAAGCTGACGAGAATCACCAGCGCCGTGGCGGTGCAGAGCAGAATCGTGTCTACAAACACCTCAAAGATTCCCCATATCCCCTGCGCCGCCGGACTGTTGGTGTCGGCGCAGGCATGGGCGGTGGGCGCCGTACCGCATCCGGCTTCATTGGAGAGCAGCCCCCGCATGGTCCCCACCCGCAGCGCGCGGGAGGTCAGAAAGCCGAGAACGCCCCCTGCCGCGCTGGAAGGACGGAAGGCCTCGCGGAACACCGAGGCAAAGGCAGGTCCAACCGCCTCCGAACGAAGCACCAGCACGGCGCCGGAGAGCAGGATATAGCCGCCGGACATGATGGGAATGAGGTATTCGGTCAGTGCCGAGGTGCCCTTGGCTCCCCGGCAGATGACCGGAATCGCCAACAGCATCAACACACCGCCGCAGATCCATGTGGGCAGACCGAATACCCCCTCAAATGCCGAGGTCACAGCGTTGACCTGTATCACGCACCCCATGCTCAGGGCGTCCAGCACCATCAAAACCGCAAATACTGCCGAGAGCACGGCTCCCAGCTTTGCCATCCGGCGGGAGGAGAGCCAATCGCGGATGTAATAAATCGCGCCGCCGAAAAATCCGCCGCCCGCGGCCTGTCTGCGGTGACGGACGGCCAGCACAATCTCGGCGTATTTGAGAATCATTGCCACAAGCGCCGACACCCACATCCAGAACAGCGCGCCCGCTCCGCCGATCCACAGCGCGTTTGCAACGCCCACGATGTTGCCCACCCCGAGCGTTCCGGCCAATGCCAGTGTGACCGCCCGGAACGGGGAAACCCCGCCGCTGCCCTGCCTCGAGGTCATCGATTTCAGCATCCGCCCGGGGCAGAGCATCGGCTGCCCACGCAGGTAGATCAGAAAGAACCCGCCGCAGAATACCAGCAGAAAGGGCACCAGCCCCCCGGTCAGAACCCAACCCAGTGTTTCCAGCATACATCAGCCCCCTCTGTCCGCAATACGGATGTTGTCCCGTATCCAATCATATGTGAGAAGGAAGAAAACTATTCCCGCAGATGCTTCTGTTAGCACTCGAACCAACTGAAAAATACAATATTTTGTTAAAAAAATGTGAATATTGGCTCGAAAGACTTGATTTTTCCAAAAATAAGGTTAAAATAATAGCATGAGTTTAGCACTTAGAAGTTTTGAGTGCTAAATTTTCCGAAAAAAACAAGGAAAACAATCCTGAATCTGAGGAGGTTTATGAACATGAACATCAAACCGTTGGCAGACAGAGTAGTTGTCAAGCTCGTCGAGGCCGAAGAAAAAACCAAAGCCGGTATTTTTCTGACTGCGTCTGCCCAGGAAAAGCCGCAGGTTGCCGAGGTGATCGCTGTCGGACCGGGCGCACATACCGACGAGGGGAAGCTGATCCCGATGGAAGTCAAGGTCGGCGACAAGGTAATTACCAGTAAGTATTCCGGCACCGAGGTGAAAATGGACGGCGCCGAGTACACCATCGTCAAGCAGAGCGACATTCTCGCAATTGTAGAAGCATAATGGAGGAAGCAGATCATGGCAAAGGATATTCTTTACGGAATTGAAGCACGCAACGCGCTGGTGCGCGGCGTGGATAAGCTGGCGGATACGGTCAAAATCACACTCGGCCCCAAGGGCAGAAATGTAGTGCTGGATAAAAAGTACGGCTCTCCGCTGGTGACCAACGACGGCGTTACCATCGCCAAGGAGATTGAGCTGGAGGACGAGGCCGAGAACATGGGCGCGCAGCTCGTCAAGGAGGTTGCCACCAAGACCAACGACGCGGCCGGCGACGGCACCACCACCGCAACCCTGCTGGCGCAGGCGTTTGTGCGCGAGGGCATGAAGAACGTGACCGCCGGCGCCAACCCGATGGTGGTTCGCAAGGGCATCAAAAAGGCGGTTGACGCCGCTGTGGAGGCGCTCAAGGCCAACTCCAAAAAGGTCAACGGCTCGGTGGACATCGCCCGCGTGGGCACCGTTTCGGCCGGGGACGAGGTGATCGGCCAGTTGATTGCCGACGCGATGGAAAAGGTGACCTCCGACGGTGTGATCACCATTGAGGAATCCAAGTCCGCCGATACCTATTCCGAGGTGGTGGAGGGCATGCAGTTCGACCGCGGCTACCTCTCCCCCTATATGGCTACCGATATGGACAAGATGGAGGCCGTGATTGACGATGCGCTTCTGCTGATTACCGATAAGAAGATCTCCAACATTCAGGAGATTCTGCCTCTGCTCGAGCAGATCGTGCAGTCCGGCAAGAAGCTGCTGATCATTGCCGAGGACGTCGAGGGCGAGGCCCTCACCACGCTGGTGCTCAACAAGCTGCGCGGCGTGTTCAACTGTGTGGCGGTCAAGGCCCCCGGCTTTGGCGACCGGCGCAAGGAGATGCTGCAGGATATTGCCATCCTGACCGGCGGACAGGTCATTTCCTCCGAGATCGGCCTGGAGCTGAAGGACACCACCATCGACATGCTGGGTCATGCCCGCCAGGTCAAGGTGAACAAGGAGCACACCATCATTGTGGACGGCGCGGGCAACCCCGCCGACATCAAGGCGCGTGTGGCGCAGATCCGCACCGCCATCGAGGAGACCACCTCCGACTTTGACCGTGAGAAGCTACAGGAGCGCCTGGCCAAGCTGGCCGGCGGTGTTGCCGTGATCAAGGTCGGCGCTGCGACCGAGGCCGAGATGAAGGAGAAGAAGCTCCGCATCGAGGACGCGCTCAACGCCACCAAGGCGGCTGTGGAGGAGGGTATTGTTGCCGGCGGCGGAACCGCTTACCTCAATGTCATCCCCGAGGTTGCCAAGCTGGTTGATCAGGTGGAGGGCGACGAAAAGACCGGCGTCCGCATCGTGGTCAAGGCGCTGGAGGAGCCGGTGCGCCAGATCGCTGCCAACGCAGGCTTTGACGGCGGCGTGGTTGTGGATAAGATCATGACCAGCGGCAAGATCGGCTATGGCTTTGACGCTTACAATGAGGTGTACTGCGACATGGTGGACAGCGGTATTGTCGACCCGACCAAGGTGACCCGCAGCGCGCTGCAGAACGCCGCTTCGATCGCTTCGGTTATCCTGACCACCGAGTCGGTTGTTGCCGACCAGAAGGAAGAAACCCCCGCTCCCGCGGCTCCTGCCGGCGGTATGGGCGGCGGCATGTATTGATCCGCTGCGTTCGGAACCAATATCAACGAGCAGGCGCGTCCCGCGGGACGCGCCTGCTTTGCTTTTTCTGTCAGAGACCGGGAAAAATCAGGATTTTGTTCCGTTTTTTGCAGCGAAATCCGGCAGCCGGAATCTGTTTTTGTCTCTCCTCACTTTCTCCGGCGGCAACGGAGCTTCTCTGCCCGGTTCCATGGGTCGCCTGGCGGAAAAAAGGCAGCCGTTCAGATCAGATGCTGCCCGTTGATCACCAGCTTGAAGGCCAGACCCAGCTTTTCGGCGGCCTTGCGGCAGAGGATCATCCGGTTGAGAAAAATTTCAAAATAATCCATCACCGAGCTGTACTGTGCGTCCACCGAGAGCGCCAGCAGGATCTGTGTCCGCTCGGGGTTGATGGTCAGCTCGGAGGAAACCACCGAGTAGTTCACGCGGTCGTGTATATCAAAGCTCGCCATGTCTGGGTTGCGGACCCGTGAGCGACGCACGTCGGATTTGTCGGCCAGAATCAGCGCCGCTGCCAGATCATTGACCGGCAGCCCGGTGCCCTCGTCATGGTTGCCGATCGCGGTTGTGATAATGGCAATTTCGCCTGCCTCAAACCCGAGCTTGTCGAGCAGGCGGAAGGTCATAATCGCTCCGCTCTGGCTGTGGCTGACCCGGTTGACCAGATTTCCGATGTCATGCAGATAGCCGGCAATTTTGCCAAGCTCCACCATGCGCTCCGGAAAGCCCATGGTGCGCAGAATATACCCGGTGGTTTCGGCCACCCGCGTGACATGCGCAAAGCTGTGCTCGGTGTAGCCCAGAGCAATCAGGGAAGCGTCTGCCTCCTGAATGTAAGTACGAATCGCTTCATCCTTCTGGATGCTTTCATAAGTCATATCGGTTCTCCTGAATCGGAAATCGGAGCCATTGGCTCGCGTATCTTCAGTATATCATATGTCCGGACAGAATGCAAGTTTTTTTTAGGCAACACCGCTCAATTCTGACAAACTGCCGAATGCCGCTACCTTGGTCTACAACCTGAGGCTTTCCTGCGGAAAGCCGCCGGGGTTGCCTGAAAGGGAGTGCCCCGAAGGGCCTCCCTTTCGCATTTATGATCTCGCCAGAATCGGCATATTCACCAGCATGTTTTCCAGAAAGATGCCGTACCCGACGGCGGGGTCATTGATGAGCACATGGGTGACGGCGCCAACCAGCTTGCCGTCCTGAATAATCGGGCTGCCCGACATTCCCTGCACAATTCCGCCCGAGGCTGCCAGCAGGTCGGGATCGGTCACCTTTACCGTGAAGCATTTGGAGCCGGTTGCATCGCGGTTGATATTGGTGATCTGAATGTCGTATTTTTCCATTTTATTGCTGTCGAGCGTACAGAGGATATAGGCGTCGCCCTCCTGTACGTCGCCGCGCAGTCCCACCGGAAGCGGTTCGGAGGAGCATTCGGGAATCTCCGAGAACACACCCCATACGCCGCAGGCGGTGTTGCCCAGCAGCGAGCCCACCTTGCCGGGGTTAAAATATCCCTTCAGCTCGCCCGGTGTGCCGGCCGCGCCCTTTACCACCGAGCTGATGGTGACGTCCGCAACGGTGCCTCTGCGCATGGCGATCAGCTCGCCGGTATCCGCATCGCAGATGCCATGGCCCAGCCCGGCAAAGGCGCCGGTGTCGGGCAGAATGAAGGTGACGGTTCCGATGCCGGCACCGCTGTCCCGCACCCAGATACCGGTTTTGTAGCGCGATTCGGCGGGGGAGTAGACCGGGGTCAGACGGATTTCCACTTCCTCCCGATTGCGACGGCAGAGCAGAATCAGCTCCTGTCCGTTGCAGTTTTCAATTTTTTCGGTCAACTGTGATGCGCCCGCGAGCGGTTCGCCGTTCACCTTCAGGATCACGTCGCGCAGCTTCAGCCCGGCTGCCGTGGCCGGATTGACCTTGCTGCCGTTCAGGTCCACATCACAAAAGCCCACAACCGTAACGCCTTCTGTCATAAACTTCACGCCGAAGGGCATTCCGCCGGGGTAGAGCATCAGTCCATCGAGCTCCTGCGGAGTCATCGCTGCAATGTCCGGGAGCAACGTCGGGCTGGCGAGGTTCACGGTGCGGGCGGTGGGCACCACGGCGCCGGAATCGGGTTCAGTCATCGCTCTGAATGCCGGTCTGGCGGGGAGGTTCCACATCAACATATCATCCTTTACATCGGCTCTCTGTGGGGCCGCGGCCGGCACACAGGCCAGCGTTGCCGCGGTCATCAGCAACAGGCAGCACAGGAGCTTCCAAACGCATTTATTTCTCATTTTGTTTTCATCCTTTTCATTCTCTGTCGGGAGGAGTTGCAACGCTGGTTGAATTGCTGTTACTAATTTGCGCTGTTCCCCGCGCTTTCATAAGTAACAATTTTAATTCGCAAAGCCAAAATTTACGCATGGAAAAAAGAGGAAAACACCGGCCCGCCAAAGCACGCCTCAGGCTTGCCGCAGAGTGTTTTTATTTTTTCCGGTTTCCAGAAAATCATACACGGCACGCCAACTTTGGAAAAATATTCCGAAACGCGCTCGTGACTGTCGCGACGTTATTACGGGCTGGGCATGGCAGCATCCATCCGGTATAGAGGCTGCCGGGGCTAACGGTTTTGCGCAAGATTGAGGGGCATACTTGACAATGCAAGCGTTTTTTGGTATAATAGAGCCAGTTGCAGAGTAAACTTCTGTTGACGAGGAAATAAAGGAGGATGGCCGATGCATATCGGCAACGGAAAATGGGAAGAAAAAAAACAGAACGGAATTTTACCCCTGTAGAAAGCCTGAGTCACTTTGCGCGCAAGCTGGCGGCATTTGGCGATAAAACCGCTTTTCGGTATTTTGACAGTGACCGCAATCTGCTCTCGATTACATATAAAAACCTTTCGGTTCGCTTTTTCCGGCAGGCCGCGGGCTTTTCGGCGGCAGGATTGGCGGGAAAACGCATTGCCATCATTGGGGAAACCTCGGTGGAGTGGGTGAGCAGCTATGTCGCTGCCATTGCAGCGGGCGGCGTTGCCATTCCGCTGGACCGCGAGCTGGAGGTGGAGGAAATTTTTAACTTTTTAGAGTTTGCCGAGGCAGATGCGATTGTCTACTCTGCTGCGTTCAATGAGAAGTTTGCACCGCTGGCAGAATCGCACCCGACCGTCACCCGGCTGATTCCGATCAACCCGGTGAAGGGAAGCTATGAGGACAATCCTCGTATTCTGCCATATGCTCGGCTGATGGAAATGGGAGAGGAAAACGCCGCGGCGGGATATCAGTATCCCGAGGTCACTGACCTGAACCGCATGGTGGAAATGCTGTTTACATCGGGTACCACCGGCAGCAGCAAATGCGTCATGCTCAGCGAGCAGAACGTCATTTCGTCTGTCAATTCTGCGGCGGCTACCGTGGACTTTTCGGGTGATGACTGTATTGTCTCCATTTTGCCGATTCACCATACCTATGAGCTTTGCATTATGATAACCGCACTCAACTATGGAATGAACATCGGTATCAACGACAGCCTCAAGCGGGTGCTCAAGAACATCGAGCTGTTCCAGCCCACCGGATTGATTCTGGTGCCGCTGTTTGTCTCCACCATGTACAAAAAAATATGGGATGAGGCGAAAAAAAGCGGAAAGGATCAGCTTCTCAAATATCTCAGCGGGATCTCGCATACGCTGCGGCAGCTCAGCTTTGACGTGCGCCGCACCCTGTTCAAGCAGGTGCTGTCCGCTTTTGGCGGCAAGCTGGAAAAAATCATCTGCGGCGGTGCCGCGCTGAACCCTGAGCTGGCCGAATCCTTTTCGGAGTTCGGTGTGGATATTTTTGAAGGTTACGGAATCACCGAGTGCGCGCCCCTGATCGCTGTAAATCCTTACTATGCTCCCAAGAAAGGGTCGGTTGGTCCTTCGGTGCCCTGCTGCACGGTTCGCATTGACCCGGATCATGTAAATGACAAAGGATATAATGAAGGAGAAATTCAGGTCAAGGGCACCAATGTGATGCTGGGCTATTATAAAAATCCGGAGGAGACCGCACAGGTGTTTACCGAGGACGGCTGGTTCTGCACCGGAGACATTGGATATATGGACAGCGACGGATATATCTTTATCACCGGACGCAAAAAGTATGTGATCGTGCTGGAAAACGGAAAGAACATCTTCCCGGAGGAGATTGAGGAATATATCTCCAAATACTGCTCTGTGGCCGAAAGCGTGGTGCTGGGACGCAGGAATTCGGAGGGGGACATTGTGCTGACCGCCGTTGTTTACCCGCGCATGGAGGATTTCCCAGACCCTGCGGATCATGTAGCCATCGAGGCAAAAATTCACGACCAGCTCAAAAAGATGAACCGCAAGCTGGTTTCCTATAAGCAGGTTCGCGGGCTGGAATTCCGCTATGAGGAGTTTGAAAAAACCACTTCGAAAAAGATCAAGCGTCACTTGATTCGTTGAAGTCATTCCTTTTGGCTCTCGTCCTTGCGGGGGAAATCCCCACACATCAATCCCGTAGGAGGAATTCATATTGCGTTTCATTGGAAATTTGATCTGGCTGCTGCTGTGCGGTCTGGCCACTGCGGTTTCGTGGTTTTTGCTTGGCCTGCTTTGGTGCATTACGATCATTGGTATTCCGTTTGGCAAACAGTGCTTCAAAATCGCAAGACTGATGCTTTGGCCGTTTGGCGCAGATTTGGATATCCATTTTTTTCGGCATCCGATTGCCAACCTGATCTGGATGATTCTCGGAGGCTTTGTTCTGGCAATCATCTACCTGATCGCGGCGGTGCTTTGCTGCATCACCGTGGTGGGAATTCCTTTCGGAATTCAGTGCTTCAAAATGGCGCGTCTTGCGCTTATGCCCTTCGGCGCAACCGTCAATTGAGCAGTCAAGGCTCCCGGAAATACCGGGAGCCTTGGTCGTAGTTGCCATTTTATAGAAAAAATTCAAAAAAACACTTGACAAACAGACGGAATCATGATATAATAATACTCCCACTTGTAGTGGGATGCGATTTTGTACCCTTCCTTATGGGACAAGCCCGAAAAAATTTAAAAAATATTGAAAAAGGTCTTGACAAAGCGAGCGGGAAGTGGTATAATAATCGAGCTGCCCTGAGATGGGGAGCTTTGATCCTTGAAAACTGAACAACAAGAGAAGAAGTACAAGCATATACGGAAGTATGTGTGCGAACGGATCTCGTAGAACTTTGAGAAGAGAACACAACTCTTAAAAAAATAGTAAAGAAGCTGAGAGCAAGACTCGATAGCTAAGGATTATTGAGACCGGCGGGCGACCGCGGGTCAGATAATAAATTAAGATATCGAGAGTTTGATCCTGGCTCAGGATGAACGCTGGCGGCGTGCATAACACATTCAAGTCGAACGGACGAGAGGGCTTCGGCCCTTGAGTTAGTGGCGGACGGGTGAGTAACGCGTGAGCAATCTGCCCCTGTGAGTGGGATAACGTCTGGAAACGGACGCTAATACCGCATAATGCATTGAGATCGCATGGTTTTGGTGCCAAAGATTTATCGCACAGGGATGAGCTCGCGTCCGATTAGATAGTTGGTGAGGTAACGGCCCACCAAGTCGACGATCGGTAGCCGGACTGAGAGGTTGAACGGCCACATTGGAACTGAGAACGGTCCAGACTCCTACGGGAGGCAGCAGTGGGGAATATTGGGCAATGGGCGAAAGCCTGACCCAGCGACGCCGCGTGAAGGAAGACGGTCTTCGGATTGTAAACTTCTTTTATATGGGACGAAGCATGACGGTACCATATGAATAAGCCACGGCTAACTACGTGCCAGCAGCCGCGGTAATACGTAGGTGGCGAGCGTTATCCGGATTTACTGGGTGTAAAGGGTGTGTAGGCGGGACTGCAAGTCAGATGTGAAAAGTACAGGCTTAACCTGTGACCTGCATTTGAAACTGTGGTTCTTGAGGGTCGGAGAGGTAACTGGAATTCCTGGTGTAGCGGTGAAATGCGTAGATATCAGGAGGAACACCGGTGGCGAAGGCGGGTTACTGGACGATTACTGACGCTGAGACACGAAAGCGTGGGGAGCAAACAGGATTAGATACCCTGGTAGTCCACGCTGTAAACGATGAATGCTAGGTGTGGGGGTGCAAACCTCCGTGCCGTCGTTAACACAATAAGCATTCCACCTGGGGAGTACGGCCGCAAGGTTGAAACTCAAAGGAATTGACGGGAGCCCGCACAAGCAGTGGAGTATGTGGTTTAATTCGACGCAACGCGAAAAACCTTACCAGGGAATGACATCCGGAGAATCCGGCGTAATGGCTGGAGTGCCCTTCGGGGAGCTCCGAGACAGGTGGTGCATGGTTGTCGTCAGCTCGTGTCGTGAGATGTTGGGTTAAGTCCCGCAACGAGCGCAACCCTTACGGTCAGTTGCTACGCAAGAGAACTCTGGCCGGACTGCCGTTGACAAAACGGAGGAAGGTGGGGACGACGTCAAATCATCATGCCCCTTATATCCTGGGCAACACACGTACTACAATGGCGCAAACAAAGGGAAGCGAACCCGCGAGGGGGAGCGGATCCCAAAAAAGGCGTCCCAGTTCGGACTGCAGGCTGCAACCCGCCTGCACGAAGTTGGAATTGCTAGTAATCGCGGATCAGCATGCCGCGGTGAATACGTTCCCGGGCTTTGTACACACCGCCCGTCAAACCATGAAAGTTG
>CALXUY010000010.1 GCA_944391805.1 uncultured Clostridia bacterium
AAAGGAATCTCTTGCGAATATTCTGACCGATGAAGGTGTTCTTCTTCGGAAGAACCGATCCATACAGGTAGAAGGCGTGTTCGGGATACTGAAGCAGGACTACAATTTCAGAAGGTTTCTGGTCCGAGGAAAACGGCGTATAGAGACGCAGTTTTTTCTGTTGGCATTCGCATTCAACGTGGAAAAGCTGAAAAACAGGCAAAAAAGCGGACGTTTCGGGCAGGATTTGTTCCCGCCGAAAGCTGTTTAAGGGGGGGCCACAAAACAAAATACGGACGAAAAAAGCGAGTTTTGGGGCCCGCTCTTTTGTCGTTCTTGATATTGCCTCCAACAGACGCTTTTTTGTTTTGAATGCCGATCCCTGCTCAAACAGGAATGAGAGAGCTGCCGCTCACGCATTTTATAATGCATTTGCGACAGCCCCAGGTTTCGGGGGAGAGACTGCGCACATCGCAGCCGATCATCAGAGGCGAGCCCATCAGGCACCAGAGCGAGAAATGCGTACGGTATTCCTCCGCGGTGCACCCGGACTGAATGCCCACGTTGCCCTTCCCCTGCATTCCGACAATCAGCATATCCATATCATTGAAGCAGCCGACCCCGTTGTAGGGGTGCAGGCGGTCCTGCTCCAGCGTCAGCTTTTTGACAAACTCCCACGAATCGTGAATGTCTCCGGTGGAGCGCCACATCTGCGCGCCGGTGGTTTTGATCCATGTCTGGGTTTCCTCCACCCCCCACGAGCAGGCGCTGAACAGAATTTCCCTGCCGCAGTTGGCAAGCGCGGTTCCCATGCGGCGATAAAGATATTTTCCCTCGAGCACCGGCGTGTGAAAGCAATAGTCGTATTTCAGAAAATCCACGCCCCATTCGGCAAAGGTCTGCGCGTCGGTGTACTCGTAGTCATAGCTGCCGGGGTAGCCGGCGCAGGTCAGGGTGCCGGCACAGGAATACATTCCGAATTTCAGCCCCTTTGCGTGAACATAATCGGCCAGCGCACGCATCCCGTGCGGGAATTTCTGCGGATCGGGCGCCAGTCTGCCCGAGGCGTCCCGCGTGGGAAGCGACCAGCAGTCGTCGATCACCACGTAACGGTATCCGGCCTCGGCCAGCCCGGAGTCGACCAGCGCGTCGGCGGCCTGACGGATCAGCCCGTCGCTGATGTCAGCTCCGAAGGTATTCCAGGTATTCCACCCCATCGGCGGAGTTTGCTGCATCATATGCGTTTTTCTGCCTTTCCAATTTGAATTTTTCGTGATGCACGCTCCCGCTTTATACAGGACGGGAGAGGTGCGCGGAACGAGCCCTGCGGGTGCTCCGGAGGCTCACCTTCCGGTTTGCGGTTGCACGGTCAGTCGTTCTTCTTTCTGCGGGCAACCACCGCAAGAGCGGCAGCGGCGCCCACAAGAATCACGCCGACGCCCGGAATCACCGAGCCGCAGCCGCTCAGGGTTCGGATTTCGGAGGACGCGTTGCCTCCCAGCACCGGGCGCTCCTGCATCAGCAGAACACGGGACCCGCTGCGCGCTGCCGAAACGGCCGCGCAGATACCGGCCAGGCCCCCGCCCACCACGCAGAAATCCACTGTATGGCGCAGGGTGCGAATGGCTGTTTTTGCGCTCATATTTCTGTCCTTTCCTGAAGCGATGCCGGACGCAGCCGGCACGCGCGAGCTTTACACCCTCATTGTACTACTCCGGAAAGGCCTTTTGCAATCCATTATTCTGCAATTTTGTTCCCATATCCCGCACATCTTCGTTGCTTTGGTGAAAAAAGCAGCTTTGAGACGAAAAAAGAGACGGTTTTTATGCATTCATTTGATTTTTTGGCAGAAAACGGGCAATAAGATTTTCGGTACAGAGAAAAATATCAACACCGGAAAAAGCGGGCCTCCGCATTCCGCAAATCGCCGGGACAAAAAATTGCAGGAATCGGGAAGCATGCGCCGCGTCCGACGACGCGCGCCGCAATCCGGTGAAGGGACAGAAAAATCAGGAGATCCGCTCTACCTCCGCCCATGAATCCGACAGAATCCATTGCCCGTCAATCGGCACGCCGCCAACGGTCAAGGTCTCCAGTCTGACTTCGATGTGGTTTTCCCCGTTTCCCGCCCGGAACAGGAAGGGGAGCGCGGCCTCGGTGCAGGAAACATTGCGAAAGACAATTCCGCCGAGCTGCATACCGGTCAGCTCCCGGTTCAGCACCGTGACGTTGACGGCCCTCCCGGTATCCCGGTGGATGCGGATGTCCTCAAACAGCACGTCCTGCAGAAGAAGCTGATTGTGCGGGTTGGATTCGACGATCACAACCAGCCCGCCCAGGCGTTCGTTGTCCCAGGTAGCGTCCCGGAACAGGATGTCGCAGTCCCGGAAGGTCAGGCCGACAATCGGCTTTTCGGCCTCACCGGTCACACCGAAGCAGCGCGCCTTGCCGCTCCACGCCGAGCAGCCCTCAAACACCACGTTCATCAGGAAAGCATCCGATGCGCCTCCCAGCGTTTTTCCCGAAAAGCAGTCGTCGCCGGTGCGCACCCAACAGTCGGTCACCTGCACAGAGGTGCTGTTGCAGATGTTGACGCCGTCGCTGTTCATCCGGTGCCCGAACACGGTCACATCCGAAACGACGCACTCCGTGCTGTAATAAACATAGAGATTCCACGCGCCGCCGTTGATCAGCGTCAGCTCGCTGATGCGCACACGGGAGGAGCCGTAGCAGCGCAGCGCAATGTGCTCGAGATGCTCCAGCAGGCTCAGCTCCACCGTTCCGTAGCCGGTCACAACCACATCCGAAACCGAACGCAGCTCGCATACGCCGGCATCGCCGAGCGAATGCCCCGGCTGCGCCACCAGCAGCGCGCCCTTGCAGAGGTAGATGACCGAGCCGGATTCGGGCTTCAGTCCGGATATTTCATGTACGCCGGGAGCAAATACCTGAACCCGATCGTCTCCGTACTGCGCCCGATAAGCGGCAATGCGCGCCTCATCGTCCACATCCGGCCGCACGAACAGCACAAAGGCGTGATCCTGCTCGGGGTCGTTGACAAGAAAGGTGTATTTTCCCTCGGAGGTGATCACGGCGGTCATGCTTCCCTCCTCCGCGGCGCACTCCACCGGATACCCGCTCTCCAGAATCAGCGTTTGCCCCAGCGCGATCTCCTCGCGCAGCGGTGTGAGAGAAACCTCCAGCCTACAATTTGCCGGCGTGCGGACAAACACGGTCGCAAAGGACTGCACAGCCCCATAACCCCCGTCCGAGCCGATATAGGCCAGTGTGGCATAGACCGGCGCCTCCTCTCGGTTGACCGTGAGCGAAAAATCGGGGGAGATCACAGTGCTGATGTGCGAAAGGCCGCCGTTATTCCCATTGTTGGCAAGGCCGGCATAGGAAGCCGGCGTCAGGCCGTGCTCGTCCAGCGTGCGGACGGCCTCACGCGGCAGAACCAGGCTCTCAAAGGCCGGGTCCGGCTCGGCGGGAACGACCGGATCGGGTTCATCCGAGGTGACATCCCCGAAGCCGGAGGTCTGCTCTCCGTCGCCGGCGTCTGCCCCGGGAATGCCTGACCCGCTTCCGGGGACATCCGTGCCGGTGAAGGACGGCGGCTCCCCTCCGGCACTGCCGGAGGTCGGTCCCTCCGTGGAAGGGGAACGGCTGCAGCCGGTAAACAGCAGCAGAAGAACCGACAGCAGCCCTGCGAGTATCTGGCGGGGTTTCATGAATACCACTCCTTTTCTGTATGATTCACTGTATATCTTACCGAAAATTCCGGGCAGTGTCAAGTGCCGCGCCGCATATTTGCAGAATGCGGGAAGTTTTTTACCGGAAAAGCCGAATCGATTCCATCGCTCTGCAAAAGTTTTCACCGGTACTTGACAAACGCTGCCATTTATGCTATGATGATTCCAAACCAAACAGAGGGAGGATCAACCATGCTGTACGATGCAAACAAGCCCTTTACCGAGGAGGAATTCCTGCACCCGGGAAAGGAATATCGGGGCGCGCCCTTCTGGGCATGGAACAGTAAATTGGACCGTGAGGAGCTGCTCCGGCAGGTGGGGTATTTTCAGGAAATGGGCTTCGGCGGCTTTCATATGCACGTCCGCTCCGGGCTTTCCACCCGGTATATGAGCCGGGAGTTTCTGGATCTGATCGAAGCCTGCGTGAACGAAGCCGAAAAGCGTGATATGCTCGCATGGCTTTACGACGAGGACCGCTGGCCATCCGGCTTTGCCGGGGGGCTGGTGACACGGGAGCACCCGGAGTACCGCCGCCGCTGGCTGGTGCTCTCGGCTGCGCCCAAGCCCGAACGAATTTATGAAATCGGGCGGTATGACGTCTGTCTCCATGCCGACGGCACGCTTGCCTCCTACCGCCGGCTGTCGGACGGAGAGGCGGCCGCGGGAAACGAGTGGTTTGCGCAGGTTATGGCGGAGCAGCCCAATCCCCGCTTCAATAACGCTACCTATGTGGACGCGCTGAATCCGCACGCCATCGGGCTGTTTGTGGAATCGACCTACGAGAAATACCGGGAACGGTTGGGCGACCGCTTCGGCGGCAGCATCCCGTCCATTTTCACCGACGAGCCGCAGTTTGCCACCATCTCCCAGCTTCCCCGTTCCGACGCCCGAACCGACGCACGGGTGGTGTGGACCGACGACCTGCCTCAGAGCTATGCCAAGGCCTATCCGGGGGAGGACCTTGTGGCATGCCTGCCCGAGCTGTTCTGGAATCTGCCGGACGACCGGCCGTCGGTTGTGCGCTATCATTTTCACAACCACGTGTGCGAACGCTTTGTATCGGCCTATTCGGACACGGTCGGCAGATGGTGCGGCAGGGCCGGCATCCTGTTTACCGGGCACGTGCTCTCCGAGCCGACGCTGCAGGGGCAATCGGCCTCGGTGGGAGAGGCCATGCGCTTTTACCGCAGCATGACCCTGCCCGGCATTGACATGCTGTGCGGCTACCATGAGCTGACCACCGCCAAGCAGGCACAGTCCGCCGCCCGGCAGTACGGCCGCTGCGGCGTGATGAGTGAGCTGTACGGCGTGCTGGGGTGGGATCTCGATTTCCGCGGACACAAGCACCACGGCGACTGGCAGGCGGCGATGGGCGTGACCGTGCGGGTACCGCACCTCTCGTGGGCCTCGATGAAGGGAGAGGCCAAGCGGGACTATCCGCAAAGCATTCATTACCAGTCCTGCTGGTATCGGAAATACCCGCTGATCGAGGATCACTTCGCCCGACTGAACACCGTGCTGACCCGCGGGAAGGCCTGTGTGCGGATTGGAGTGATTCACCCGATTGAGAGCTACTGGCTGCACTTGGGAGCGCGCGACCGGAATTCGGTGGCCTGTGAGCAGCTTGAGCGCAATTTTGCCGACGTCACCGCGTGGCTGGCTTTTGGCGGATTCGACTTTGATTTGATCAGTGAATCGCTGCTGCCCGACCTCTGCCCCGCCGGGGCCAACCCGCTGCCGGTCGGCTGTCAGCGCTACGACGCGGTGATCGTTCCCGAGTGCGAAACGCTGCGCGAGAGCACGCTGGAGCGTTTGGAGGCCTTCCGCGCGCAGGGCGGTACCCTGATTTTTCTGGGAACGCCTCCTGTTTGTGTGGATGCGGTTCCGGACGGACGTCCCGCGGCGCTGGCCGCCCGCTCCGCAAAGCTCTCGTTCTCCCGCGCGGCGCTGCTGCGGGCATTGGAGCCCTTCCGGGAGCTGTATCTCACCGACCACAACGGCAATATGACCTCCGATTTTCTCTCACAGCTGCGGGAAATCGACGGGGAGCGATGGCTCTTTCTGGCGCGGGGTGTTCTGCCTGCCAAGCAGGACATTCCGCAGGCAAAAAAGCTGAGCATTGCGCTGGCAGGCTGCTATACCGTTCGGAAATACGATACGGTGACCGGGGAGATTTCCGCGCTGCAGGCCACCGTGGAAAACCAACGCACGCGCTGCACGGTTACGCTCTGGGACCATGACAGCCTGCTGCTGCGGCTGACGCCGGTATCCGCAGCTGCCGCTCATGACGCCGTCCCGGAGGCCGCCGCACATAAGGCGCATCTCCCTCTCCGGATTCCCTCGCAGCTCGCTTTCCGGCTGGAGGAGCCGAATGTGCTGCTGCTGGACAAAGCGGAGTTCCGCCTGGACGGGGGCGAATGGGAGCCGGAGGAGGAGCTGCTGCGGCTGGACAATATTCTGCGGCGCCGTTTGGGTTGGCCGGAGAGCGGAGGCCGTGCGGCACAGCCCTACTGCATTCCCGAAGAGCCGGCCGTGCACCGGCTGGCGCTGCGCATCAGAATTTTCAGCGAGATTTCTTCTCCCGCAGTGGCTTTGGCGACGGAGCATCCCGAAACCGTCTCGATCCGCTGGAACGGGCTTTGTGCCCCAAACGAACCGGACGGATTCTATGTGGATCACGATATCCATCGCATTCCGCTGCCTCCCCTGCAGAAAGGGGAAAATCTTCTCGAATTGGAGATGCCGTTTGAAAAACGGGTACCGTTGGAATGGCTCTATCTGCTCGGAAATTTCGGTGTGGAGATACGCGGCAGCGACAAACGCATCGTTCCTCTGCCCGACACGCTGGGCTTCGGCAGCATCACCTCACAGGGGCTTCCCTTTTACAGCGGAAAGCTGATCTATCTGCTGCCCGTTATTCTCGAGCAGCCCGGGCGTGTGCGCCTGCATGCGCCGCAGTTCCGGGCGGCCCTTCTGGAGCTGGCGGCAGACGATGAGCCGGACGGCGCGCCGATCGCCTTTTCGCCCTACACCGCGCAGACCGGCGTTCTGAATGCCGGCGAGCATGAGCTGAGGCTGACCGCATACCTCAACCGCACCAACACCTTCGGAGCCGTGCACAATGCCGACCGCAAGGAAGCCTGGCTGGGGCCGGGGATCTGGCGCACCCTTGGCGACTGCTGGACCTATGGCTACGAGCTTGCCGAGCAGGGGGTTCTGCACGCGCCGACGGTCGAGTGGACAGAGGAATAACGACCGTACGGCAAAGGGCGGTCTGCTGCCCGACCGATGCACCCGCAGCAAATGCATGCGGATATTTCCGCAAAAAAGCCGCAAGCGGCGCACAATCAGACCGTGCGTTGCTTGCGGCTATGACTTTTGTGTTTCAGTGTTCGCGTTGGCCGGTTCAGAACTCCGTGCCGGTTTGTCTGAACAAAATTTCATTCGCCATCATACCGGATTTGATGCTCACCTCATAGCTGATGTTGCTGTCGCCTGCCGGGACCGCGGTTTTACCGACAGCGCCTCCCGTTGCAAACATGGCCGCCAGCGTAATGGCTTCCGCCGGTGCGGTAAAGCTCTTGGTTTCGCCGTTCTTCAGCCGGCAAACCTCCTGATCATTCACGTAAATCGGCAAAGGCATTGCCATGCCCACAAAAGCCTTTTTGCGCGCAACAGTGATCTGGCGGGTGACACCGGAATATGCATTCTCCGTCTCGTCTCCCAATATCGCATCGGCCTGGGCAGCCGTGGGAACCGCCTCGGCGTCCTGCTCCTTTTTCAATTGAATGCCGTATTTGACGCCGAGAGCCAACAGAACAAGAGCGGCAATCCGGAAAACCAGATTTGTAATCAGGCTGAGGTCCCCGCTGGTTATCAATGAGACAAAATCAATCAGAAACACCAGCGAATCCAGCGAAAAGTAGACCAGCGCGCCAATCATCCAACCGACATGCTTTTTGGAAAAGACCAGACACAGCACATAAGGCACAATGAGAATGGCGCCGATGATGCCGAAGACCCATGTCCACACGGCGCTTCCGGACTGCTCGGTCAGAAAATACCCGACGGTAATCATTTGCTGTGGGATCCACGCGGAAAAAACGAAGTAGAACTGTGCCAACACCGTGGTAAACAGATTTACTATAGACAAAATCACAATAAACAAAAGCGAATTCCGGGCGCTTTTGTAACGCACGTTGTTGAGAGACGGAATCGTTGAACTGTTCACGGCAGATACCTCCAAGTAATATTGTGAATACATTATAACAGCTTTTTTTCGAAATGTCAATATATATTTGCACTTTTTCGGTCAAAACCTTGAACAAAAACGGCTTTTCATCGATATGATTTTGTGTGACACCCCCTCTCCGAGGTCCTGTAGGATCAACTGTTTTCCAATATCCGGCAATTCCTGAAATAACCGAAAAAGAGGCATTGCAAAACCGACGGCAACGTGGTATAATATACATGGAAAACAAAAACGATGCAGGAGGAATTGGATGGAACTTCGTGAAATCATGGCTTGTGTGGATCACACCCTGCTCCGCCCCACCGCCACATGGGAGGAGATCCGCACGCTGTGCGATCAGGGGATGGCACTGCACACCGCATCGGTCTGCATTCCGCCCGTTTTTGTCGCAAAGGCGCGGGAGTATCTGGCGGACAGGCTGCCGGTCTGTACGGTCATCGGGTTTCCGAACGGCAGCACAACCACCGCCGCAAAGGTGTTTGAAGCCCAGGACGCAGTCAGAAACGGCGCCTCCGAGCTGGATATGGTCATTCAGCTCGGCTGGCTGAAGGAGGGCAGAGATGAGGACGTCCTGCATGAGATCCGACGGGTGCGGGAGACCTGCCCTGGAAGCATTCTCAAGGTGATTGTGGAAACCTGCCTGCTGACCGACTCCGAAAAAATCCGGATGTGCGGCATTGTGGGCGAGGCCGGCGCAGACTATATCAAGACCTCCACCGGCTTTTCGACAGGAGGCGCGACCCCGCAGGATGTGCGGCTGCTGGCGGAGCACGCGCCTGCCGGGCTGAAGGTCAAAGCGGCCGGCGGCATCCGTTCGCCACAGGACGCAGAGGAGCTGCTGCGCCTGGGCGCCTCCCGGCTGGGCACCAGCGCGGCAGCGCGCTGGATCGAAACCGAAAACCTGCAAAATCAAGGAGGATACTGAGATGTCGGATGAAAGGTACGGAACCACGCATATTCACGCAAGACCCGGCGATTTCGGCAAGGTCGTGCTGATGCCGGGCGACCCTCTGCGGTCCAAATTCATTGCCGAGACCTATCTGGAAAGCCCGCGTCTGGTCAACACGGTGCGGGGCGTCAACGGATATACCGGCATTTATCATGGGGAAACCGTCTCGGTGATGGCCAGCGGCATGGGGATTCCATCCATCGGCATATACAGCTATGAGCTGTATCACTGCTACGGTGTGGAAGCCATTCTGCGCGTAGGAAGCATCGGCGCACTGCAGGAAAAGGTGCGCCTGATGGATCTGCTGCTCGGAATGGGCGCCTCCACCGACTCGGCATACGCCGAACAGTTTCGCTTCCCGGGGCAGCTCGCGCCGCTTGCCGATTTCGGTCTGCTCGAGCTGGCGGTGGAGATCTGCCGCGAGAAAAAAGCCCGCTTTCACGTGGGCAATCTGTTCTCCTCCGACAGCTTTTACAGCGACCATCCGGACGTCAACATCCGCTGCCGGGATATGGGAATCCTTGGGGTGGAGATGGAGGCCGCCGGGCTGTATCTCAATGCCGCGCGGGCAGGCAAAAAGGCGCTGGCAATCTGTACCGTGTCGGATCAGCTCTTCCGGCACGAGTCGCTGACGCCGCAGGAGCGCCAGACCGGCTTTGCGGATATGATTGAAGTCGCGCTTGAGACCGCCGTGCGTTACCTCAGACAGGAGCGGGAAGCATGAGGCGTGTCTTTCTGGTGGTGCTGGACAGTCTTGGCGCCGGAGCTTCGCCGGATGCGGCGGAATTCGGGGACGCCGGCGCCAATACCCTTGGCAGCATCTCCCGGGAGCCAGGCTTCGACATCCCGAACCTGCTCGCGATGGGGCTCGGCAATCCCCCGGGGCTGGAGTTTCTCGGCCGTGCCGCACAGCCCACGGCGGCATACGGCAAAATGCGGGAGCGCTCGCGCGGGAAGGACACCACGATCGGTCACTGGGAAATTGCCGGCGTGGTTTCCCCCCGCCCGCTGCCCTCCTATCCGAACGGCTTTCCGGACGACCTGATCGCCGCCTTTTCCGCCCGCTGCGGACGGGGCGTACTCTGCAACCGCCCCTATTCCGGCACACAGGTCATCCGGGACTACGGTGAGGAGCACCTGCGCACCGGAAAGCTGATTGTTTACACCTCGGCCGACAGCGTGTTCCAGATTGCCGCGCACGAGAGGCTGATTCCGCCGGAGGAGCTGTATGCCATCTGCCGTACGGCGCGGGAGCTGCTGACGGGAGAACACGCAGTGGGACGGGTGATTGCGCGGCCGTTTGTCGGACAGAGTGCCGCCGACTTCACCCGGACGGCCAACCGCCGGGATTTCTCGCTCGAAACCCCCGAAAAGACCATGCCGGACCTGCTGTGCGAGGCGGGGTTGGATGTGATTGCCGTGGGCAAGATTTCGGACATTTTTGCCGGGCGCGGCTTTACCGAGGCCATCCGCACACACGGCAACCGGGAGGGTATGGAGGCAACGCGCACGCTGGCCGGGCAGCCCTTTCACGGTCTGTGCTTTGTCAATCTGGTGGACTTTGACATGCTGTACGGCCACCGCAATGATGCACAGGGCTACGCCGCCGCACTGACGGAATTTGACCGCTGGCTTCCCTCTTTTCTGCCTCTGCTGGGAGAGGAGGACGTGCTGATTCTGACGGCAGACCACGGCTGCGACCCCGGAGACGCGAGCACCGACCACACGCGGGAATATGTACCCCTGCTGGTATACGGAAAAGCGGTGAATCCGGTGGCGCTCGGTGTGCGGGAGTGCTTTGCCGACGTGGCGGTCAGCGTCTGCCGCTGGCTGGGTGTGCCGTGCTCCTTCCCGGGCACCGATTTCTCGCAGGCTTGCGGAACCGGCAATCGGCTCTCATAAATGGCTGCGAAGGCAGGCAAGCCGTGCAAAGGCTGAACTCCTTGCCAAGGCGGGTGCGGCTCATGTGCGGTTGTCATGCGGCTGCTGCGTTATAGCAATTCATAATGATATAAGCAATAAAAGGCCTTGAGACTTTGCCGGTATATGGTACAGCCGATATGTTGGATCTGTTCCGGACGCCTCGCCCCCATGCCGTTCAGCGGGATGAGGGTTCCGCGGCGGCCTGCCGCCTTCGCGGACTCCGGCACCGGATAAAATCTGGCCCAAAGTTGCTTTTACCTCGGCTTGATTTCCCTTTTGATCCGATCAATCGTGTTTGCTCAAATGAACGGGGATTGCCATAAGGCAATACCGCAGGTTGTCGACAAAAGGCAGTTGAAATAAAAAGTGTACAAATGTCATAGCCACTTTTTCTCTGCAAGAAGAAGGCGCAGAGAAAGAAGTAAAGGCTTCGCGTTGCTCCGCCGCAAATCTGCTTTGCAGAATTTGCCCAAGAAGAAAAGGATTTGTTCCAAATCCGCGAATCGCTGTGCGAGTTCACCGCCGAAAGGGGTATTTCGCCGTCTGCGGACGGCAACGAGGGCTCCGCGCCCTCGACCGCGGGAAACTTTTTGCGGAGCAAAAATTCCCGGTGGCTATGCCACCTGCCGCCATTTTGAGAAAAGGAAATGCGCTTTGCGCATTAGCGAAAACTTTAGCCAAACTGACGAAAGCCCTTGCTTTGGTCTACAGTCAGAGCGCCGCATCAAGCGGCGCTGTCCTCAAACTGGCTGTTGTAGAGCGAGGCGTAAAAGCCGTTCTGCGCCAGCAGCTCCTCGTGTGTTCCGCTCTCGATGATGTCCCCGTCCTTCATCACCAGAATCAGATCGGAGTTTTTGATGGTGGAGAGCCGGTGCGCGATGACAAACGAGGTGCGTCCACGCATGAGCTGATCCATCGCGTTCTGAATCTGCTGCTCGGTGCGGGTATCCACCGAGCTGGTGGCCTCGTCGAGAATCAGCATCGGGCGGTCGGCGATCATGGCGCGGGCAATGGTGAGCTGCTGCTTCTGCCCCTGCGAGAGGCTGACCTGATCGTCCAGAACCGTATCGTAGCCCTGCGGGAGCGTGCGGATAAAATGATCCAGCCCAACCGCGCGGCAGGCCTCCTTCATCCGCTCGTCGGTAACGCCCTCGGTGCAGTAGATGAGGTTTTCCCGCACGGTTCCTTCAAATACCCATGTATCCTGCAGCACCATGCAGAACTGCGCATGCACCTGCTCCCGGGTCATCTGCTTGGTGGAAACGCCGTCAATGCGGATCTCCCCACCCTGAATCTCATGGAAGCGCATCAGCAGATTGACCATTGTGGTTTTTCCGGCGCCGGTGGGGCCGACAATGGCCACCTTCTGCCCCGGCTTGGCAACAGCAGAGAAATCGTGAATCACGGTGCGGTCGGAATCCTCATAGCCAAACCGCACATGGTCGAACTCGACGCAGCCGCGGGTTTCCCCGAGCCGGAGCGTCTTTCCGCTCTCATCCTCCATCTCCTCGGCCTCAAGGAACTCGAACACCCGCTCGCCGGCAGCGGCCGCCGATTGGAGCGACTGCATGGCCTGCGCGATCTGGGACAGAGGCTGCGTAAAATAGCGCACGTACATCATAAACGCCACAATCACCCCAAAGCCAATCTCCCCGTTGAGAATCAGCAAGCCACCAACCACGCAGACCGCCACATAGCCGAGATTACCGATGAAGGACATGATGGGCATCATCAGCCCCGAAAGGCACTGGGCACGGAAGCCGCTGCTGCGCAGCCGTCCGTTCAGCTCGTCAAAGGTACGCTCGGCATTCTCCTCCCCGCAATAGGCCTTGACCACAAGGTGCCCGGCATACATCTCCTCAATGTGTCCGTCCAGCTCACCAAGCCGCTGCTGCTGCTGCAGGAAGTATTTCTGGCTGCGCCCCATAATCGCGAACATCAGCACAAAGCCGATCAGGCTGGCAAGCACTGCCGTGATGGTGAGAATGCCATTGGTGAGAATCATCATCACAAGGCTTCCGACGAACAGCACCACCGATGTGACCAAATTGGAAATGCTCTGGTTGAGCGACTGTCCGATAGTATCCACATCGTTGGTCACGCGGGAGAGAACGTCTCCGGTGGTGGTTTTGTTATAAAACCAGATGGGCAGCCGGTTGATTTTACCCGAGATGTCCGAGCGCATCTGGCGCGACACCTGTTGGTTGACGGTGGCCATGATCCAGTTCTGCAGAACCGACAGCAAAAAGCCTGCCACATAAAAGATCACCAGCGTCAGCGCAATCCGGTTCACCGCATCCATATTGATGCCGGTCAGCATTCCGTTTGTGATTTCGTCGGTCATATCCGAGAGCAGATCCGGCCCGAGCAGATGCAGCACGGTTCCGGTCACAGCACCGATCAAGGCAACGATCATCCAAACCATGTATTTCCGACAGCGCCAGAGCAGCTTTTTCCATGTGCCGATGAGATCCTTCGGCTTTTCCCCATTTCCCCGCCGGCCGCCTCCCATCGGACCGTGCGGACGCGCGGCCGGGCGGCTGCTCATTTTGCGTTCACTCTCGTTCATCCTGCCAATTCCTCCTTTGAAAGCTGGGAGAGCGCAATCTGCCGGTAAACCTCGCAATCCCGCAACAGCTCGTCGTGCTTTCCTTTTCCGGCAATTTTTCCGTCCTCCAGAACAATGATGGTATCCGCGTCGCGGATGGTTCCGATGCGCTGCGCCACAATCAGGCGGGTCGCGTCGCCGCATTCCTTATTCAGCGCCTGCCGCAGCACGCGGTCGGTTTTGTAATCCAGTGCCGAGAAGGAGTCGTCAAAAATCAGGATCTCCGGCTTGCGGGCGACGGCGCGGGCAATCGAAAGCCGCTGCTTCTGCCCACCCGAGAAGTTGGCTCCTCCCGGTGCGACATATCCGTCACAGCCGCCCTCCAGCCGTTCCACAAAATCCTTGGCCTGCGCGGTCTCCACGGCGTGCGCAATTTCCTCCTCGCCGGGCGCGGGCCGGCCGTTATCCCCGAACGCGATGTTGGAGCGGACAGTTCCGGCAAACAGGGTAGCCTTTTGTGAGACATAACCGATTTTCCCCCGCAGCGCATGCTGGGTGTAGCTCTTTACATTCTCGCCGTCCACCAGAACCTCCCCCTCAGTCACGTCATAAAAGCGTGGAATGAGGTTGACAACCGTGCTCTTGCCGCAGCCGGTCGACCCGATAAAGGCAACCGTCTCGCCTTTCTTGGCGGTAAAGCTGATGTCCTGCAGCACATACTCCTCGGCGCCGGGATACCGGAAGGAAACGTTCCGGAACTCCACCTCGCCGCGCATCCCCGGCTTGCCCTCGGTCAGTGTCCCGTCGTGAATGCTCGGCCGTGTGTCCAGAACCTCATTGATGCGCTTGGCGGCAGTCGACGCACGCGGCAGCATCATAAAGATCATGACCAGCATCATAAAGGACATCACCACCTGAACGGCGTATTGAGAGAACACCATCAGATCGGCAAACAGCGTGGCCTTTTCCATCAGACCGGCGTTGTTGATGAGCACCGCGCCGATCCAATAAATCGCCAGGGAAAGACCGCTCATCACAAGCTGGATACTGGGCATGAGAAACGCCATCGTGCGGTAGGCAAACAGATTGGTTCCGGTCAGGGCGTCATTCGCCTTTCCGAACTTCTTTTCCTGATACGACTCGGCATTATAGGCACGCACCACGCGCAGGCCGCCAAGATTCTCGCGGGTGACGCGGTTGAGGTCATCCGTGAGTCTTTGCATCTTTCGGAATTTCGGCAGGGTCAGGCAGATGCACACGCCAACCACAGCGAGCAGGACCACTGTGGCCACGCCGGTGGAAAGCGTCCACTGCCAGCTCTTTCCTGCAATCTTGCAGATGGCCCACACTGCCATGATGGGGGCCTTGATAAGCATCTGCAGCCCCATCACAATCAGCATCTACACCTGCGTGACGTCGTTTGTCGAGCGGGTGATCAGGCTGTCGGTGGAAAAGCGGCCGATCTCCTCCAGGGAAAAGGACTCCACCTTGCGGAACAGTGTTCCCCGCAGGGTTGCGCCGAGATTGGCCGCGATGCGCGCAGAGCAGACGGCGGTGATCACCGAGGCGGCAAGGCTGCCCAATGCGCAGACCAGCATTTTGCCGCCCGCAAGGTAAATATCCGCCATTTCGGTTCCGGGCGTCTGCACGAGCATGGTAATTTCGGACATATACTCCGGCATGGTGAGATCCAGCCAGACCTGCACAACGATAAAACCGATCGAGAGGACGACCAGCAGCCATTCCTCCCGTTTGAGATGTCTGAGCATTTTCAGCATTTGTAGAATCTCCTTACTATTGTATTAAAGCTGCAATCAAAGGCCTTGCGGCAGGGTGTGCTACCACTCCCAGGTCGGTGGCTGCACGACCGCACGGATTTCACCGGATACGGCAATAAACTCCTTTACACGGTCCAGACCGATGCGGTCAATGACCTCCGCAAGCTGGCGGTTCAGCTCCCGCAGCATCTGCTCGCTGACCTCTGCGCCATGCGCCGATAGCCGGATCACGCTTTTGCGTGCGTCCCGTTCGTCGGAGATCCGCTCAATCAGGCTGCGGGCCTCCATTTTCTTCAGCAGAACCGCAACCCGCGCAGTGCTCACGTGCAAATAACGGCTGATTTCCCCGGCGCTCATCGGTTCTCCGGATCGATGCAAACAACGCATCACCGCACCGATACCAACTCCGGTTTCCCCCACCCGCTTGAACAACGCATCTCCGTGCAGGCGCTCCAGAGATGCACGCAATTCCTCCACTTCTTCCTGTGTTGCCAATTTGGTTTCTCCTTTCATTGCTAACTGGGTTAGATTATATCGTATGAAAATGATGACTGCATGGCGGAATGCGCAAGGTTCTGTGAAAATCCGGCTAATGTTTGATGTGGAAATATGATTACCTGATTCATATATGAACTACATGAAACAATCGTCAGATTTTGTTTCAAAACAAAAAACTGCCGCAGGCGCGAAAGGAGACATCAAACGGCAGAAAAAATCCGTGATACCCCCTATACCCGTACTGGCCGAAACGCAAATCGCCCGTGGCGCATCGGATGAAAAAGCCGCCCCACACGCGGCGGGGCGGCTTTCATTCGTATTTTACAGCTCGTAGTGCAGCGGATAGGTCAGGTAGTGCGGCTCATCCAGCTCATCCGCCGTCACATAGCCTGCCGGCGCGTTGATCAGGGACGGGATGCGGTTGACAATGGTCGCGCAGGTGTGCTCCACGGTGGCAGGCTTGACCACATGGAACTCGGTGTCCGGCTCACCGAAAATCTTCCAATCGCACATATCTCCGTCATCCGGGCCGTAAACCTTTCCGATGGTTTCCTCCTCGATGACGATGTTCTGATAGGTTTCAATCGTTACCACCGCCGACATGCCGATGCAGCGCCCGGCCTTGATGGTTTTTCCCAGAGTTTCGCTGTACATATCCTTGTCAATGATATAGGGAACGTTCTCCTGCCGGATCGATTTGACGGTCAGCCCGAGTTTGTTGCAGATGGCCTCGGCCGCATTCCACGCATAGGACGGAACCACCTCCGTGGGATGCGCCAGCTCTGCCTCAAACTCCTCGCGGGTCAGGTCACAGCCGTGTGCCTTTGCCAGTGCCAAACCATACTCGTCCACATTATAGCTGTAGGCGCCCTTAATTTTTTGGATGTCGTGGCAGCCGGCGGCAACCATCGCTACCATGTTGATCCAGAAAATATCCTGCATTCCGCTGCCGGTCACGGTACAGCCGTTCTCCTTGGCAAGCGCGTCGAGCTTGTTTGTGAGCGCGGCCGCGGTGGTCCACGGATAAATCGCCTCCTCGCAGGTGGTGATCACATTGATTCCGCGCCGGACGCACTTCTCCACCTGCTCATAAATATCTCCCACAAAGCTGAACAGCGTGACAATTGCCACATCCGCGTCGCATGTATCCAAGACCTTGTCCGCCTGATCGGAAATCATAACGCCTGTTTTCACGCCCAGCTCCGCATAATCTCCTACATCCATACCCAGAATTTCGGGGTTCACATCAATCGCGCCGACAATATCGGCGCCTTTTGCGTGAAGATACCGCAAAATGTACTTGGACATCTTACCACAGCCGTATTGAACTACTCTGATTCGCTTCATAACCAAACACTCCTTTTTCTGAATATTGATAGTATACCACATGGTATACACCAATTATACCATATGGAGTAAAATCCTGTCAATCCCTTTTTCCTGAAAATTGTGTGAATACGCCTGAAAAAAATCCGGACAAGCGGTTTGCATGGCTCTTACCGCCAGCAGCAGGTCATATATTACAACAAAAAAGTGTAATATGCACAATAATATGGTGGTTTTTATGGATTCTCTGCTTATTTTTAACTTTTTTTAATAAAGCAGTAGACATTTTACGGTTTTTGTGCTAAAATAATAGCGGGAATGGATCGGAGCACACGTCTGAATGGTGCTTTTCCCCTGAACGACCGCATCATATGCAGATCACCGAACGTTCAGAAAATCAAAACCAGAAATCAATCGAGGACATACAAGGATCTATGAAATCCATTTATATTCTTCTGACAAGGTCAGAAACCTACGTATCCAAGCTGATTCACCTCACCACCTCGGACCCTTTTACGCATGTCTCCATTTCGTTTGATCGCTCGCTCCAGCCGTTGTATGGCTTTGCGCGCAAAACGCCGCGCCGCGCACTCCCGGCAGGGCTGCGAACCGAGCCGCTCAATGAGGGGTATTACCGGCAGCACCGGGATATTCCATGTGCCGTTTATGAGTTTCAGGTGAGCGATGACGTCTATTGGCGCGCCAAGCGGCTGGTGGACAAAATGATGGAAAATGCCGACTGGTATCGCTACAATGTGCTGGGGCTGTTCCTGTGCGCCATGAACATTCCGCTCTCGCGGAAGCGCTACTTCTTCTGCGCCGAATTTGTAGGCTACATCCTCCAGCACAGCCAAGCGGTAATGCTGCCCAAAGAAGCATCCCTGATGCACCCCACCGATTATGCGCTGATGCCGGGCGGGCACTGCATTTTTCAGGGAACCATACGCGACCTGGTGGCCCGCAGATCGCCCCCGGTCGGGGCAATCCGCTTCCGTCGGCCGGTTAAGGCAACACCGCGCAATTCGCGGCTTGCGCCTTGACTGCACAACTTTTTGCATCTTTTCCGCCAAGCTGCTCAGATTTCCTTGTCAACAGATCCACTATTGACTTCGTCAATTTGATTTGTTTGACGAAAAATCTGCGTGCAGAGAGCCGCAAGCGGCGCGCAGTCAGAATTGTGCGGTGTTGCCTTAAAATTTCATAATCATCCAATCCGGGAGCGGCGCCAGCCGCTCCCGCATTGTTTTTCCGCTTGCGCGGCACCGTTGCAAACGCCAATCCCCGGACATACATTCGCAACGCAAAGCGGCCAGCAAGCAGTATCCGGATCCGGACAGTCTAACAAATGGAACTACATGACAATTATCTGACATTCACTCGGTCGAATTTGCGGAAAAAGTCTTGTTTTTTGGGCTGATTTTTGGTATAATATGATTCAGAAACAATCCGAAGGGAGAGGCTTGCATGGCAAACGAGACACTGGATGAGGTGCTCCAAACATTGTGTCGCATCACCAACCTGACCATTTCACTCTGGGACAGCAAATATCACTGGTGTGCCGCCTTTGAGCCGTTCCGTTCCTCCGCGATGCATACCAAAAATTTTTGCAGGTATCTTCACTTCCGAAAAAAAGCTCCGAGCTTTGTGCCGCCTCGGATGTAGTCGGCTTCCGACAGGCAGCGGAGCGAAAGGAAATATACAGCTATGAGTGCCCGTTCGGCCTGTTGGAGGCCGTGGCTCCGATTTACCAGGGAAAGCTGCTCCTCGGATACCTGATGATGGGACAGGGCCTGTTGACACAGCCCGAACAGGACCAACGGATCATGGAAAGGATCTGTTCCATTTACCCCGAGCTTGGAAATCCCGAAGCGTTTGCCAAATACATAGACAGGCTCCCGCGTTTCACCCAAGAGCAATGGGAAACCTATCTGCGCACGCTGAATATATTTGCCAAGCACATCGAGGCCAATGATCTGCTGTTTTTCCCGTAAAAAACGCTGGGGCAGTTGACCAAGGAATACATCCGGCAGAATTATACCAACAAAATCACGCTGGCCGAGCTGAGTCTGCACCTGCATTGCAGCACGGTGACACTGACCGAACACTTCCGCCGCGAGTTTGGCATGACCATTTTCAGCTATCTGAACAACAAACGCCTGAAGCAGGCGGAGCGTCTGCTGCTGGAATCCGAGCTGAGCATCTCCGAGGTAGCCGAGGAATCCGGCTTTTCGGACGCCAATTACTTTTTCCGGCAGTTCAAGGCACAATACGGCATATCGCCCTCCGCTTATCGGAAACAGTACAAGCACCGCGCCGATACCTGAAGCACGAGGCGATTCGTCCTTCGGCACAAGACCATCAAAAAAGCCTGCCGCTGCCGGTCCGAAGCGGCATCATACGCTCCTGCAATCACAATCGGAATACAAAATCATGCGAGGAAGTTCCTTTGTACAGAGCTTCCCCGCGTTTTTTTGCAGAGGACTATCCCGCGAAGTCAACCGAATCGCCGAATCCGGCCCCGTCCTCAAAAACGAGCGGGTCATACACAATCGATGTGCTCACAATATCGTCCATGCAGTAGTCTACTGCCATGGAGGGCGCTTGATACAGATGGTTCATCTTTTATGCTCCTTTCGTCAGGCGGACAGAGGCTGAATTGTAACCGTATGCGCTTCCGCCTCCCAGAGCTGGTTGCCGGCTGCATCCACAACATACGATCGGACGGTAAACTCAATTTCCCCGACAGCCGCCGGTATATCATTGACTGTCATGGCAATCAGATACTGACCGCCAAAGCCCTCTGCACGAATGGGACCGTTGATGCAGGACAGGCTGGTATAAGCCGTGCTGCATACGGTGTCCTGAATGGGATAGCTGTACTCCACCAGGCCTCCATCGGTATCCGTGTACCGATAGGAGATTTCAAAGCCTGCGCCCGTGTAGCCGATGGAATCCAAAACGGCTGCAAAACGGATCCGGTAGGTTCCGGCTGCATCGTCCACCTCGGCGAGCTGATAGCCCACGGTTTCCACCGTGTCGATATAGGCTCTGTCGGAATACCTGACGGCCCAGATCTTGTCGGCATTCGGATCAATCGCACCGGTTTCCCCGCCGGCACCGCGGTCGGCCACATAGAGCGTGCCGTTCACATAGCGCATATGCACGTAGCAGTTCATTCTTTCGGCGTCATAGCCGATACGGCCGCTCTGTCTGGTAAAGGACCAGTAGCCTGTATCCTTCATCCACGCCATTCCTTCATTGGGCCAATCGCCGCCGTTGATCGCAGCTACGATAAACCGATCCAGTATGACGATAGCGCCTTTTGCTTCATCATAACCGTTGCTCTCCCACATGGCTGTATACGTGGTGCCGTTGTTTGTCAGCCGCACGGCAGACAGCGAACCGTTGCAGGAAACATACACGGTGCCGTCGGTATCCACATCCATCGCGTAAAGCTCCAGAATGTTGCCGTCGGTTCGCTTGGAGAGTGCGCGGGGATTGGCCGCCCCGCTGCCTCCTTCGCCGAACAGAATATCCGGCGCCATGCGATCCTCATTTTCAGGGAGCAGAACAAAGCGGTAAATCAAATCATTTGCGGTATCGGTATCGGCTTTTCCGTCGGTAACCAGTACATAGAGATACGCAACGCCGTCGATGACGCGGTAGCGGATGTCCCGAACCAGCAGGCCGGTGTTATCAGATATGGTGTAACGATGGTTCAGCTCCATTTCTCCGGCGTCGTTATAGGTTGCAAAACCGATCTGTACCCCCTCGGAGGTGCCGTCCAGGCCGATATACAGGTTGTTCTGATCATCCACATCCACGGCTCGCGGAAAAGCGTAATTCCCCTCCGAATCCTGATATTGCAGCATACCCAGCGACGCGCCGGTTTCCAGTGAAATCATCTCCAGCGCGCGGTTCTCGGCCTCTCCGCCGGTAAATCCGAGAAAGGCGTATTTTTCATCGGGCGATACGGCAAAGGCCTCCAGATTTCCGCTCGCCTGCCGCAGCGTTTCGCCGGGCGCAGTCAGAATCTCCGAGCCGCTCTGCGCCCAAATCACATCCAGCTCTTCCGGTCTGCCGGCCTGATTGGAAAAAATGCGGTTTGCCGGCTTACGGCCGTCCTCGGTAAAGTTCATCACAATGATTTTATCCGAAGCGGCGCTATGAAAATCGTTCGAAGGAGTGCCGGTTCCGGTATCCACCATATAAAGATTACCGCCTACATAGCACATGGCGCCGTAATTGTTCTTCTCATATGCGGTATTGTAGGAAAGCATCTCCCAATAGCAGGTTTTGGAGGTTTGGAATGCGAAGGTCTGCGCATTGTATACACTGAAATGGTTTTTCCCCCAGTTGGTTTCGGAACCATTGATTGCCACTGTCAGATAGGTATCTTCAATCAATGCGATCGGGCCAAGCCCATAATAGGCAGCATCGGTACCGGCCCACATGCTCGCCGCAGTCGTAGAGCCTTTTTCATCGGCCTGCAGCGTGGTTCCGTCCGGCGTCAGAGCAACGGCATTCATACTGATGGCACCGCAGGAGACAAAGATCACACCGTCGCTGCGGACCTCCACATCATACACCTCAGCAATGGCCTTTGGATTTCCCCAGTCGGACCGTCTGCCGCCGGCAACCGCTACCACGCAAAATCCAACGCCCTTTTTGGAATTTTCATCTATCCCAAAGGACATATCCGGCGTCAGGCTCAGATCCTCTCCGACCGTAAAGCGATATAGCCGGTCATAGTTGGTCACGCCTGCGGTGTAGCCTTCGCCGTCAAAATTGTCGGAGGTGAGCACATAGAGGTAAGCCTGCCCGTCGATCACACCGTAATGGACAGCCCGGCAGAGCAGCTCGCCCGAATCGGGCTGCGCCAGCACCTGCGTGACGCTGTGCTGCTTCATCTCCCCGGTGGCCGTATCGTACTGCACAACGGCAACCTGCACGCCGTCCGAGGTGCCGTCCATACCGACAAACAGGGTTCCGCTCTCCTTTACTTCCAGTGCGCGAGGATTGGCATACTCCCCCTGGTCGTTGCGGTACTGCCAGAAGCCAGCCGAATTGCTGTACCACATATCAATCATTTCCACTGCGCGCTGATCCTCCCGGCCCCCCACAAAGCCGCCGAAAGCATAGCGCTGGCCGGGATCTACGGCAAGGCCGGTCATCTGGCTCTGCGCCACAATCAGCGTGCTCTGCCGTCCGGTGAGGATCTGCGCGTTGTTCTGCGCCCATACCATACGGCTGGCCGACGAATAAATTACACCATCGGGATTGACCTTCTTCCCATTCGTATCCCCCGGTGTGTATGCGGCTTCGGCCGATGCCGGCAGCACTGCCAGCGTAGTAAACAGAATAACCGCAAGAAGGATGGGCAAAACTTGTTTGACTGTTTTCATCGTGATTCTCCTTTTCGTTATGATTTACCGTGATCAGGGCTTGGAATAATCCGGAACGGTGCTGGGATCCACCCCCTCGTATACAAATTTCCACTCATAATCGGGGCTGTCCCACGCGAGCGGATAGGTTTCGGTCAGCGTCACGGTTCCGTCGCGGAACAGCAGGCCGCTGGTTTCCACCCCCGAAAAATAGCAGTTTTCGGGCGGGGCATACTCCTGTACCTTTTCCAAAACAGCCACGGCATTGATGCCAAGCGTGCGGTTGGAGCCGCCGACCGACTGTGTGAACACCGCATACTCTGCCTGCGCAAGGTCATAAATGGAATTCAGCCAGTTCCACGTATGGTGCGCCACCTGAATGACATCCACCCGCAGCAGCTCCTCTGGCATCTGCGAAACCAGCACCTCCTCGCCGCCCCGGTTGATATCCCCAAGAATCAGGCAGGAGACGTCCTCCATGGTGAGCTTGAGAATGGTGGAGCCATCGTTGGCGTCGGTAATGCGGCTCTGCCCATTGTGCAATACATAATCCTCATGGGTATACAGAATCTCCATTTTGAGATTGGCAAGGTTCAGCTCCATCCCGGTGTGCAGCTTGATCATTTCGCAGTTCGGGTAAGCTGCGGAAAGCGCCTCAAGCATTTCGGGAATGCCGCCCGATCCACCCAGCCCGGCGTTGAGATAGTTGAAGGCCATGCGCTCCAGCTCAAAGGACTGCTGGTATTTCACGGAGGTCATCACCTTTGCCAGCCCCGCGCGGTGGTCGCTGTCGGCATGGGTGAAGTACCAGCAGGCAATGCGAATTTTTTCCCCCTCCGGAACACCTGTGACCTTATGCGCAAACTCCACAAACCCTTCCTGCGCGGCCTGGTCGAACTGCGCCGCCATGCCGCCGTCGATGATGAACAGGCTGTTATCCGCCAGCTTGATCACATCCAGCTGGCCGCAGTTGCTGCCATCCAGCCCATATTCTCCCTGATAGATGGCATAGGCATAAAACATTGAGGTATCGTTCTCCGCCGGAACATAGGTATAGGAAAAACCGTCGGGGTCCACCGTGCTGCCCTTGTCCCAGATCACACGGGTTTCACGGTCGCCCTCCGTATGATAAACATAGAGCCGGACATTGCATTTGCGCCATGCGGAGCATAGGATGTTTCCAATGCGGTTTTCAAAGGTCTGCTCATACCCCTCCTGTGCCAGCCGCTCCAGATAGGCCGCGTACTCCTCGGGCGTGGTGTTGTACACCATTTGCATTTGGGAATTGTGCTCCGGATCGTCCGAAAAATCCCGCATACCATAGCCGCAGTCGTAGAGTGAGAAGGCCAGCTCCCCGCCGGCGTAATCGGGAATGCCATGCAGCAGCCATCCCTCCCGCTCCCGCGCGGCGCAGTCGACAGTGACCGAAAGCTCCCCGTCCAGCGTCAGGCGCCCCTCCTCCAATTCGCGCTGATAGGCGCCGAACAGATTGGCAACCGCGGCCTCGAGCAGCGCATCGTCGGAAGCCTGAATCACCAGCCGCCGGCCGGATACCCGCCAGAGGTAACCGCACTCCGGCAGCTCCTTCTCCGCCACCGCGCGGGATTCGGCGCGATTGGTGGAGCCGAGCAGAATTTCATACGTATCGGCAGGAATGCTCTGATTGAAGTTTCCGCCGTCCGATTCGGCCGGCACTTCCACACCGTACTCCTCAAACCACGCCGAGAGCCGTTCCGCCGCCCGGGTGACCGAAAGGCTGGCGCTGCGGGCATAGACAATGCGGAAGGAGCTTTTTCCACCGGCGACCAGCTCCAGCGGCTCGGCCGGGGCGGACGGCTCGGCCGTCCCCCCATCGGTCACGCTGCCGGGCGCTCCTGACGGCGGCTCCCCCTGTTTGCCGCAGGAAGCCTCCAGCAACAGCAGGCAAATCAGCAGCCCGGGCAGCAGCCATTTAAGACTGCGGTACATAATTTTCATCATAGAAGGTCATCAGCTCCTCTATCCTCGCATCCGCGGTGCTCGCGTAGGTTTCGATTGTGGAAACCAACTGATCTCGCTGTCCGTTCTTCACCAACACGCTGATATAGGAATTCTGTCCGTTTCCGGCCAGATTACCAAAATTGTATACCGTGCAAAGATCGAAAACGCGGTTTTCAAAGATAATATCCAGCATCCGCCAGGAATCCGAATCACGTGAGGCCTGTTCCTTCAGAATGGTGTTATAGTAAACCGGCGTGATGGAGGTTTCGCCGCGGCAGGCCATTGCCTGCATCACAACAGCAGACATGGAAAGATCGGTCGCATTTTTGGGAATGCAGAAGGTGGGGCAATTAAAGGTGGTAATGGCGTTGTAATAGCTTTCCTGGTTCTCATCGTATTTGGGCATGGGAATCACGCCATAGTCATGCTCAAAGGCTTTGAAATAAGCCGGAAGAATCACCACACCGCCGATATAGAACAGTGCCTGCTGCGCCTCGAAGAAATCGCGCCCCCCTTTCCACTGCTCGGAATGCGCCTCAGCCATATAGGTAAAGGAGGAATCGGCTACCAAATCAAAAATTTTTTGAAAAATATTGTTTGCCTGATCCTTATTGCGATCCAGATTGAGAATGATTTCCCCGTTTTCAAACCCACCGTAGGTGAATCCGCAGCCCTGAAACAGGAAATCCAGATTGGCAATTTCTCCGGCAATGCCGTAAATGTCCTGCCCGCCCAATTCCATCACGCCGTCCTCGTTGACGTCCAGATTCACCTTCTGGGCAAGCTCCGTCATTTTTTCAATGGTCCATTTTCCCTCGTCCACCAGCTTGTATGGGTTATCCTCCAATTCATACGCCGCAAACATGTCCTTGTTGAACTCTACCGCCCATGTGGCAGCCTTATCGATGTAGGTGGCGTCTGAAAGGATACCGTAAAGCTGACCGTAAAGCGTCACGTCCTCCACAAACCGCTGATCCCACCAACTATCCTCCAGATCCAACTCGTCCAGCTTATACAGATTTTCAAAGTATCCGTTCACCACAGCATAGCCCCACTGACCCAGCGGAATGTCGTAAAGCGCAAAATCGTTGGTACCGGCCAGTTCCATCGCCTCCAGCATGGCAGCGTATTTTCCTGTGTAAGCGTTGACGTTGATCGTAATGCCATGACGGGTTTCCACAGCGGAATTTCTGGAAAAAACAGCGGCGGAAAGTGCCGTACTGGTGTCCTCAGCAAAAAGGTCCTCCGTGTTCCATGTGCCCGCACCGCCCCGACCGAGAATGTTGAACTCGGCGTCATACTTGGTTTTGGGAAGATCGTTCCAGCCCTTGGCAGGAGCTTCCCCCTCCTCCGGCGGCGTTCCTTCGGACTCATCTCCCACTTCTCCGGTTACAGGCCCCGGCGCCCCGCTCTGATTGCAGCCCGCAAAGCATATCGGCAGGCTGACCAGAATCAGCAGCAGACAAAGCAAACGTTTCATGGTTGTTCTCCTTTTCGTGTTTTTTATAGTTGCGCCCGGCCGGATTTTCCGGTCATGGCGCGCCCTACCGAATAGAATGCGTCAGCGCAGATACGCCGTATAGGGGACAATAAGCTCCCCCGCGGCAAGCCTGCCGCCCACGCCCTCGCCGTGGTTGCACATACAGAACTCCACGCGATCCCCATATGTCCGGATCACCAGCCCCTGTGCAATCAGCGGCGTTGCGGTGCGTGGATGTGCTTCCAGCCCCGGCGCACCGCCGTCGCCATGCACAACGTCGTCGCCGTAGGCCACGTCGCAGCGCTGCGTTCCCATCAGAACGGATGTAAAGCTGTAATTCGGATCGTCCCACTCCAGGCTCGAGCATCTACACTCCCCGCATACAGCCTCCTTACCGTAGTAGACGAAGGTCTGCTGCGCGGTATACCCGTTGCGCACAATGCCGTGCGTATCTCCAAAGAGATGAAACAGGTTGCGGTGCCCACGGTAGGCCTCCAGCAGCAGCTCCAGATTGTGCGGATCCCGGTTACGGAACGGCGGAATGTGCGACAGCACAAAGGTTGGTTTGCGGCCCTCCGGGTCTGTCTCCCGCAAACGCTGCTTCAGCCAGACCAACGCCTGCTCGCTGTAGCGCTCCATGCTGCCAGGAAGCATCCCCTGATGCGAATAAATCTCATCCGGGTGAAAATTCAGCCCATAGAAATCCAGCCCGCCGATCTCATAATGAAAGCCAAGCAGATAGCTTCCGGCCTCCCGCCCCAGCCGCTCGGAGTAGCCCGTGCAGGCGTCACAGGCGGGCAGCTCCCCCAGCGTCTGCTTCATGGGACCGGTGTCATAATAATCAGCAGAGTTGTAGGGACAGGAGCTGTAGCCCTGCTTCATTCCCTCTCCGCAGGCATAGTCGTGATTGCCGGCCACATACAAAACCTTTTCGTCCTTGGTTCCCCTGGCAAGCTGCTGAGAGAGTTTTTGCTTGAGGTCGAGAAAATTGCGGTATGGCAGCCAGCCGGATTCCCGGCAGGATGGATAATCGCTGACGGTATCCCCGCCCACAAGCGTCAGGTCGGCCTTGCCGAACCGCCGCAGGTTCTCGTCTACCCCCATGGCAACGGTTTTTCGCAAAGTGGTTGGATAGGAGAGCATGGAAAGCATGTTATGAATATCCGAATAGCAGGTGATCAGCATTCATCAGGCCTCCTTTTGTTTAGATTTTAGCACATTTTCCGGTGCTTGACAATGGAATATAATTAAGTAAATTCATATTATCGATAAATTCTGAACACTTTGAACGAATATCAAAGATAAAATCCCCAATTTTATACATATTGACACATTTCATGCTAATATAAATCCGAAGCACTCGAGGTCGAAAGCATAAAACAGAGACAAAAAAAGAACAGATTTGCAGAAAAATCTGTTCATGCTATTCAAAAAACGGCAGGAGCGCAAGCGCCTGCGCCGCTTTTTATATTCATATTCTTCGGCAGACACGGCAATTTACCATTTCTTCAGCCGGCTGCCGTCAAAACAACATTCCATAAGCGCGCAAAAAAGCCAAGAGAAAGCGTTCGGAGCGGCAGCCCTCCCGGCTTCTGCCCGACAAAATTGTGAGAGGCGCTCCGAAAAGCGCCTCTCCTAAGGCTCAGCTTCTGACAATTTCACAAAGATCGTCCGGCTCCAGTCCGATGGCGTCGGCCACCGCGTCGGCGTGCCGGATTTCCGCAAGCCCCGCCACGGTATGGGAATCGGTTCCAAAGCTGAATTTCACACCGGCACTTTTGGCCAGACGCATGACATCCACCATCGGGTTATCCTCCAGCCCCTGCTCCTGAATATGAAAGGTCCAGAGATTGACGTCAAACGCAACATTCAGCCCGGCCGCTTCCCGGCAGCACTGCCAGAGCTGCTCGCGGTCCATCCCTCTGACAATCCGCCAATAAGCGTTGCCGCAGGCGGACGGGGCCAGCGGATGGGCAATGATGGTTGGAACCGCAGCCGCCAGACGCCGGAACTCGAGATTGTGCAGCAAGGAATGCAGGCTCTGCGTGAGAAAATCGGTCAGATATTGCTCATAATCCACCTTTGGCTGTGCAATCAGAGGCAGCATATCCTCCATTTGCAGCGCGGACACCATTTTTTTCACAGTAGCTTCCGACAATTCCGGATATACCTTGGACAGCGTCTGCGTCATTTCCGCCCGACAATTTTTGACGTCCTCGGTCTCTGCAATCACAAAATTGCGCATATGCAGATGAGAATGCGGCACCAGAACATAGTCGAAAGCCGAAGCATGCTCGGCACGCATTCCCAAGGTGTCGGTCATTCCGCAGTACTCTGTCTCAACGCCGAACAGCAGCTTCATCTCTCCGGTTCGCTCCGGAAATGCGTACTTCATCTCGGCGCCGTAGGAAATCGGCTGTCCCTGATACCAACGGCTGGCGCCGGGAACGCTCTCATCCCAGAGATGATTGGAGATTCCGAACACCGTGTGCCCCAGCTCCATGGCCTTTCTGATACAGTTCTCGGTATTGGCCAGCGGGTCGTAGCAGCAGCCGGAATAAAGATTGTGCGTATGAATATCGTGTGTAATGTGCATCCCTGATCCCCTGATTCTTTTCAGATTTGTCGGTATTATTGCTCCTTTGCCTGTGCAAAGTCGAAGAAGTCGAGATCCCCGTCCCCGCTTTCCACCAGCTCCAGCGGGCTGCCCTCATAGGAGAGGATTTGTTCTACCAACGGCAGCAGAAGCTCTGCATAGGCAGCGTGCTCGTCGATATTTGGATGTGCGTTGTTCTGTGCACGGGGCAGCGACTGGCTGAATACACCGGCCGCGGCTCCCCCCATATCGCTGCACGCTTCGACGATAGAGGAGGCAAAGGTGTCGTTCATCGCATTATACAGGCAGAGAATTTTGCAATCGTCACCGTTTTTTTCGCGTACCGTCTGCAAAAATTCCAGATACACCTGCCGGTATTCCTCCCCGGTCAGGTCAAGCTCGGAGCGGTGGGAATAATCGTTGGTACCGATGTTGATTACCACCAAGTCCGCCTTGCGCCCGAACTCCGACTCGGTCTGGCTGTTTCTGTATGGGGAATCATACAGGTATCCGTCGGTCAGGCCGGGATTGCCATAGCAAAGCCCCTGTCCGGAGAGCGCAGTCATGGAATAGTCGGCCTCCAGAGCCTCGGCGAGCAGATACGGATAGGCCAGCGTACCGTCCTGATCGGTATAAGCGCCCGCATGTCCGCCGATGGTGCCCCAGCCGCAGGTGATGCTGTCTCCGACAAACTCGATGTAAAGCTCCTTCTCCGCCGGCGCCTCCGGCAGGATACTGCCGTTGAGCTGAACCGACAGAATCTGTGCCTGCGCCAGCGTGTAGCCGGTCACCTTCAGAAGGCGAACGGTATGGGTACCGGCGGGCACCTCCCGCATGATGATCTCGCTGCTGCCGCCAACCCTGTAATACACCTCACCGCTGCTCTGTTCCCACACCTCGCCATCCAGCCAGACGCGAAAATAGGCAGGCTTGTTCTCACGGGTGGATACCTGAAAGCGAATGTCCCCTCCCTTGCAATCCACCGTCAGCTCGATGCCCGAGCAGCTCCAGTCACAGTTGATCTGTGTTCCGCTGGCAAGATTGCGGACGCCAAGGATACGGACGCCCTCTGTATTGCTGTTGAGCGGATAGGTCGTCGGCTCTTCCGGGAGATCCGGCTCCTCCGGGTCACCCGGAGCATCCGAATCGTCAGGATCGCCGGTAGAGGACGGCGGATCGGATTGGCTGTCCTCCGATGTGCTTCCACTGGGCGGTGCCTGCGCAGACTGGCAGGAAGCCGCGAACACAAGGCAGGACAGCAGCAGTACAATCGCTGTGAATCGTTTCATCTTGAGGTTCTCCTGTTCTGTATGGGCGTGCGGAACATGGTTCCGCACGCCGGTTTGCCGGATACGATGGTCAGGCTTCAGGCCCCGATATCCGGGAAGTCATAGCCGTCCAGATCTCCGTCTCCCTGCTCCAGCAGAGAAACAGTCAGAAGATCGCACAGGGACATCCGCAGCACCTGACACTCGGGATTGTGATATTTCTGTTTCATGATTGCGCCTCCTGATTACGAAAGTTCGCCGTTGGTCAGCGTGATAACCGTGGTCAATGCTTCCTCATAGATTGGCTCGGTATCGGTTTGACCCATATGGTACGGGGTCAACTCAACCGTGATGGTACCTGCGTCAACGGGCAGGTTGCGGATGGTGAATGCAGTCAGATAAGCCGGCTGCTCATATCCGAGGCTCTCGGCCGTGACAACCTCATCCCCATACTTGGCGGTGAGGGACCGGTATGCGTAATGCAGAGCCAGACGCTCCTCCGTAATGGTTTTTTCGGCTCCGTTTTCGGTATACCGGATCACCATTTTGTAACCGATTTCCTGAACATTCAGCGAATCGATCAGGCCAACCACACGCATATCCTGCGTGCCGTCGCCGTTGTCCCGGAACTGCGCCCACAGAGAGGCCTGATTCTGCTCAAAGACTGCCTCCACCGTGTTCCTCTCGGTTGCCGAAGGAACGGCGCCGCCGGCTGGGAGCAGCTCGTCGGCATTGCCGTTGAGCATCCAGCCCCGGAATACATATCCGCTCCGCGTCCACGTGGGCAGAACATAGTCGGTTCCCTTCTCAAAGGCAACGGTTTCGGTCTTGCTACCGTCGTTGACGGTGATGTAATCATTGCTGACTACCAGACCCGAATAGACCTTGATATCCTTGTACTGGCTCTTCACCTGATTGGGAACCAGACCGTTGATAAAGTCCTGCATGGCAACGGTCAGATAATCGGTGGCAAATCCTCCGCTGATATTTTTGCTGGGCACATGGCGGGTCAAATCCAATGTCGAATAGGAAATTACCTGTACGTCGTTAACAAAAACAGTAACTTGATTGCCGTTAAGCTCGATTGCCACCCGGTTCCAGCCGTCCGGATCCGTTGTTTGCGTGTACTCGACATACGGATAGCACCCATTTGCAGCGGTTAAGGTTCCTTTGGCGATGCAAACATCGGTTGCATTGAGATATACCCCCTGTGTGGGCAAATAATCATTGGGAGCCGAATACCGGATTCCGGTTCCGCCCTTGGTTCCCTCCCCGAAGCGGGAGAGATAAGTGATGGTGTACTGCTGACCGTATCCCAGACGAAGGTTGGTGGTCCCACCGAACAGAACGGTTGTATTGCTCTCGCCCTCAGCAGGCTCAGCAGGAACCGCAACTGTGGTGGTGTTGGTCTCGGGATCATAAGTATACACCATATCGGTATCACGGTCATCATGCTGATCGTCGATCCCCGGTGTATAGGTTGTGCCGAATGCGCCCGTTGCCGGTTGGCTCAGATCACCGAGATCAAGCAACAGACTTCCCTTTTCGGTTTCGGGAACCGCAATGGTAACCACAAAGCCCTTATAAACGCAGACATTGCTGAACACCACATCGGCATAAGCTGCTTCATTGGCCTGATAGGTGCGGAAGACCAAATGTAACTCATCGCTTCTCAACTCATCGAGAGCCGCGGTTTCCACCAAACCGTATGTGCCGTCGGTCAGCATAACATAGAAGGAAAATGTTTTGGACGGTCCGTCCATCACAATTTTGTAGGAGTGCGGCTTGCCAGCAGCATAGCCGGCGTTTTTGATATCAAAACCGATTCCTCCAAAGCTGCGATAATCATACCCCGTTGCTTTTCCACCACCGTACATATAACAAATGTTGTAGTGATTTCCGTAGAAATTGCTACGGCACCGTGTGGCGCTCATCATATCAATCCCAAGTCCCTGCGCGGTATTGGTGGTGAGTTCCACATCATAGGTGATGGTGTAGGTAACATCCCAGTTCAAAGGAAGCCCCTTGACCGGACCGCCGTAGAAGTTGTTACCCTGCAGTGTCAGACTGCCGCCATCCTCGGATGCGGTGTTGACCTTGTGGCCGGTGATGTCGGTGTTGATGCTCTTCGGCGCATAAATCCCGTCGGTTCCGCGGAAATCCACACGGTAGAGCAGCTCCCCGTCCTCCGCCTCCTCATAGGCCGGATAAGAGACCGGCTCCTCGGCGCTGACAAACAGCACGGGCAGCAGGGACAGCAGCACGGCCGCCGTCAGCAGGAAGGAAAGACGCCTGAAAAATCGTTTGTACATCGTAGAATCCTCCTTTTTATTTTAATTCTGGGGAAACAGAGTGTAGGTGATCATCACCGGTGTGTGATCGGAAAGCTCCTGATTGCGGTTATCCTCATCCAGAACCTCGTGCGTGAGCACATTGACTTCATTCTCGCGAACAAAGCAGAAGTCAATCACCGAGGCTTCACCGAAGGTGCCCGCGGGATCCTGATGCCGGGTCAGATCATAGGCGGTGCGATAGCCGCTGTCCTGCACCATCGCGTAGTAGGGGGTGGCAGAATTGACATTGAAATCGCCGGTCAGAATCACGGCCCCCTCGAACTGCTCCACCAGACGCAGCAGAATGCTGAACTGCGACCGGCGCACCGCCTCCTCAAAGCTCATATGGGTATTGCAGTGGGTGATGCGCTCACCGGTTTGGAGATCCTCCAGCACAGCGGTGGTGAGAACCCGGTACTGCGGGGTATCCGACAGCTTGGAAACCACGCTCGGCGTGGCAGAAAGCCACTGGGTTTTGGTTTCCACCAGCCGGAACCGGTCCTTGCGGTAGAACACCGCATTGCGCCACCGCTGCCCGTTGGGATCGTTGATTTCTCCCACAACGCCATAGTAGTCGCTCAGCCGCTCGGTCAGCGCCGCATACCAGACCTCGGAGCACTCCTGCACACCGATGGTATCGGGCAGCTCCCGCAGAATCAGTTCCACCACGTTGTCAATCCGCTCACTTCCCTCCTCCACACTGTAGAGCAGGTTGAAGCTCATGGCCGAATAGGTGCTTTCCGCCTTTGGCACACGCCGGTTGACCGAGGGGATTTCCAGCGTTTTGTCCGCATCCGGCCCGGCGCCGAGCGACTGCTCCACAAAGCTGCGCACGGCGTTCCGGATCGCGTAAATTTCGCCGCCGCCCAGATACAGCCGCCCGTCCGCAAACCAGACCACTCCCTCGTTGGGGTCGGCCTGCTCCAGCTCCGCCTGATAGTCCGCCGGGAGCGGGCGAGCCGTCTCTCCGATGACGATTTCCCGCTCGCCGGCAGGGGTGCTGTCGTCCCTGATCTCCAACTGATAGCCGAACAGATCGGTGATGCAGTCCCGCAGCACGTAGGCCTCGTTCCGCTCCCCATAAAGCGCATTCTTGGCATACACAATGCTGTACTCCCGCAGGTCAGCCCCGCAGAGCGTGATAGCGTCTATCTCGTAGTCCTTGGCCTCCCGGATATGGAGAGAAGCGTCGACGGTCACGCTCTCCCCCTCACCGAGACAGTCCTGCAGAAAACGCTCGACCGCCTCATAGGTCTTTTCGGGATTTCCGCCGCAGATCACAAGGTCATCCCCATGAACCGCCAGCGCATAATCATTGTATCGCAACCCGGCCAGCAGCGCGGCGCTGCCCTGCCGGCTGGTTTGCCCCACCAGAATCTCATGGGGGTGCTCGTCGCTGTAATCATTGCCGATTTGCAGCTCTACGCCGGTGGCCTCTTTGATCTCGGCACGCAGCAGCAGCGCCGCGTCAATTTCCCGCTGGCTCGCTTCCTCCGCGCGGATAATCACATAATCGCTCACGCCGTCACGGATCAGCTCCAGACTCGCCTCCGGCTCCCCTGCACCGGTTCCGTCCGGCGCGGTAGGTTCTTCTCCGCCCGCATCGCCCCGGCATCCGGCCGCCAGCAGGCACAGCAACAGCAAAAGGCTCGCCGCCGGTATCCATCTTTTTTTCATATGTTTCCCTCTCCGGAGTCCTTACTGCGCTTCGACAATGTCTGCCAGCACACCGTTGATATAGTCTTTCTGCCCTTGAATTTTCGAGATCCAGTTATCGTCGTTTCCGGTCAGGCTGTAGCGGAACAGCGCAACCGCGCCCTGCCGCCATACAAAGCTGGAGCTGAACACCCGGTTGACGTCGACATAAATATTACTCTTGATGATGTCAAACATCTGGGAGTCCACTTCATCGCCGGCAGACCAGCGGCTCTTCATGCAGTCCTCAAACAGAGTGGGAGCCGAGGAGCGGTAGCTCTCGGACGCCATGCACTCAAGCACCGCCGCCGACATATCCGGGTCGGACGCATTGATCGGGACGCAGAAGTTGGAGTAGGCAAAGCCGAGATTGGTATAGTAGGAGGGCTGCTCCGCGTTCAGCTTGGGGTACGGCAGTACGCCGTATTCCCAGTTCTCTTCCCGGAAGGATTTGATGGTGCTGCCGGCCACAGCGCCGAACAGCGCGCTGCCCTGCTTGATGGTGTCATACGCCGTATCCCCGCTGGTCACCCGATAGAGGCAATCGCCGGAATCCCAGAGCCATTCGTTCAGCGTTTCGATCAGCTCCTGTGTTTTGACGCCGAGGAAATCATCGGTCAGCTCAAACACACCGTCGGCATTCGGAGCCGCCATGGAAATGCCGGAGCCTGCAAGGAAGCAGTCCATATGCACCTCGCCGTAGCTGGCAAAGCCGACGCGGTCGCCGGTGGAAAGTCCGGGCACACCGTCGTTATCCAGATATACGCCCCGTGTCATCTCGGTCATTTTTTCCAGGGTCCATGCATCGTCCAGCACGACCTGGCGCGGGTCCTCCAGATTCAGTGCGGAAACCATATCCTTGTTGAAGAGCAGGAAATACAGATTGTAGAGAAATGCGTTGGAAAGATCGCCGGTGACAAAATACACCTCGTCATTCAGCTTGGACATTTCAATCAAAGAGGCCGACCACCACGGCATCTCAAAATCCAGGTGGTTCATGGTGGAAAGGCTTTGAATGCCCCCTTGCGTATAGAGTGTTCCGGCGCACATGCTGTAGCAGCCGAACAGATCGTATTTGCCGCCGCCGTAGGTGCTCTGCATGGCGGTGGCCACCCATTGGCTCTGTGTGCCGTTGTTGCCTTCAATAAAGGTGGTTTTCAGCGTAACGCCCATCCGATCCTGCACCACAAGATTCCGGGTATACACCGCATCGCTCACGGTATCTCCGGTGCTCATCTCCACATAATAATCGGCGTCATAGCCGCTGTTCCAACCGAGGATTTCAAAGGTTTCGCCGCCAAAATCCAGATTGGGGTCCAAACGGTCCTTCAGGTACCCGTTCTCATCGTAGCGGCTGTCTTCCTCCGGATCGCCCGACGTACCTCCCTGCACATCGCCGGTGGTCGGGTCTGCATCTCCGCCCTGCTTACAGCCGGCCAGCAGGCCGATACACAGGAGGCATGCAAGCAGGCAAACAGTGAACCTGGTTCGTTTTAGCAATGTTGCATTCATCAGTTTCTTCTCCTTTTTTCGACATGTGAGATTTGCACAAATATGAGTGCACTTTAATTATAAACTGTGGGTAAGAAGGTTGTCAAGTACGAAAATCCGATATCCGATGTAAGAAAGCGAGATTTTGAATCCACCCCTGAAAAATCGCACTTGAAAATGCGGAAAGAATGTGGTATAATATTGTTTGGTGCTTTTGAACAAATTTATCGCGAAAGGAATTAGACAGCATGATTGAATTGGATGGATATACTTTCTATGATTCCGGTTTCATCTATGTGAAATCACCGCTATGGAAACATGCTCCTCGCGGATTCCGTTCCCGAAACAATCTGATTTTCGTAACCGACGGCGTGCTCTATTTTGAGGAAAATGGGATTCAGTACGACGTGAAAAGCGGAGAGTGCCTGCTGCTGGAAAGTCGTTATACCGGGCAGGGATACCGCCCCTCCGGCATGACAACGGCCTTTTTTTATACTGTGTTTGAATGTCCCGGAGAACCGGTATTCCCCAAGCATTTTTCACTGACACACACCGATTTCATCCGCCGGTTGTGTACACAGATTGTGGTGTGCTCCGGACGGTACGATTTCCCTTCCTATGCCATGAACAATCTGATGAAGACCCTATTCTATGAAATCTTATACCAATCGGAGTTTCGCCGGGACCGTCAGGCGCCCGTAACCGAGGATATTAAAAACTGGATTTATAAGAACAAATACCGAAATCCGACCGTGCAGGATGTGGCAGCGCACTTTCATTTCTGTCCTGATCATCTCTCCAAGCTCTTCAGGCAGCACGAGCATATGACGCTGCAGGCCTACCTGATCTCGGTAAAAATTTCGGTAATCAATAATCTTCTTGCAAATCCCGTATTCAGTGTCAAAAACATTGCCGGGCTGATCGGATTTTCCAATGCATCCTCCATGTGCAAGTTTTATAAATACCACACCGGGATCACCCCCAGTGAATACCGAAGCAAATATTATAAGGGAATTCAGAGTCAGAAGCAGCCGCAGGCAGAAGCCCGGCTCCCGGAAGCAGGCGATCCGGAAAAATGATCGGGCGGATCGGATACGTAATAAAATGCCGGAATCGGCCGCGTCCCGGCATATATAAGGAACCGCAGTGGGATAACATAAAAAAGCCAAGGTCAATGCAAGGCCTTGGTTTTTTATGATGCTTGACACTGCACTGCTGTTGGTGAAAAAATTTAGGGAACCTCTAAAAATTAGTTCCCAGTATTAAATTTTGCGATTCAACAGCGAAAAAATGAAATCAGGGCGGCGAATCGCATTGCTGCCTCAAGATTCATGTATATGTTGGGGTTGGAACCCCCGAAATTGCGGGCGTTTCCCGCAAAAGGGTACAGTTATCCCGTGACAGCCTCCTTTCGGATCAAAAAGGAGTAGCGACAAAGGTTATATACCAAGTTT
>CALXUY010000011.1 GCA_944391805.1 uncultured Clostridia bacterium
CAAAGTAAAGGTTAAAATAAACGCTGTCGCGACCTTGACTTTGTGTACCATATACAAAGGCCAGTGGCTATGGAAGAATATGGGAAAATTTGCAGATGCGTTTACACAAAATTCTTGACAGGCCCGATGTGATTGTTACTCGTCCTCTTGTTCACGACGTCGTTCTTCTTCCTCTTCCTCCTCGCGGCGCCGTTCTTCTTCACGTTTATATTCGCTATCATCCCAGTTGTAAACATACTCTCCGCGAGTCCAGCTATAGCCATCTTTTTCTATGTATTCATATTCTCCCGATTCGTAATTGAAACACCATTTACTCATTTTCTTCCTCCTCGTAACCCAGCACATAAAGCAACATTTCGTATGCAGCATCCTTCTTTGCGTCCTTTTTGGATGACGATTCTGCATCGCAGTATACATCATATTCAGCTATATGACATTCCGATTTCCAAACAGGATTACCGTTGTCATCATATTTCTGAATAAATTCATAGGTCGGAATAGAAAAATATCCGCGTCTCGCTAAAATCTCAAGTTGCCCTATGGCTTCATCACGATTTGGATTTTCTATTTCGTCACGAATGGTAGGGAGGAATCCTTGCTTATCAAGGTAATTATAAGCCACTTTACATGCCTCTCTTCTTGCTTCGGATTTGCTCTTGCCGAAGCCTCTAAAATCAGGCAAGCGATCAGCTATATGCATCATGCACCAAAATTCGACTTCGTTTTGCTTTGGATCCCACAAATCAAAAGTCTGTGATAAACCATCAAAAGGAAAATACCACGATGTAGAGTAGCTCGCCTTCTTGAACAAATATACCGGAACAGTATTACTGTCGTTGGCAACCCAATCTTGAATGAACTGCACATAACTGAATTCATCCGCATCAATATTGTCATCTGGCTCAAGCATAACTTCTACAGTATTTTGCAGTTCTTCTAAGTTCCACTTGCTGTCTAAGGCAACGGCACCCAATATTGCTTCGAACAAGTCTTCTTTAACAGACGGTTGGTTCATTACTCCATTTGCAACATCCCCCTTGCTCATTTTCAGCAGATCTGCGAGCACAAAATCGGTAACGCCCAAATCATCAATTCGATCAGCGAGAGCATTTTTATTAACTAATTTCGCCTTGATTTCCGAGAGTTTACCTTCGCTGACTTCTGATATAAAGTTGCCGGTAAACAACTTTTTGTTCCAACGAGTCAGATCTTGCTCTTCATTTTCAAAAACACCAAATCTCTCGCTTAAAATCTTTACCACGATAAAATCAAGAACTTTATCACCTAAAAATTCCAACACCTCGTTGTTTTCACCGCCGTTTTCTTCTGTGTAAGAACGGCGAGTAAATGCTTGTTCAAGCAAATCAAGGTTCTTAAATTCATAACCGATTTGTCTTTGAACAAATGACAATGCGTCTTTTCTTTCCATAAGAAAAAACCTCCAATAAATTTTGTAATTTACTGAAAGGTATAAAAATAGCCCGTCAAAACAGAATACTGCCGTGAGAATACAGTACACCCGTTATACGGACATAATATTTTAAATTTAATTCTTTGTTTTCAGCTGTTTACAGAGTTTTACTTGCATAAAACAAAATAAACAAATAAATACAATGTTTCAAATTTAAATCATTACGCCTTTCAACAATTATATTATATCATATTAAATTGATTTTGTCAAGACAGAGTAACTAATAATTCCGCCGCCCCGACCAAAATCGAGGCGGCTTTTATGTGTTATTCACTTATCATGACCAAAAAAACTCTTCAATCATGCTTCTCATCTGTACACTACCTCCCGAAGGACAATTTCTTCAGCTCGTGACTTACAGTTGTTCATTTCCTGCGCCCACATAAGGCTGTTTTCAGCCTTGAGTTGCTCGGTTATGCCTTCTGCTTTGGCGAACGCTTCTGTCAGTTCACGGACACGTTGTGTGGCTTTTGCGTCAATATTGGCAAGGTGTTCATTCAGTTTGCAGGTGGTGAGCAGGGTGGTATAGGTGCCGCGGCGGTGCTTCTTGAGATATTCAAGCCGCAGGTGTCCGTACTTGCCTACGGTAACAGTCGTTTGCTCCGGCAGGTGAAGGTTCGGATAATTGATTCCGTTGATGTTTGTGTATATCAGATTAGTTTTCATTTTCGTTCTCCTTTTCGGTATGTAATTCGGTGTATTCCTTATAGGCAACACCGCACAATTCGCGGCTCGCGCCTTGACCGCACAACTTTTTGCATCTTTTCCGCCAAACTGCACAAATCTCCTTGGCAATAGATCCACTATTGCCTGCGTCTATTTGGTTTGTTTGACGAAAAATCTGATGGCAGATTTGCGCAGTCAGAATTGTGCGGTGTTGCCTAAACTGTTTTTTCATGGTTGTTTTCCTCCTGTGAATTGACTGTGCTGATAGGATACCACAAAGCCGGACGTTTGTGAAGTCTCTATTTGTTCACGAGCTGATACGAAAAGGTTATACCCATGAAAAAGGCGACTCCTGTGAGAGGCAAAAAAACACGGAGCGCGCGGCTCCGTGTTCCGGACTATTGCTTGGCGGGTGTGCCGAGCGCCTGCTGCACCGCGTTCAGGAAACGCAGGACAAGGTCGCTTGGCTTGGGGCTGTGAAGAATGCCATAGGGAACGGTGTGCGCCCAGTTGACAGGCAGAATTTTCAGGAGGGGGTGGATGTGATCCCACCGCCGGACCGCCATGAGCAGCCGGTCGCCCCCCTCGCAGCGGTTAAAGACATTGATGTCGTAAAAGGAAAAATCTTCGATGCGGATCTGCGGATGGTTGCTCTGAAGATCGTCGCGCAGGGCGTCCACGTAGCTGCTCCAGTTGCGGTTCATGAGCATCAGAGTTTCGCCGTACAGGTCCTTGTACGAAAGCCGCCTCCGGTTGGCAAGCCTGTGGTTGACCGAGAGCGCCACGCAGATCGGCTCCCGGGAAAGCTCCAGCGCGTCGCATCTGCGCAGCCGGAGCATCACGTCGTCGAAAATGCCGAGAATCACGTCGATGTTCTGCCCGAGATTGCCGAGGATCTCCCGCGCGTTCTCGGGTGTGTTTTCAAACGGAACCAACTGAAACCGGATGTCGGGGCAGACGGCCTCCAGCCGGGGCCACAGCTCCAGCAGATACTGGCAGGGCGTCATCAGCGAGGTGCCGATGCGGATGACATTGTCCCCCTCCTGCATGGCGTTTCTTGCGCGCACGACCGAATCCTTGGCGTACTGAATCAGATATTTCGCGTCATTGTAGAGCGAATGCCCGGCCTTTGTCAGCGTCAGCCCGCGGAAGGAGCGAACAAAGAGCTGCAGGCTGAGGTTGGATTCCAGCAGATTGATCTGCTTGATGACGGCGGTCGGCGTGATGAACAGCGCCTCGGCGGCCTTGGAAAAGCTGCCGCAGTCCGCAACGGCAATGAATGTCTCCAACTGTGGATTGTACATAACCGGTCTCCTCCCAAAACTGTATTCTCGCGGCGGCTCCGCAGGCAGGCGGCACTCCGCAATGCCAAAGCCTGTCGGCCGGGCATTTCGTCTGCCCCTTTATTCGAGCTGCGAGCGGAAGTAGGCGCCGATCTGCGCGATCAGCCGCAGAAAGGCGGGGGCAAGCTCAACCGGCGTGCGCGTGTGCCGGATCTGGGCAAAGGTCTCAAAGCTGAGGTCTCCGCTGTAGCCGATGCCCTTCATCTCCCGCAGGAATTCCTCCCAGCAGATGTTGCCGGTGTAGGGCGCGAGATGGCGGTCGTTGTCCTGCGAGTTGTCGTGGATGTGCAGCGCCACAATCCGCCTGCCCAGCACCGGCACATAGGTGCGGAAGTCCCGGCGCAGCAGGTTGAGATGACCGGTATCCAGACACAGCCCGAAGCAGGTTCTGCCGGCGGCCTCATTGAGCGAGTCGATCAGGTCGACCGCCTCGTGCGGGTCGGAGCAGATGCCGTCTCTGTAGCCGTAGCCCAGCGTGTTGTAGCGGGTGAACAGATTTTCAAGGCATACCGTCACATTCCCGGCCTTGTGCAGGGCGGGAATCAGGGAGGTATAGAGCCGGCGGTTCAGCTCGAGGCAGTCCTCATGGGTCCGGTCGGCCGGGTCGCTCTGACGCAGCGAAATGCCATGAATCACCACACGGGGGCAGCCCACCTGTCCGCAGAACAGAATCAGATTGTGATAAATGCGGATGGCGTAGTCCAGCACCTCCGGGCGGTGGGAAAAATAGGGCGGAAAGGGGGCGTGCGCCTGCGTAATCGTCAGCCCGTGCTTGCGGATAAAGGAGAGCTCCTCCTCGTAATGTGCGAGAATTTCGGGCAGCGGCTGCTCAAAAATGCACAACCCTTCCAGGGTTTCGGCCGTTTCGAGCTGATTGGCCTTCCATGCATGGTCGAGGTTCCAGTCAATCGCCTCAAAGCCGGCCTCCCGTATCATACGGTAGCCCGCGTCATAGCCGACGTCATCGATCAGATCCTGCGATTGTACGCTGAGTAACATTCCGTTTCCTTCTTTCTGTTTGATGTGGTTGGTTTTGTCCGGTTGCTCGCCGGGGCGGGCAGGGCACACGGCAATCTGCGCCGCACCCGTTCCGCGCTGCCAACATTATACACGAAAACCGCCGGGAAGTCAAGGAAAAAAGAACTTTCAGGTTTACAGTTTTGCGCCCGAATGCGCCGCGCTTGCCCGAAAAACAGAGCTTCCCCGCCGCGGCTCCCACCACCTCGCTTTGCCTGGCGGCGCGCCGCGCTTTCCGGGAGCCGCGGCGGGGAAGGTTCTGGAAAGAGGGAGGTTTGGAGGGGGAAAAGCCTCTTGCAAGAGGTTTTTCCCCTCCAAGGTCTTTCCCTCTCCAAAGTATCTCCCCCTACAGCTCCGAGATCACCTCATCGATTTCCTCGCGGTAGCCCAGCGAATAGACGTACTGCTTGCCGAACTTGCTGCTGTCGCAGAGCAGAACGCGCACCCGCGCGCGCTCCAGCATCAGGCGGCGCAGGTTGATCTCCTCAATCGATGGGTCGGTCATTTCGCCTGCGTCGGACAGCCCTCGGCAGGAGAAAAAGGCCACGTCGGCGTGCATCCCGCGGATGCAGGCTTCGGCATGGCTCCCCACCCAGGTGAACGAGCGGGTGATCATCTGCCCGCCGGTGGCGATGACCCGTACCCCGCACTCGGCCAGCCGCAGGGCGGTCCGGGCGCCGCTGGTCACCACCAGCACGTCCTCCACCTCGCGCAGCGGCTCCACCATGTGCGCGGCCGAGGACGAGCCGTCGAGAAATACCACGTCCCCCTTGTGCAGGAATTTTGCCGCCCGCCGCGCCATCACGGCCTTGGCCTGCTCCTGCTCGCCGGCCCGCACCTCGTAGGGGATCTCCCGGTCGGGCGCGCCCCCGATCACGGCTCCCCCGTGTACCCGCTTGAGGTAGCCCTGCGCCTCAAGCGCGGCCAGATCCCGCCGAACGGTCGGCTCGCTGGCATACAGTCTGCGCGCCAGCGACGAAACCGTGGCGCTCTGCTCCTGCCGCAGAATTTCCAGCAGCTCCTGCTGGCGGTTGATCATCAGCATCGGTATTCCCTCCCCGGAGGTTGCGGCGCAGGCAAGGCGGGTATGCCGCCGCTCCCGGATGCCCGGAGCATAACGGCGATCATATTTGATCGGATTTGATTGCTTGCTTGCGAAACAACGATTTTTTATCAATATTTCCGCCGCATCTTGAAAGATTCTGAACGGTATGGTATGATTGTATCACAAAATGCATCCGATTGCAAGGGGGTATCCGAAAAATGAGAACAACAGCGGTTCGTTTATACGGCGCGCGCGACCTGCGCGTGGAGAGCTTTGAGCTGCCGGAGCTGGGGGCGCGCGAGGTGCTGATGCGCGTGGTGACGGATTCGCTCTGCACCTCCACCTATAAGGCGGTCATTCAGGGCAGCGCGCACAAGCGGGTTCCGCCCGATGTGGCCGAGCATCCGGTGGTCATCGGGCACGAGATGTGCGGAGAGCTGGTGGAGGTTGGCAGCGGGCTGACCGACCGCTGGCAGGTGGGGCAGCGGGTGGTGATTCAGCCCGCACTCAAGCTCGAGAGCAACTACGACCCCGGCTACTCCTACCGCTATGTGGGGGGCAATATGACCTACGCCGTGGTGCCCGAAATCGTTCTGGAGCGGGGGTGCCTTTTGCCCTACGGCGGGGACAGCTTTTACAAGGGCTCGCTGGTCGAGCCGATCGGCTGCGTGCTGCGCGCCTTCAAGGGCATGTACCACACCGATTACACGAGCTACACCCGCACCGACGGCGCCAAGCGCGGGGGAAGGCTGGCGATTCTCGGCGGAGCCGGGCCGATGGGACTGGCCGCCGTGGAGCTGGCCGTTCACTACGCCGGCTGCCGGCAGGTGGTGGTCACCGACCTCAGCGGCGAGCGGCTGCAATACGCCGCCGGGAAGTGCAGCCCGGAGGAGGCGAAAAAGGCCGGCTGCGAGCTGATTTACTGCAATACCTCGGAGCTGGCAGACCCCACCGCCGCACTGCTGGAGCTCTCGGAGGGAGGCTTTGACGACGTGATGGTGATGGTTCCGGTGGCCGATCTGCTGACCATGGCCGAGCGGATTGCCGGCTTTGACGGCTGCATCAACTTTTTCGCCGGTCCGGCCGTACACGAGCTGCCCGGCAGCCTGAACCTCTACCGCGTGCACTATGACGGAATCCACCTCGTGGGGACCGCCGGCAGCATTCCCGAGGACACGGTGGAGACCATCTCGCTGATCGAGCAGGGAAGCATCAATCCGGGCGTGATGGTGTCGCACATCCTGGGGCTGGACGCGGTTCCCGAGGCCATTCTGGCAATGGCGCATCCCGGCGGGGCGAAAAAGGTCTGCTACAACGGGCTGGACATCCCGATGGTGGCGCTCTCGGACTTTGCCGAGCTGGGCAAAACGGATCCGCTCTGGGCGAGGCTGGACGAGATTGTCAAGGCGAACGGCGGCACATGGTGCGCCGAGGCCGAGCAATACCTGCTGGCAAACGCGCCGCGGAGGAAGGACTGAGAGCGTACAATCGCACGATTTGGTCAGCCCGGTTTGCGGAATACAATGTTTGGGGGAAGCCTTTACCGAAAAGGCTTCCCCCAAACATCGTTCAAAGGCGCTCGAAAAGATCGGTTCATATGTGCCGCCCTTTTCCGCGAAACTGCACAAATCTCCTACAAGGGTAGCTTGTTGCAATCAGATCCACGATTGCCCGCTGCCGAAAAATACTTTGGAATTGGTTTGTTCCACGAAAAATCTGACGTGCAGAGAGCCGCAGGCGGCGCGCAGTCAGATTTGTGCAGTGCTGCCTTTATTTGTCCCGGACACTCCGGGCTTTTTTCTTTCGGGCAAGTGTATGACCGCTGTGGGGAGGAGTGCCGCCGGTGTACCGGTTTGGCCGGTGTCCCGCCGGCTCAGCCGCAGCGGCCGTTGCGGAAGGGCAGCGTTGGAGACGCACAGCGTCGGCCGTCAGCCCTCCGCTACGCTGTTCTGATACCGCACGCCCCACACCTCCATTGCGCGGATGATCGGACGCATGGTTTCTCCCAGCTCGGAAAGGGCGTATTCCACGTGGGGAGGGACCTCCGGATAAACGGTGCGTGTGACAATACCGTCGGCCTCCATGGAGCGCAAGCTGTCGGTGAGCACCTTCTGGCTGATGCCCTCCAGCGACCGCAGCAGCTCATTGAAGCGCCACGGGCGGTTGAGCAGATTGCGCAGGATCAGCAGCTTCCATTTGCTTCCGATCAGTTGTACGGTGGTTGCAACCGGGCAGGCCGGAAGCTCGTCCTTCTTTTTCATTGCGTTGTCCTTTCTGCGGAAAATCAATCAGTCGCGGTGTCGGGCGCCGAGCGGCGCGGCGATTGCCGACAGAGCCGGCGCGGCCCGGAATCGGCTCCGCAATCTGCGTCCCGTATGTACTACAAATTATAATGCAGAAATCGGGAAATGTCAATTGCGGTTCAAAAAATATTTACAATTTTCCGGCGTATTTGGGCGGCAATTGGAAAGGGTTACAAAAAAGTGCGTACTTGCAATCCGCCCGGAACCTGCTATAATCATAGGCACAGGGGACAAACCCGTTCTCTGAAAAATGAAATGGAGGGAAATCAAATGTCACTTGCAAATCTGTTCGGATGGAGCCAGAAACACGCACACGCGGACAAGCCGGAGGAGCAGCCCACCGCCTGCGGTGCGGCGGACAGGCCGGAGGAGCAGCCCACCGCCTGCGGCGCGGCAGACAAGCCGGAGGAGCAGCCCGCCGCCTGCGGCGCGGCAGACAAGCCGGAGGAACAGCCCACTGCCTGCGGCGCGACGGACAAGTCGGAGGAACAGCCTACCGCTTGTGGTGCGGCGGACAAGCCGGAGGAAAAACCGTCGGCCTGCGGTTCCGCTTGCGGTGCGGGGGACGCTTGACGGCGGTTTCCCGGCCGGAAGGGTAGCACGCCGCACAATCCGGTTCCCCGCATGGGAGACGCGCGCCTGCCGTGCACAAAACGCATTTTTATCAACGAAAAGAGGGAGAGGACATGAAGCAGTATTTTGCCTTTCAATGGCATATCACAGACGAATGTGACCAGCGCTGCAGACATTGCTATATTTTCTCGGAGGATGCCTGCAAACGGCCGGACGCGATGACATGGGAGCAGCTCAGTGCCACGTTTGACAACTGCATGGATTTCTGCAAGACGTTCGGCCGCCTGCCGTATTTTTATATCACCGGCGGAGACCCGATTCTGCACCCGGATTTCTGGCGGCTGCTCGGGCTGCTGCGGGAGCATGCCGTGCCGTTTGCCATTCTCGGCAATCCCTATCATCTGACGGGCGAGGTATGCAGGCGGCTGCGGGCCTGCGGCTGCCGCAAATATCAGCTCTCTCTGGACGGCATGAGGGAGACGCACGATTGGTTCCGCAAGCCGGGCTCCTTTGACTGCACGCTGGAAAAGATCGGCTGCATCAAAAACGCGGGGATGCGCGCGGTCATCATGACCACGGTGTCGGGGGTCAATATCCGGGAGATCCCGGCGGTCATCGATACGGTCGTGGCGTACGGCGCGGATGTGTTCGCCTTTGCCCGCTACTGCCCCACAAGCCGAGAAAAGGATACGGGCATTGCGCCGCAGGATTATCGGGAGCTGCTCCGGGTATGCGACCGGAAGTTCCGGGAATACGAGGCTGCCGGCTGCAATACCTGGTTCAGCAAAAAGGATCACCTCTGGACGCTCTATGAATACGAGACGGGAGCCTTTCGGATCCCCGCGGACGCGCAGGAGGGCATGATATACGGGGGCTGCAGCTGCGGCAACTGTCACCTGACCATTCTGCCGACCGGGGAGCTGTACGCCTGCAGGCGCGTGCGTGAGAGCCTTGTCGGCAATGTGCTGGAGGACTGGATTGCCGACGTATGGCTCGGCCGCATGGAATGCTACCGGGAGTATACCCGGTTTGAAAAATGCGCGCAATGCGAGCTGCTGGCATGGTGCAGGGGCTGCCCTGCCGTTGCTGCCGGCAAAAACGGAAATTTTTACGCTGCGGATCCGCAGTGCTGGAAGGAGATCGGTACATGAAGCTGTTGGAGCTGATGAAATACCGCCGTTCCATCCGCAAATATCAGGAGCGGCAGATTGCCCGCGGCGATCTGGAAACCATTATTGAGGCCGGGCTGTACGCGCCCAACGCGGGTGGCGGACAGCGCGCGTTCATCTGCGCACTGCATAACAGGGAGCTTTGCGAGCGGGTGGGGCGGATGAACCTCGCAAAATTTGACCGAAGCAAGCTGGCCGGCTCCTATGTATCGTCCGAGCAGCCGAGCGCAATTGACGACCCTTCCATAAAAAGCGGGTTTTACGGCGCGCCGACAGTCTGCGCCGTGTTCGGACCGAAAAACTTTCTGTACAGCAGTGCGGACGCCTTCTGCTGTGCCGAAAACATGGTGCTTGCCGCCACCGCTCTCGGGATTTCATCCTGTATCGTTGCAAGGGGAGAGGAGACCTTTGACAGCGAACCCGGCGCGGCTTTGCTGCGGGAATGGGGAATTCCCGACCATTACATCGCACGCTGTTTTGTGCTGCTTGGCTACTGCCGGGGGGATTACCCGGCTGTCAAGCCGCGCAGACAGAACCGATCCGTCATCATCGAATGACCTCCCCGCGCTTTTTTCGGATTTCCTGCGGATGCTGTTGACAAACGGCAAGGCATATGCTATGATAGGAAGCAGAAACAGTCGTTTTTTCGGCCTTGCCCCCCGATGCCTGTCGGCGCCCGCGCGCTGCGGTGGTGCGGTCCCGAATGGCGGCCCGTCGCCGGCTTTCGGTGCCGAGCCGCATGGCCGGGGCCGGCGTAGGCAATACTCGGAACGGGCGGCGGGAGGTTGCCTCGCCAATGGTCGGGTTAGACCGATCGGCAGAAGCCGGACGGCAAAACCGAATGACGACAGCCGGGCAGCCGGAGGCATCCGGACGGCCGGAACCGATAAGAGGGAGGAAGATGGATATGGGAGTGAAAAAACGGGTGGAGGCGCTCTATCGCGGGCGGCTGTACGGACGGGTCGACGACACGGGCACGGCGTTTTATTTTTCGGCGGCGGACTTCCCGGGGCTGGTACGGGAGCCTTATCCCTTCCGCTCCCCGATGGGGCATATGCTGCAGGGGAGCTTTTATCATTACGGGCAGCCAATGGCCGGCCGCGTGGTGGTGTTCGACCACGGCCTGGGCGGCGGACACCGTTCCTATCTGAAGGAGGTGGAGCTGCTCGCCCGCCGGGGGTATCTGGTGTTCGCCTACGACCACACCGGCTGCATGGAGTCGGGCGGGGAGAGTACCAACGGTCTGGGGCAATCGCTGTGTGATCTGGACGCCTGCCTGCGCGCGCTGAAGGCCGACCCGGCATATGCCGGATATGCGATTTCGGTTGTCGGACACAGCTGGGGGGCGTATGCCTGCCTCAACATTCCGGCTCTGCATCCCGATGTGCGCCATGTGGTAGCCATCTCAGGCTTTCTCTCGGTGGAGCTGATGCTGCGGCAGGTCTTTTCGGGGGTGCGCCGCCCCTTCGTCGGGGTGGCGCGGGAGATCGAGCGGGAGGCGCATCCCGATACCTTTGCCTGCCGCGCGCAGGACAGCCTGCGGAACACCGATGCATGGGTGCTGGTCATCCATTCGGCGGACGACCGGGTGGTCAGCTTCCGGAATTTTCGGCTGCTGCGCCGGGCACTTGGGCAGAGGCCTAACACCGTATTCCTGCGGGTAAACGGCAAAAATCACAATCCCAACTATACCGAGGACGCCGTGCGTTACAAGGCGGCATATCTGCACGAGCTGAAGGCGCGCCTGCGGAGGGGAGAGCTTGCCGATGCCGGGCAGAAGCAGCGGTTTCTGGATAGCTTTGACTGGAACCGCATGACCGCGCAGGACGAGAGCGTCTGGCGGGTGATTTTTGATGTGCTGGAGCGGCAATGATAATGGTGGGCGGAGAGGGACGGCTGTTGGTGGACTGCTAATTGTTTTTTTTTAAAATGGCGAAAAATGCAATCATATGCATATCTGCCGCGGCACTCCGGCTTGCCGGAGTGCCGCGGCAGACCGCGCCCGTTTTGATGCTGGCTGTACGGGCTTTGACAGAAAAGCGCAGGTGGGATAACGAATATGTGAAAAATACTTGACAGCAACGATAAAATCATATATAATCATACATAATAAGACAAGGGAAACTGTCTCCGCCGTATTCGCTGGGAAATAGTCTGCTCAATGATGCGATACGTCGTATTTGGCATTGATTCAGGGGGAAATGATGATTGCAGCAAAAGTATTTAGAGTCTTCAAGAGAAAGATTGGTCTTCAAAAGAAGAAAAAACTTTTCCGCTCCCGGAACAGGCATAATCTGTTACAAGTGACCTCCCCGTACCCGGAAAGCCTGGATGTCGATCAAATCACTGCCGGGCGGTACAGCTACGGAATGATTGACGCTACTATGTATGGCGGCATTGATGAGGGAATTCAGATCGGAGACTTTTGCTCCATTGCTTTGGGATGCCGGTTCATTTGCGGCGGTGAGCATGATTATACCGGATTTACTACCTATCCGATCGAAACAAGAATTTTGCACAGCAAGTCATGTGAAGCAAAATCCAAAGGGAAAATTATTCTTGCGGATGATGTTTGGATTGGCTCAAATGCTTTGATTTTGTCTGGCGTTCACATCGGGCAGGGTGCAATTGTCGCAGCCGGGGCAGTGGTTGTAAAAGATGTTCCTCCGTATGCGATTGTCGGCGGAAACCCGGCAAAGGTCATCAAATATCGTTTTTCTCCTGAAGTAATCGAACGATTGGTTCAGTTTGATTTCAGCAAATTGACAGAAAATTCGATTCAGAAGTATCGTGACGTACTCACAAAAAAGATTGCAACGGTGGAAGATGCTGAATCGCTTCTGCATTTGGATTTTGAATGATTGCTGGTCTATGGACGGGAATGATAGAGATTTCCATAGAATTCGATGATGTCGGGGATGAATCGAACAGCGTATAGCATAGCCCGGGTATATGGGAATCCGTATATCCGGGCTACGTGTTAAAAATATGCGAAAGGACTTGACGCGGCCGCGAAAATACGGTATACTTCTGGTAACACCATTCGGGAAGAACGAAAGGAGACTGATATGCAGCAGCAAAACGCGCGGGAGGTGTTTTCCCGGAGCCGCTGGATCTGGAGCGAGGCGCATCCGGGAAATGACGATTACGCCGAGTTTTACGCGGAGCTTCCGTCCGGGGAGCCGACGCTCTGCCGCCTTTCCTGCGACGGGGACTACACGCTGTTCATCAACGGCCGCTATGCGGCGAGCAACCAGTATGGCGATTATGAGCACTACAAAATCTATGACGAGCTGGATCTGACCCCGTTTCTGCGGGAGGGAAGAAATGACTTTGCCCTGCTGGTCTGGCATTTTGGTGCATCGTCGCAGCGCTATATTCCCGCACAGGCCGGCGTCATTTTCGAGCTGGTGCAAAAGGGAAAGCCGGTGCTGGCCAGCGGCCCGGCGGTGCTCTGCCGCAGGAGCCGCGCTTACCGCTCGGGGGAATGCCGCTGCATCACCCGGCAGCTCGGCTTCGGCTTTGCCTATGATGCAACGCGAGAGGACGGGTGGCTCACTGGGCGGGGACAGGGCTTTCATCCCGCCGTGGAGGTGGAAAAGCACTGCTCCTTTTATCCCCGCCCGACCGAAAAGCTGCGGGTGCGCGAGGAAATCCCTGCGCGGCCGGTGAAGGGGACCCCGCTCTGCGGCGGAGCGGCGGAAAGCCGGCGCTGGCTGCTCGATCTGGGGGCCGAGACCGTGGGGCTGTTCACCTTTGCCCTGCGCACCGGCACAGAGCAGGAGCTGCGCATCAGCTACGGGGAGCACATCGAGGACGGCTGCGTTCGCAGGCGGATCGGGGACAGGGATTTCAGCTTTGCCTACCGGGCAAGGCCGGGGGAGAACACATATACCAACTACATGCTCCGGCTGGGCTGCCGGTACATCGAAATCACCGGAGAGCGGCCGTTTGTGCTGCTGCATGCCGGTCTGCTGCCCCAGAATTGCCCGGTCACGCGGATCGGGTGGCAGCCGGCCGGAGCGCTCGACCGGCGCATCTGGGAGCTTTGCCTGCGCACGCTCGAGCTGTGCATGATGGAGCACTATGTGGATTGCCCGTGGCGGGAGCAATGCCTCTATGTGTTCGACGCGCGCAATCAGATGCTTTGCGGCTACGATGGCTTTGTCGGAGGCAACGCCGCCTATGCCCGCGCCAACCTGCTGCTGATGAGCCGTGACCGGCGGGAGGACGGGCTGCTGTCGATCTGCTTCCCGTGCGGGGAGGATCTGGTTATTCCCTCGTTTTCGCTCTATTATTTTCTTGCCGTGCGGGAGTATTTTGAACATACCGGCGATGCGGCGCTTTTGCGGGAGGTCTATCCCAAGCTGCAATCGGTGCTCGGCGCCTTTCTGGCGGGCATGGAGAACGGATTGGTCAACCGGTTTTCTGGAACAAACCGCTGGAACTTCTACGATTGGTCGCCGGATCTCTCCGGTTCGCTGGGGCGGGAGGACGGCGGCGCACCCGACCTGATGCTCAACGGTCTGTTTCTGCTGGCGCTCGGGGCCTGTCGGAAGATCTGCCGGGTCATCGGAGAGCCGTTTGCGTATGAGGGCGTCCTTGCGGACTGCCGGAGGCGGACGCGGGAGACCTTTCTGCGGACACGGGAGGGCCTGTTCTCGCTGCATCCTGAGGGGGAGGTTTACCGGGAGCTGCCAAACGCGCTGGCGGTGCTCTGCGGGCTGTGCGAGGGGGAGGAGGCTGCCGGCGTCTGCCGCCGGATTGCCGCGCACGCCCTGCCCGAGTGCTCGCTGAGCATGAAAACGCTGGTCTATGACGCGCTGCTCGCCACCGATCCTGCCTACCGTGAATTTGTGCTGAACGACATCCGCACGACATACGGCGCCATGCTGGAGGCCGGCGCCACCGCGGCATGGGAGACCAAGGAGGGAGCCTCCGCCTTTCATCAGGCGGGCAGCCTCTGCCACGGGTGGAGCGCCATACCGGTGCACTACCTCCGCCGGCTGCTCTGACCGGTTTTGGCAGATGTGCTTCGGAGGGCGTGATGGATGGGGGAGGTCTCTTCAGGTCAGGTCTCTCCGATCTCTTTTCAAAAACGCAAACAATTTTGGTCTGTGATTCGGATACGTGCGGGGAACGACATTCGCCGCTGCTCTGATATGCGGTTTGTATGCCCCTCGGTAAGAAACCTTGCCGCGGGGCTTGACTTTTCCTCTGCGCCGTGGTATAATAAGAAAGACAATGATATTTTTGGGCGCGGCGGGCGCTTTTTTGTTACGGCGAACCGATCCGCATCACGCAATAGATTATCATTTCGGAAACGGAGGAGAGAGGGATGGCGCAGGAGAAACGCCCGCTGGTTGGCGGGAAATACCTTGAATATTTGGGCAGGCCGCTGGTGCGGCAGGACGATACCATCTGCTATGGGGACATGAGCGAACGGTGCATTCTGATTCTGGAAATTTTTTCGCATGACGAAAAAACCGGATTGCCGAAAACCGTGTTGATTCAGGTGGTGGATTCGCAGGATCCGAACAAAATCATCAAGCAGGGGCAAAAGGAGGGGCTGTACAACGCCTTCAGTATGGGGCTTGTCTGGCTGGAGCGCGCCCTTGGAACCGCATAAGCCTGCAGAAGCAGGGAGAAACCGCCCGTTCCGGGAGGGATTCTCCCTCTTTTTCTTGCCGGCGGTTAAAAAATTGTAAAATATAAAATGGAAGTGTTTACAAACCCGGACAAATATGCTATACTAATATAATCGATTATCGAATGTTGGCTTTGACCGGTCGGAGGCGGGCGCTTGCACGGTGGGCGGGGTCTTTGATCCGTGTGCGGACGGGACCGCGTGGCAGCGGACCGCTGCAATCGCCGTAAGGCTGTCACTGGTGGCACCCAAAGCGGTGCCGCCCATTCTGACACTTGTGCGGCGCGGGTCGCCGGGCACATCTTTGTGTGCCTGGGGGATTTGATTGTAAAAACGCGGCAGCTTGCCTGGCGCGATGAGAAGGGGCGGATGCCCCGGAGGGAGGAGATGGCATGAATCAATCGCCGAATGCGGCGGCAGCCGAAAATCCGTGGAAGCAGTCTGAAACGCTGCCCCGCCCGGGCGCGGGGCCTTTGGCGCTTGCCTGTGTTTTGTATGGGCTTGGCTCTCTGGCCATTCCGCTCTCGTTCCTGCAGCCTTGGATTGCAATGGTGTTCTGGGCGCTGCTGACGGTTGGCGGATTTTATCTGACGCGCCGCGTGACGTCCGGTGCAAAGCTGACGCTTGCGGCAGCGGCGCTGGCCTGTCTGGTCGGGCTGTTTATCCCGGCCTTCGGCGCAGTGATCACCGCGCTTGCCGTCGGGCTGCTCGGGGGCGCCTTTTTTCAAACCTGTACCCGCCAGTTCTGGGTGCTCGGGCTGATTTCGGCCGCGGCAACCGCCGGCGTGTTTGCGCTGACGCGGGACTGGACCTTCTGCCTTCTGGCAGTCTCGCTGCTGCCCGCGTCGCTTTTGCTCGGCGCTGCCACCCGCAGGGGAGCATACCGCACTACGGCTGTCGGACTGGCGCTGGGCGGCTTTCTGCTCTGGGGATTGGTGCTGTTTTTGTGCTGGGTGGGCAGAACCACCGGTTCGGTGGGGCTTGGCGCAATCCGCAGTGTGCTGAATGACTGGCAGAATACGCTGATCCAGACGCAGATCTCCTGGCGGGATGAACACATTGCCGTGTTCCGGGAGACGATTGCCGATAATCCCTCCTGGAATGCCGCGCAGGTTGCCAATGTGGAAGCCCTGATTGACGTGGTGATGGAGCGCATGAGCGACGCGAACATCGCCGATTCGGTGGCATGGATCTTCAACCTGCTTCCCGGTGTGGTCTTTGCTCTCTGCGCCATTCCGGCCTTTCTCGGGCAGAAGATGCTCAACGCGGCCTACGCCACGAACGGGATGGGGCGGGTGATTACACCCGAGGCGGAGTTCTTCACAATGAGCGTGCCCGCCGCGGTTCTGTACATTGTGAGTATGGCGGTGATGCTGCTCTTCCCCTCCTCGTTCAGCATTCCGGTGATTGTGGCAAGCAACCTCTGCATCATGCTGATGCCTGGGTTTTTGGTGCTTGGCACGCGCTTCCTGTTCAACCGCTTCTTCTCGGCAGGCGGCAACGCGCGCTGGGTGCCGGTGGTGATCGCTGTATTTTTGCTGTGCTGTCTGGCCTACAACGCCGTTTTTCTCGGCGCGCTGCTCGGCGCCTATGAGCGCATCTGGCGAGCCGTGCGCCGCCGTATGGCCGAAAAATTCAAGAATCAGGATTCCGACAACGACCATTCCGACAACTCATTCTGAACTCTCTCCGATTTCCCGACGAAAGGAGCTGTGACCGATGCAGAAAAAGAAGAAATCCGCACTCCGTACCGATCTGCGCGGACCTCTGGTGGCCTGTGCCGCCATCGGGCTGGCGCTGCTGGGCCTGTTGGCCGGGCTGATTTTTCTGAGCAGGGGGGATTTTGTTCCGGCGGAGCACATCCAGCTCTATGCGCTGGCGCTGTTTGGGCTATATGCCGTGTCGGCCGGCAGCATCCTCGCGGCCTATCTTGTCCGCTATCATCGTGTTTGCAAGGCGAACGAGCAGGCCGATCTGATGGCCACCGAAATCAGCGATATGTTCCGCTATGTGGTGGATATCCCCTATGCGATCATCGGGCCGGACGGCATGGTCAAAATCGTCAGCGGTGCGCTGCAGGACATTCTGCAGTTCCGGTCTCCGATCTGCAACGTGCCCCTGCGCAGCTTCTGCAGTGTGCCCATGAAGGAGATTGTGGGCTATGCGCAGAACGGCGGGCAGGTGCGGGACGTAACCTACAACGAGGACGGTGTGCCGATTGACAACACCCGCCCGATGATTACCGAAATTGAGGGGCGTAAATATGAGCTGCGCTGCTACACAATGCGCTCCCGCAAAAAGGAATACTACTTTGTGGTGTTCAGCGATGTGACCGAGCTGCTCGCGATCCGCAAGCGGGTATACGACGAGGAGCCGGTGGTGGCATATATCGTGATCGACAGTCTGCAGGAGCTGGCGCAATATGTGCGGGTGAGCTACCGGACGGCCGTGAGCGAAATCGAAACCATTCTCAAGGAGTGGGCTGCCGGCTTCGGCGGGCTTCTGAAGGAATACGAGCGCGAGAAATACCTGCTGGTGTTCAGCCGCACGGCGCTGGACGAGTGCATCAACAACAAATTCCGGATTCTGGAAACCGTACGCAACGTCAAGCTGGGGGACAACAGCTATCCCGTCACCATCTCCATGGGGGTGGGAGCGATTGAGGGCAGCTTTGAGGACAAGGAGCGCGCCGCCAGCGACGCTTTGGATATTGCGCTGCAGAAGGGCGGCGACCAGGTCGCCGTGAACGACGGCAAGAGCGTCACACCCTACGGCGGACGTGTGAACACCCTGTACGGCTCCACCACCATCACCTCACGGGTCAATTCTCAGCATCTCTGTCAGCTCATCCGCAAGGCCGGCAACGTGCTCATCATGGGGCACCGCGCGCCGGACTACGATTCCATCGGCTCCTGCGTGGGGCTTGCGCGGCTGGCCATCTGCGCCAGGGACGGAGACGCCTCGCACATCCGGATCATTGTCAACCGGGAGCACACCAACTTCCGCAATTGCTACGATCTGCTGGCACATCTGCCGGAGTACCGCTCGATGTTCATCAGCGGCGAGACCGGGCTGGACGCGGTGCGGGCGGATACGCTGCTGATTATGAGCGACGTAAGCAACGTTCACAACACCGAGTGCCCCAAAATTCTCAAGTGCGTGCAGGATGTGGTGATCATCGACCACCACCGCCGGCCCACCGAAATGTACGAGTTCAAGCCCCGCATGACCTATATCCGGCCCGGCGTGGCGGCGGCCAGCGAGCTGGTGAGCGAAATGCTCGAGCTCAGCCCCTATCACGGCGCGCTGCTCAAGGAGGAAGCCACGCTGATGCTGGCCGGCCTGATGCTGGATACCAAAAACTTTACGCAGGGCGCCGAAATGCAGACCTTCTCGGCCGTTCACTATCTCTATGAGCAGGGGGCGCACACCAATGTGGCACGGCGGCTGTTTACCGAGTCCATGACCAATCTGTTTACGGCCTGCGACATCGACAGCCGCACACGCACCTACCGCGATGTGATTGCGCTGACATGGCAGAGCGTGGACCATCCCGCTACCGAGGCCGACACGGTTGCCGTGGCAAAGGCAGCGGACAAGCTGATGACCATCGACGGCATCGAGGCCTCCTTCGCCCTGCTGCACGCCGAAAACACCGTAACAATCTCGGCTCGCTCGCACGACAAAATCAACGTGCAGCTCATTATGCAGCAGCTTGGCGGCGGAGGGCACTACGATATGGCGGGCGCCTGCCTGACGCACACCTCTCTGGAGGGGGCGTGCATGCAGCTCAAAACCGTTTTGGACGATTATCTCGACCATGAGTATGACGGAAACCGCAGCGCAGGCCGGAGCACGGCGCGCAGCGCAGGACGAAACACAGAAAGGACAAAATCATGAAGGTAATTTTATTGGCTGACGTAAAGGGTCAGGGGAAAAAGGACGATGTGATTGAGGTTTCGGACGGATACGGAAAGAATTTTCTCATCCCCCGCAAGCTGGCAAAGCCGGCCGACGCGCAGTCGCTCAACGACATCAAGGTGCGCGAGGAAGCGCGCCGCTATCGCATTGAGACCGAAAAGAAGGAGGCGCGCGAGCTGGCAGAGCGGCTCAAAGGCGTGCTGGTGAAGATTCATGCCTCCAGCGGCGCCGACGGCAGACTGTACGGCTCGGTGACGGCAAAGGATGTAGCCGAGCGCCTGCAGGCCGATTTCGGCATTGTCATCGACAAGAGAAAGATCAATGTCAGCGACCCGATCAAGGCCTACGGCAAATATGCGCTGGAGGTCAGGCTTTATCCGGAGGTCACCGGAACCGTTAATCTGTTGGTCTGCGAATAAGGGCCGGAAGGGATGGGGGCGAGGCGTCCGGAACAGCGCAGACCTCATTGTGATCGCAATCACCCGTTATTGAAGGTTTTTTGAAGATTCTGAAGAAACTTTTTTTCAAAAAAGTTTCTTCAGCGGAGTTTGAGGCAGCGCCTCAATGTTTTTTATTACTCAGCTCCGGCAATCACCGGAAGGCCAAGAAAGGAGGATTCCCCATGCCAATGGAGGAGGAACTTGTCCGCAGGCTGCCGTTTTCCATGCCTGCGGAGCAATCGCTGCTCGGCTCGGTGCTCATCGACCCGGCCGCGCTGAACGAAATTGCGGCGCTCATCAACGGGGATGATTTTTACCTCGGGGAGCATAAGCAGATCTATCTTGCCATGCAGGAGCTCTTCCTTTCCAACCGGGAGATCGACGTGGTGACACTGATCGACATGCTGGTGACGCGCGGCGTGTACGACAAATCCGGCGGAGAGGATTACATCCGCACCCTGTCCGAGGCGGTTCCCGACGCGATGAACGTCCGGGACTATGCCCGCATCGTCAAGGAGAAGAGCGTGCTGCGCCAGCTCATCGCCGCAAGCAACGAGATCTCCGAGAGCGCCTACTCCGAGCAGGAGGAAGTCACCGCCATTCTCGACCACGCGCAGAACCTCATCTTCAACATCGCGCAGGGCAGGGATACCAAGAACTTCCGGCACATCCGGGAAGTCCTGCAGGATGTGTATGCCCACCTGCAGGAGCTGCGCACCAACGCAGAGGGGACGCAGGGCGTCAAAACCGGATTTTCGGCGCTGGACCGCGTGCTGGCCGGGCTGGGCCGGAGCGATCTTGTCCTGGTGGGCGCACGCCCGGGTATGGGCAAAACCTCGTTTGCCCTGAACATTGCCACCAATGTGGCCAAGCAAACCAAGAAAACCGTTTGCATTTTTTCACTCGAAATGTCGGCCGATCAGCTTGTCAACCGGGTGCTCTCGAGCGAGGCGCTGGTCAACAGCCACGCGCTGCGCACAGGGGAGCTGGAGCCCGAGGACTGGGAGCATCTTGCGGTGGCTTCAGGCGAGCTTTCGGGCTGCGACATCCTCATCGACGACACGGCCGGCATGACCGTGACCGCCATGAAGGCCAAGCTGCGAAGGGTGCAGAACCTGGGACTGGTGGTCATCGACTACCTCGGATTGATGCAGGGCGATCACCACAACGACAACCGTGTGCAGGAGGTTTCCGAAATCTCCCGCTCGCTCAAAATTCTGGCAAAAGAGCTGATGGTGCCTGTCATCTGCTGCGCGCAGCTCTCGCGCGGTCCCGAATCGCGAACCGACAAACGCCCGATGCTCTCCGACCTGCGCGATTCCGGCGCCATCGAACAGGACGCCGATATGGTTATTTTCCTCTACCGCAGTGAATACTATAAGACGGATCAGGTCTCCGACCAGAACACCAGCATTGCCGAGGTCATCATCGCCAAAAACCGGCACGGCGCGGTCGGCTCGGTCAACATGGGCTGGAACGGGCAGTATACCAAGTTCCTCACGATTGAGGGAGAGAGGGAGCAGGGGTGAGCGGTGTGAATGACGGCTTGCCGCCCGGCCGGTGCCCGGAGGGAAGCAGGCCCATTGGCAAAGACACTGGCGCGGATCCGCCTGTGCATCCGCATACGCAGACGTGCGGCGAGGGGAACGGACAGACCGGAGCAGGCGGGGAGCCGATTGCGTCCTTGTCAGACAGCGCGTCCGGGCACCGGGATACCGGAGCTGCCGCAGCCGGGAAGGGGAGCGAACGGCTTTCTGCCGGCACGATCCTGTCCCCGTGGCGCATGGCCGGTCTGCCCCCGCGCACGCCGGTGCTGCTCGCGCTCTCGGGCGGCGCGGATTCCCGCGTGCTGCTGCATCTGCTCTCGGCCTGCGCCGGGCGGGACGGCTTTTCCATCCTGCTGGCACATGTCCATCACGGCATCCGGGGAGCGGAGGCTGACCGGGACGCCGCCTTCTGCCGTTCGCTTGCCGAGCGGTACGGCTGGGAACTGGAGATGCTCGAGGCCGATGTGCCGGGGCTGGCAAAGGAACGCCGCCGGGGGCTGGAGGAGACCGCGCGCGAGGTGCGTTATGAATTTTTTGAGCGGCTGATGCGCGAGCGGGGCATCCCGCTGCTGGCCACCGCGCACCATGCCGACGATCAGCTTGAAACCATGCTCTTCCGGCTTTGCCGGGGAAGCGGCCTCGGCGGCCTGTGCGGCATTGCGCCGGTGCGCGCGTTTGCGGGAGGCTTTCTGACCCGCCCGCTGCTGCCCTTTCCCCGCAGGGAAATTCTCGCCTGCTGCGAGCGGGAGGGGCTGACATATGTTGCCGACAGCACCAATCTCGACCCCTCCTATGCCCGCAACCGCCTCCGGCTGCGGGTGGTGCCCGAGCTGGAGGCGGTTGCGCCCGACCCGCAGGGGGGCGCGTATCGCCTGAGCCGTTCGCTGGCGCAGGATCGCGACTATCTCGACCGCGCAGCCGAGGCCTTTCTTTCGGAGCGGCTGCGGCAGGGGGCGCTTCCGGTGGAGGCGCTGCGGCGGGAGCATTCCGCCATCCGCCGCCGGGCGCTTGCCGCGCTCTCCCCTGTTTCGCTCGACGCGGCACATCTGGAGTCCATGGAGGCTCTGGCACTGGAGGGAAAATCCGGCAGCTCCTGCTCGCTGCCCGGTGGGATGCGCGCCTGTGTGCAGACGGGCTGGCTATGGGTTTTGCCCGACCTGCGGGGGCCGGTGCTGCGGGAGCCGGTTCCGCTGCGCGAGGGCAGCTTTGCGATTTGTGACGGACTGCTGACCGTTTGCGTAAGAAAGCTCGAAAATTTGGGCTCGGACAGAAAAGTTCACAATTTGTCAACACCACGGTATATCATTGTAAACGAAAATTCTGATATAATGTTGGGGAAAGGCTTTTGGCGGTGCCGGCAGGAGGGGGACGCGCTGACGGTACGGGGCGTTCACCGGAGGCTGCGCAGACTGCTGCGCGAGGCGGGCGTTCCGCCTGTGCTTCGGGACGCGCTGCCCCTGCTGTGCGACCGGGACGGCATCCTGTGGGTGCCGTTTGTGGGGGCACGGGACGGGTACGACGCTGCGGCCGCCAATCGCACGGACGGGAGCGGCGCCTGCTACCGGGTGGAGCTGCTGCTGCATTCCGGAGCCGACCCGCAACAGAAAGGACAGCGGTGATGCACAACTTGAGTCAGGATATCGAACGGGTGCTCCTGAGCGAACGGGAGCTGGGCGGCATCTGCGACGCGCTGGCGGCACAGCTTGCCGGGCAGTATGCCGATTCGGGCCGGGAGCTGGTGTTTGTGGCAGTGCTCAAGGGCTCGTTTGTCTTTGCGGCCGATCTGCTCCGGCGCATTCCGTTCCCCTGCGCGCTCGAATTCATGAAGGTCTCGTCCTACGGGGCGGAGTCCCACAGCTCGGGCTTCATACAGGTGCATCTCGACCTGAAGCGGAGTGTGGAGGGAGCCGACGTCGTGATTCTCGAGGATATCATCGACAGCGGCCGAACTCTGCAGAAGCTCTCGGGACTGCTGGCCGGCCGGGGGGCGCACAGCGTGCGCTGCTGCACCCTGCTCGACAAGCCCGCGCGCCGGGAGGTAAAATTTGAGGCGGATTTTGTCGGCCGATGCATTCCGGATGTGTTTGTGGTGGGCTATGGGCTGGACTACAGCGAGCGATACCGCAATCTGCCCTATGTCGGTGTACTCAGCCCCACCGTGTACGCGGGGAAGACATGAGCGTACTCGTCGGATGTGCGTGCGGAGGCGTCTGCTGTGCGGCGGCACCCATCCGGAATATCCAACCGATTACAGCTATCACAGGGCTTGCCCCTGATGAAAGGCGTCAGCCAACGCGACAGCAAGCGATCAAATCCATCGTACGGAGGAACCAATGAAGCAACGCAATATCGTCCGTCAAATCCTGTTTTATGTGGTTGCAATTGTGCTCATTGTGGCAATGATATCCCTGTTGAGCACGCGCAACAGCTCTCAGGAATCCCTGACCTACAGCGATGTGCTGAATTATTTTCAGAACGGGCAGGTTCAGGAGGCAGTCATCTCCCCCAAGGGCGTTCTCACAATGACCGTTCTGGAAAACGGGAGCGCAAGGCAGCTTTCCTATAAGCTGGCATATAACTTCCAGCTCGAGCGTATCTCCGAGCTGGCGGAAACGTCCGGCGTCAAATTTGAGCTGCAGCCCGCCACCGAAATTCCGGCATGGCTCAGCTTCCTGCCCATGATTCTGATCATCGGCGGCATGATTGTGCTGTGGGTCATCTCGGCCAACAGTATGGGAGGCAAAAACAACAAGTTCAGCTCCTTTGGGCGCGCCAAGGTCAAAACCCAACCGCAGAATGCCTCCAAGGTGCTGTTTAAGGACGTCGCCGGAGCCGACGAGGAAAAGGAAGAGCTGGTGGAGGTTGTGGAGTTTCTCAAAAACCCCGCGCAGTTCACCAAGCTGGGCGCTCGCATTCCGCACGGCGTGCTGCTCGTAGGCCCTCCGGGCACGGGTAAAACCCTGCTTGCCAAGGCGGTTGCCGGTGAGGCGGGAGTGCCGTTTTACTCGATATCCGGCTCGGATTTTGTGGAGATGTACGTCGGTGTGGGCGCATCCCGTGTGCGCGACCTGTTCGACACCGCCCGCAAGTCCCCGGCTGCCATCATTTTCATCGATGAAATCGACGCGGTCGGCCGCCACAGAGGCGCGGGACTGGGCGGCGGTCACGACGAGAGGGAGCAGACCCTGAACCAGCTTCTGGTGGAGATGGACGGCTTCGGCTCGCACGACGGCATCATTGTGATGGCCGCCACCAACCGCCCGGACATTCTCGACCCGGCGCTGCTGCGCCCCGGCCGCTTTGACCGACAGGTTACGGTCAATTACCCCGATATCAAGGGGAGAGAGGAAATCCTCAAGGTGCACGCCCGCAACAAGCCGCTCGAGGCCGGTGTGGACTTTCACAAGGTGGCGCAGAGCACCATCGGCTTTACCGGAGCCGATCTGGCCAACCTGCTCAACGAGGCCGCTCTGCACGCGGCCAAGCGGGGCAAGAGCCTGATCGGAATGGAGGATATTGAGGAATCCTTTATGAAGGTGCTGCTGGGACCCCAGAAAAAATCCCGTGTGCGCACTGAGAAGGACAACAAGCTGGTTGCCTATCACGAGGCCGGCCATGCCGTTGTCGCGCATTTCTGTGAGCACTCCGATCCGGTCAAGCACATCACCATCATTCCGGCGGGCAGAACCGGCGGCGTGACCGTGCGGGTGCCGTTGGAGGATCGCATGGGCGCGACCAAGGGCGAGATGACCGACGATATCCGCGTGTCTCTGGGCGGCCGGATTGCCGAGGAGCTGATTATGGACGACATCTCCACCGGCGCCTCCAACGATATTCAGCAGGCCACCAAGGTTGCAAAGAACATGGTGACGCGCTACGGCATGAGCGAGAAGCTGGGCACGGTGCTCTATGGCTCCGAGCACAGCAGCGACGAGGTGTTCCTCGGACGCGACTTCAGCTCGGGTAAGGATTATTCCGAGAAAACCGCGGCTGCCATCGACGACGAGGTGCGCTCGATCATCGAGTCTGCCTATGCCGACGCAAAGCGGATTCTCGAGGAGCATATCGACCGGCTGCACTTTGTGGCGGAATATCTGCTGACGCACGAGAGCATGGACGGCGACCAGTTTGCCGCCGCCATGAAGGATGACGCCACCGTGGAGGAGCTGGAGGCGATTGCCGAAGCCAAGGCCGAGGCCAGCCGCCTCGACAACGAGAAGGCCGCCGAGGAGGCGCGTCGGAAGGCCGAGGAGGAGGCCAAGCGCGCCGCAGAGGCTGCGAACGGCGAATCCGCTCCTGAGCCGATTGATTTCTCGAAGCTGACAGATGGGACGGACGGCACCGGCGGAGCTGACGGCAGCTCCGGCTCCGGTGACGCATCCGGCAGCGACGAGGACAAGAAAGACCAATAAACAAAACTGACCGCCCCCGGGGACGCTATACGCGTCCGGGGACGGTTTTTGTATGGGCGGAGAGGTCCGGCTGCCGGCTGTGTCGGCCCTCTGCCGGGGCAGCCTGCTTTTTCTTGCCGTCCTGTTCGGAACTCCCCTGTGCGGTTGGTCTATTCCGCCCCGCGTCTGCATATGATGTACCAAAAAAAGAAGGAGTGAGGGCTTTATGAATCGATATGAGAAAGAGGGGCTGAACACAATCCGGATCCAGTCGCCGATGGGGGATCGGCAGATTGTAACCGAGCTGGCGGAGGACTTCAGTCTGCCGGATTATCAGCCCGAGATCAAGCGTTTGCTGCGGGTCAAGGCCACGGTGTCCCCCGCCGATAAATACATCGGAGCCGGAAGCGCCGAGTGCTCCGGAACCGTGGATTACTGCATCCTCTATTCCGGCAATGACGGCGGATTGTACTGCACCAACCAGACGGGTGAATACCGTTTTACCGCGCCGGTGGAGCTCCCGGCCGATTTTGAGATCGGGGAGGGCTTTTTGTGCGATGTGGAGTCGGTGCCCGAGATGACAAGCGGCCGGGTGGTTGCGCCGCGCAAGCTGTCGGTCAAATGCCGCCTGCGTTCGAGAATGCGGCTTTACGGAACCAGGCTGCTCGGTGAAAACGTCGGAGACGGAGAGGATGTGCAGCGGCTGCACGGTCAGACCGCATGTGCACGGGTCTTTCTCGGCGCGGGAGAGCCGATTGCGCTGGGGGATGAAATTCTTTGCGACGCCAAGGACCGCAATGTGCGGGTGATCTGTGCCGAGGGGCAGGTGTTTGTGACCGAGGCTGCCGCCGGCAGCGGGAGCGTCAACTGCCGCGGCGAGCTTTGCCTGAAGCTGCTCTGCTGCCATGACGACGCCGAGGAACCGGAGCTGCCGTATTCCGTTCTGCGGCGCATACCGTTCGGTCAGCAGGTGCCTGCCGAAGGGGTGGAGGTCAACTGCGATTGCTGCGCGCGGGGCACCTGCACGGACATCCGCATTACCGTGGAGGAGGGGAGAATTCTCTGCGAGGCGTCGGTCAGTCTGCAGGTGCGGGCGCAGCGAAACGAGAACATCGCCTACACGCGGGACCTGTATTCCACCGGGCGGGAATGCGAAACTGCCTATACCACGGTGGCATTGCAGCAGGCGCTGCGCTGTGTCAACGGCAATTTCTCGCTCAACACCGCCATACCGCTGGAGGAGGCAGGCATCCGGCCGGGGCTGGCGGTTGCGGACGTCAGCGGAACGGCCGCGGTCACCGGGCTGGAGGCCGACCGGGGGAAGTATTTCCTGACCGGAAAGTGCCGGTTTCTGGTGATCCTTTCGGATAACGGGGAATTGAGCGCGCAGGAATTTGAAGCGCCCTTCCGGTATGAGACAGACGGCGGGAAGGAGGCGCCGACCGATTCCGACATGACGGTGGAGCTGATCTCCTGCAAGGCGAAAATCGACGGTGAGCGCATCGGCGTGGATGCCGAGCTGGCGGTTGCTGCGGCCATCCGGGGACAGAGCAGAATCTGCACGGTTTCGGAGGCCTCGTTCGGCGGAGAGTGGAAGGCTGCCGGAGCGGTTTATACGGTCTGCTACCCTGCCAGGGATGATACGCTCTGGAGCGTGGCGCGCCGGTATCACTGCCCGGTGTCGGACCTGGTGGCGCGCAACAGCCTTGCCTCGGCCCCTGCGGCAGATTCTCCGGATTCGCTGGCAGGCGTCAGGTTTTTGCTGGTATAACGGCATTCAGAGGCGTATGTCGGCGCGGAGTCAAACGTTTTTTTGAATTTGCCGTAAGAGAACAGACCAAAAACCAAGATCAGTCAATGGATTTGATCTTGGTTTTTTTATGCCGATTCGGGTTGTTTGCATTTGGCGCACGCGATCAGGCAAACCCCATTCCATATAAAAATACAGCCAAGGGGGAGGGAAGGCATACGGACGATGCTGCGAGAGGCTTCCGTACAACGGTTTTTGGTTTGCCGCCTCGCAGCCGGCCGGCTTCCGGGGCGTACGCCGGCCTTGTTTATTCCAGAGCCGCCGCAATCTTTGCCCTTGCGGTATGAACGGTTTGGGATAATGGCCCCCTACTTCCGGCAGAGCCGACTATAATGAGCGACGGACCGGAGCGAAAAACAGAACCATTTGCAAGCGACCTGCTTTTTTGCGCATATGGACGTATTTTCGTACCGACTGAAGCAGTATGGCTTGCCGCGAATGAAAATCACCGCAACCAAAATGAAGCGCCAATCTTGACAAAGTGGGTGGCGTATGCTACAATTATAGACGAATTGCGGACAATGCCGCTGCTTCGCCGGAGCGTTTTGCCGAGGTTGCGGAGACGCGGTGTTGTATGCAGGCATGAAACCCATGATGCAAAAACATTCGAGACCGGGAGGAATTCTGAATGAACCGTCATTTCATCGGTGCGTCCGATGTTCGCTGCACGTTGGAAACACATATTCCGGCGCCGTTGCTGCGACGCAGTTTCCGTCTGGAAAAAATGCCGGACCGTGCCGTGCTTTCGGTGTGCGGTCTGGGCTTTTACATTCTCCGTATCAACGGGAAGGACATAACCAAAGGGGCACTCGCGCCCTACATCGGCAATCCGGACGATTTTCTTTATTACGATACTTACGATTTGTGCCCCTACCTGCGGGAGGGCGAAAATGTGATCGGACTGATTCTCGGAAACGGATTGATGAATCCGTTCGGCGGTGCGGTATGGGATTTTGACCGTGTCGCGTGGATCGGCGCTCCCCGTGTGGCGCTGGAGCTGGAGGCATGGAAGGACGGAGACTGTCTGTTGCACATCGAGGCGGACGGGCGCTTCCGGACACATCCCTCCCCCATCCTCTTTGACGAGCTGCGGCTGGGAGAGGTTTATGACGCACGGTGCGAGCAGACCGGATGGGAGCTGCCCGGCTTTGATGACAGCGGCTGGCAGCCTGCCGCCGTGCTTCCGTCTCCCAAGGGAGAGCTGCGCCTCTGCCGCGCTCAGCCCATTTCGGTGGAATGTGAGCGCAGGCCGGTCCGCATTACCCGGCAGGGGGATGCCTTTCTGTATGATTTCGGCGTCAATTCGGCAGGCAGCTTTCGTCTGCGGCTCTCGGGGCGCCGGGGGCAGACCGTAACGGTCCGTCTGGGAGAATGCCTGACCAACGGAGTGTTTGACAACAGCAATCTCGGCTTCCGGGGATATGATTTTTACCGCGAGTGGACACAGACATGCAGATATACCGCAAGCGGAGAGGGGCAGGAGGTCTATGAGCCGCATTTCACCTACTTCGGCTATCGCTATGCGCTGGTGGAGGGAATTACGGAGGAGCAGGCGACCGAGGAGCTGCTGACATATTTGGTCATGCATTCGGCGCTGAGGCGCACCGGGGGCTTTTCCTGCTCGGATCCGGTTGCAAACCGGCTGTTTGCCATGGCGCAGAATGCCGATCTTTCCAACTTTTATTATTTCCCGACCGACTGCCCGCACCGGGAGAAGAACGGCTGGACCGGAGATGCCGCCATGTCTGCCGATCATATGCTGCTGCTCTACGATGCGGAGGACAGCCTTTGCCAATGGCTTGACAATATCCGAAAGAGCCAGAACGCGCAGGGGGCTATCCCCGGCATTGTGCCCACCGGCGGTTGGGGCTTTGCCTGGGGCAACGGTCCCGCATGGGACAGCGTGCTCTTTCGGCTGCCCTATCTGATCTGGCGCCTGCGAGGGAACATCGGTGTGATCCGGGAGAATGCCGATGCCATGCTGCGCTATCTCCGCTACATTCTCTCACGCAGGAGTGAGGACGGGACCGTGGCGGTGGGGCTCGGAGACTGGGTGCCGACGGGCAAAGAACGGTCCGACCGTTACGACACACCGTTGGCTTTGACCGACAGCATTATGGTGATGGACATGGCGCGCAAGGCGTCCGAGATGTTCGGCGCGATCGGGCGGACGGAGGATGCCGCCTTTGCGCAGTCGGTGTTCCGGGAGATGCGGGAGGCCGTCCGCCGGGAGCTGCTCGACCGGGATACCATGATGTTTGCCGGCGCAACCCAGACCGGGCAGGCCATGGCGCTCTACTACGGCGTAACCGAGCCGGACGAGCGGCAGGCTGCCTTTGACCGTCTGCTTGAGCTGATCGAAGCGAACGGAGGCAATTTTGACTGCGGCTTTCTCGGACTGCACTGCCTGTTCCACGTGTTGTCGGATTTCGGGCACAGCGAGCTGGCCTACCGGATGCTGACCAAGCCCGAATACCCCTCCTATGGCTGCCTGATCGCACGCGGGGAAACCGCAATGGTTGAGGCCATCCGTCCGGAGGGCATGAGCTGCGGCTCGCACAACCATCATTTCCTTTGCGACTATACCCGCTGGCTGATCCGGTGCGTGGCGGGGCTGCACGTGGTGGACGACCGGACGGTTGAGATCCGGCCCTCCTATATTTCAACTCTGGAGTATGCCGAGGCATGGTGCATGCTGCCTGCGGGGCGTGTGACGGTTCGTTGGGAGCGGCAGCCCGACGGGAAGCCGCAGCTGACGGTTGACGCACCGTCCGGCGTTCGGGTGCTCTGACCGTTTTTCCGCCGAGCGGGCGCGGTGCTCTGCTGTGAGGAGCCTTTGGCTCCTCGCAGCAGAGCTGTAAAGCAGCGGATCGGCAAGCTCCTGTATGAACCGCAGGGCCGGCGTCTGCCGGCTCCGCGGCAATGGGAAACAGCCCGGAGGATTGGTTCGGAGGGGAGAAAAGCGCCAGAAAAAGGCTTTTCTCCCCTCCGAGGTTTGTTTCCGCCTCCCAAAGACCTTCTCCCGGGGCTTTTCCGGTCCCGGAATCATTCCAGAATCTCGCGCAGGGCACGCCAGAGTGCGTCGATGTCGGCCTTGGTGTTGTAATAGCCCGGACTGACGCGGACAGCGCCGTCCGCCGGGCTGCGCAGCGTCCGGTGTGCCAGCGCCGCGCAGTGAAAGCCGGTGCGCACGCAGATGCCTCTGCGGTCCAGCTCGGCTCCGATGCGGTCGGCGGGCAGCCGCGGCGAGTGGAACAGCACAACCGGTCCTCTTGCGTGCGGCACGCTGATCTGAATCCCCCGCAGAGAGGAAAGACGTTCCAACAGTTGCCCGCACAGCATGTGCTCGCGCTCGGCAATGGCGTCCAGGCCGATCTCCTTGATTGCCCGCACCCCCTCGCACAGCCCGGCAATGGCGGGGGTGGGCAGGGTGCCGGCCTCATATCGCTCTGGCGCTTCATCCGGCATGGCCTCGTCCAGGGAGTTGACGCCGCTGCCCCCCTCCAGCAGGGTATCGGCATACAGATCCTCTCCGAGCAGCACAAAGCCGCTCCCCTGTACGCCGAACAGCCCCTTGTGACCGGGCGCGCAGAGCGCGTCAATCCGCATCTCCTCCATATCCACCGGGATATGCCCGGCCGACTGCGAGGCGTCCACCACAAACAGCAGCCCCAGCCTGCGGCAAAGCTCCCCGATTTCCCGCAGCGGCATGGTGACCGGGCAGATGTTGGAGGCGTGTGTGCAGACCAGCATCCGCGTGTTCGGACGCACACGGGCCTCAATGCCGCGGCAGATCTGCTCGGGCGTGCGGTCCGGGAAAAGGGCATAGGAGGGGAACACGTCGTATGTGATTCTGCCCTCCCGCGCCAGCCGGCAGACCGGGCGCCAGACCGCGTTGTGCTCCAGATCCGAAATCAGCACATGGTCGCCCTGCTGCAAAAGCCCCTTGATGGCAGTGTTGAGCGCCATGGTGGCGTTCATGGTGAACACCACGTTCTCGGGGTGCCTGCTGCCGAACAGGGAGGCCAGCTCCCCCCGGCATTCAAAAATCTTTTCGGCCGCCTGCATGGCCAGACGGTGCGAGCCGCGGCCGGGATTGCCGCAGTACAGCCGCATGCAGCGGTTCTGCTCCTCCTGCACGCGCGGGGGCTTGGGAAAGCTGGTGGCGGCATTGTCCAGATAAATCACGTCAGCGTCCTCCCATTCCGCCCCGGATGCGGATGCCCGCATTGCGCAGAACCTCACGGACATTGGCCTCCTGCGCGCAGGGGAAGCTGACGCCATAGGCGCACCCCCGGCGGGTTGCCGAGGACTCGGCCTTTTCCACCCGGGAAAAAATCGCCGCGGCGGTCAGCGCGCTCTGCGCCTTCATAGCCTGCGTCAGCGACCCCACCACCGCCATGCAGCTTTTGCGCTCGGGTTCGTTTCCCATGGTTGTTCACTCCTTTCTGTGGTTCGTGAAAGAGCATCACGCCTCCGCAAACTCGGAGCGAATGATTTCTTTCGATGTCAATATATGCCGGGTCGGGTCGGAAGGTGAGGAGGGAGCAAAGCAAAAGCGGGACGCGCGGCGCCCGCGAACAGCCCGCGCGGCTGCGCCAAAAAGCCAAGTCAGGCAAGCGGATGAGCGTGCAGACGGGACGCAGGGGGTGAAGCACGCGAAGCTCAAAGTCCTTTTAGACGGGAACAGCATGGCCGTCAGGCCCGTGTCGGTTGCAAAAGCGCCGCGGTCATTTCACAGCGCCGTGGTGAGAATGGCTGCCATGCCCATGTAAAGAGAACCCCCATTGCGGCAAACAGCGTGCCGATGATGCCCAGCACCAGCCCCGCCGCTGCCGCGCGTTCCGGCGGCCGGAAAATCCCGCAAAAAAATTTTTTGCACCGTCTTGACAGGCGACAAAATTTGTGCTATAATGATCTCACAACCAAAAAGCACGGATCCTCTGACGGAAACCGGGAGCCTTTCCCGGGGTGGAAGCAACCACAGTGAGCCTCCGTGTATTCTTGCCGACCGTCTGGGCAACATTCCTCCCTTTGCGGAGAATGTTGCCCTTTTGCATTTTACACATGTGCTTTGCGCATGGGTATCGATTGTGTCAGAAGGAGGAAACGCAATGAAATTTGATCAATGGCAGGGCTTTGTGCCGGGCGAATGGCAGGACACCATCAATGTCCGGGACTTCATTCAAAAAAATTATACTCCTTACACCGGGGATGAGCAGTTCCTCTGCGGCCCCACGCCGCGCACTTCAGCTTTGATGGCAAAGCTGAACAGGCTGTTTGCCGAGGAGGCCCGCCGGGGCGGCGTCTATGACGTGGATGTGGACCGTGCCTCCTCGCTGACCACCTATGAGCCGGGATACCTGGACCGGGAGAACGAGCTGATTGTGGGCCTGCAGACCAATGCCCCGCTCAAGCGTGGGGTCAACCCGTTCGGGGGCATCAAAATGACCCGCAAGGCCTGCGAGGCCTATGGCTACAAGCTCTCGGACCAGGTCGAGACCGAGTTCAAATACCGCACCACGCACAACGACGGGGTGTTCCGGGTCTACAACGACGCGATCCGCGCCGCGCGGCACGCCGGCATCATCACGGGCCTGCCGGACGCCTATGGCCGGGGGAGAATCATCGGCGACTACCGCCGTGTGGCTCTCTACGGTGTGGACGTGCTGATCGCCGAGAAGCAGAAGGACAAGGACGCGATTGCCGCCGGTGTGGTGGTGGATCAGGAGGTGCGCCGGCTTGAGGAGCTCTACCAGCAGATCAATTTCCTCGGCAAGCTCAAGGAGATGGCCGCCATGTACGGCTATGACATCTCGGGTCCGGCCAAAAACGCGCGGGAGGCCGTGCAGTGGCTCTACTTCGGCTATCTCGGCGCGATCAAGGAGCAGAACGGCGCGGCCATGAGCCTCGGGCGCACCTCCACCTTCCTCGACATCTATTTTGAGCGCGACCTTGCCGCAGGAGTTCTCACCGAGGCCGGCGCGCAGGAGCTGATGGACGACTTTGTGATGAAGCTGCGCATGGCCCGCCATCTGCGCACGCCCGAGTACAACGAGCTGTTTGCCGGCGACCCGATGTGGATTACCGAGGCGGTTGGCGGCATGGGAGAGGACGGCCGCACGATGGTCACCAAAAACTCCTACCGGGTGCTCAACACGCTCTACAACCTCGGCTCGTCCGCCGAGCCCAACCTCACGGTGCTCTGGTCGGAGCGGCTGCCCGCCCCGTTCAAGCGCTTTGCGGCCAAGGTCTCGTGCGACACCGATTCGATCCAGTACGAAAACGACGATGTCATGCGCCCCCGCTTCGGGGACGATTACGCCATCGCCTGCTGCGTCTCGGCCATGCGGGTTGGCAAGGACATGCAGTTCTTCGGCGCGCGGGCAAATCTCGCCAAGCTGCTGCTGCTCAGCCTCAACGGAGGCAGGGACGAGAAGAGCGGCGCGCGGGTCGCGCCCGATCTCGGCGGCTTTGAGGGGGAGGAGCTGGACTACGATACCGCCATCGACCTGCTCAACCGCTACCGCCCCTATCTGGCCTCGACCTACGTCAAGGCCATGAACATGATCCACTATATGCACGACAAGTATGCATATGAAAAGATTCAGATGGCCCTGCACGACACGGATGTGCACCGCTTTATGGCCTTCGGCATTGCCGGGCTTTCGGTGCTGGTGGATTCGCTCTCGGCCATCCGCTATGCCAAGGTGAAGGTCAAGCGGGACGAGACCGGGCTGATCACCGATTTTGAAACCGTCGGCGATTTCCCGAAATACGGCAACGACGACGACCGGGTCGACCGCATTGCCACCGAGCAGACCGAGCTCTTCTTTGCCGAGCTGAAGAAGAACCCGACCTACCGGAACGCCGAGCACACTCTCTCGATTCTCACCATCACCTCCAACGTGGTATACGGCAAAAAGACCGGCAACACGCCGGACGGCCGCCGCGCCGGCGAGCCGTTTGCACCGGGTGCGAACCCGATGCACGGGCGGGACGCCAGCGGCGCGCTTGCCTCGCTCAATTCGGTGGCCAAGCTCTCGTATGACGTCTGCAAGGACGGCATCAGCAACACCTTCTGCATCGTCCCCGAGGCGCTGGGCGCCGACGACGAGGGCAGATACGCCAACCTGACCGCCATCATCGACGGCTACTTTGCCCAGATGGCCCAGCACCTCAACGTGAATGTGTTCAACCGCGCCATGCTTGTGGACGCAATGGAGCACCCCGAGCAGTACCCCAACCTGACCATCCGGGTCTCGGGCTACGCGGTCAGCTTCCACAAGCTCTCGCGCGAGCAGCAGCTCGAGGTTATCTCCCGCACCTTCCACGAGGCAATATAGTCTGGGAGAGAAGGAAAGACCTCGAAGGGAGGGCGCCCTCTTGAAAGAGGGCGCCCTCCCTCCGAGCCTCCCACCTCCGAGAACTCTCCCCAGCACAGGCTCCGGTTTTTGCAGACGGGTGTTGAAAACCATCGGGCAAGGAGCCTGTGCCGGGGAAGGCCCCATTCGGGGCAGGCCTGATTTTTGTGTTTATGAGGGTGTTTCGGTTATCCGATTCTGTTTTCCGGCGGCGTGGCGTTGCCCGGACGTTTTTGCGGTTTTTGGGTTTTTCGGCTTTGGCCTTACCGTGCCGGGCAGGAAAGCGGAGCTTTGCTGCCTGCCGTTTGGTCATATGCCGCTCTCCCGGATGGGAATTTCCCCACAGCCGCCCGGCTGTGTGCCGATTCCGTATCTGTACCGATCGAAAAGCGGGCGGCTGCGGGGAAAGTTCCCGGGGGAGAGAGGTTCGGAGAGAGGGCCCGCCTTTCAAGGGGGGCCCTCTCTCCGAGGTCTTTCCTTTCCCCCACCAAGGTTTTCCATCACACCAAGGAGGTTTGCGTGATGCTGAAGGTACATTCGTTTCAGAGTTTGGGCGCGGTGGACGGGCCGGGACTGCGGTACATGATCTTTTTGCAGGGCTGCCCCTACCACTGCCCGTGGTGCCACAACCCCGACACGCAGAGCATATCGGGAGGCACCGAATACACCGTGGAGGAGCTGGTCGCCCGCGTCTCGCGCTACCGCAGCTATTTCGACGCCTCGGGCGGAGGCGTGACGCTTTCGGGCGGCGAACCGCTGATGCAGCGGCGCGGGGCGGCGGAGCTGTTCCGGGCGCTGCATGAGGTCTCCATCCGCACCGCGCTGGATACGGCCGGTATGAGGCCGGATGCCGGCGTGGAGGCGCTGCTGACCCACACCGACACGGTGCTGTGTGACCTGAAATTCCCGGACGATGCGCGTTACCGTGCGCACATCGGCATCCCGCTGCAGGATGTGCTGGATTTTCTCGCACTTTGCGAGCGGATGGGGAAGGAGGTCATCATCCGGCACGTGGTGGTTCCCACCATGACCGATTCGCCCGAGAGTGTGCGCAGTATCTCGGCGCTGGCGCACAGCGTGCTCCGGAACCCCAAAATCGAGCTGCTCCCTTTCCGCAAGCTCTGCGAGGCGAAATATCAGAAGCTCGGCATCCCGTTCCCGGTCGCGCACCTGCCCGAGTGCAGCCCCGAGACCATCCGGGAGCTGAAGCAGTACCTGTAGACAACACAAATAAAGGGGCGCAGCATTTTGCGCCCCCGTATTTATTCGGAGCTTATTTGTCCCCATTGTCCCGGCTCTGCCAGTATGCATCATTATTCGGATTACACTGGTTTGCGTGATTGTCCTGATTTGACTGGTAAGCGGAATTATTGGGGTTGTTCTGATTTGCATAGTGGTTTAATTGTGATTGTGAATGCGTATGCCCCGAAGCGCCATGCCCTTTTCCCATGGGAAATCCTCCTTTCTTTGAAAATATTTGTTGATAGACCTGATTTACTGTCTCTATATATACGACACAAGACGAGTGGTTGAACTCCCTCCTTGAAAGATAGAGATTTTTCCGCTTTTTGTATTCGTCTCTGACTTGATACCATTTGCCACACTGTTTTATCTGGGCTGCCTTTTGTTTGATTCCTTCAGAAGATCGGATTTCCTCCCAAGAGAAAGCATTGGTCTGATTCTTGTGATGTATCAAACGGCATAGGCTACCTCTTTTATTTCTGTATAATATAGCAATGTCAAAATGAAATGGATCATTTGAGCAACAATTTACGGTAATTGCGGATGTGGAATCATGTCCATCAGAGAAAAAAGCACGGTCTACGAATTTGTTAAGCGAAACTATTATCGTATTTTTCAATTTGCGCAAATCTTTCAGATACAGGTCTGGCATATTGAGAATGACGAGATTATAATCTAAGTCAAAAGAACCTTTTCCGTTTCTCATCACCATATTATTTGCTCCGCTACCAATTAAAATCGGTTGTGAATTGATGGAGTGCGCATACAAATCATCTCTTAGCTGAATTAGGACATTGGAGCAAATGTTGCGATACGATTTTATCTCAACTTTTGTCACATATTCATACATCCGTTTTCTTCTCCCCTCTTTTCCCCGAACCGACCATTTAACTATTACCGTTAAATCTCTAAATTATACTCCTGATATTTAAATTTGTCAAGAGTTTTTTTCAAAAAAAGGAAATTTTGATTAAAAAATCTGCCACAGAAGGAAATATACCGAAAACCACTTGACGTGCAGAGGCGTTCCGGCTATAATGATAGACAGAGAATCGTTCATCCGACTCGCGGGTATCTCCCGCGGCAGCGTAAGCGGTCAGCGTTTGTCGCGCTTTGCCCGCGCCCGGCCTGACCGGCATTTCCGACGGTGCCGGCAAGTCCGGCGGGCTGCCTCCGCGCTCTTCTGCCGCACTTCCGCCGTCACTCAACGTCCGCCGCACACACCGCACGCATTTGTCGCTGCACGCGGTGGCACACAAAACAGGAGGTAACGAACATGACCATCCGACGCCGCGCTCTGCTCTGTCTGCTTCTGCTCTGCCTGGTGGCGCTCCCGGCCTGCCGCCAGTCGTCCGGTACCGGCGAGGAAAGCCAGACGACCGTTCCGTCCGCCGATCCACCTGTCGATCTGCCCTATTCGTTTACCTTTGCCTCGAATGGGGACGGCACCTGCGACATCGTCGAGATCCGTTTCGACAGTGCCGCCGAGGCTGTCACGCTCCGCTTTCCGTCCGCTTCGCCCGACGGCGAGCGGGTGGCAGGCGTCCGATGCGAGGTCGAGCCCCTGCTGCCAGTCATTATTGCCGCGGAGGATTTTGAACAGCACCTGTTGGCTCCGTTGGCCGAGCGGGTGGGAGAGGAGAGCGAGACCTACCGCAGCTTTGCCGGCGCATGGGAGAAGCTCAACGCCGGCCGGTGGGGCCTGACAGAGAGCGAGGCGCAGTCCATACGCGACCGCTGCCCGATGGCGGCAGTGACGCCGGTTTATGTCTATCGGGCCGCGCCGTCCTACCGCAACGATGCGCTGGAACAGATGAAAACCGTCGCCTTGCTCGGCTACACCGAGGAGGATCTCCGTGCCGATTACCGACATCTGACCGATCTGGCCAAGGCCAGCGGACTGCCCGCCGAACAGGTTGCGGCCGCCTGCGCGCAGGTGCCGTCCGGCCGGACCTATTGCCCCTTCTGGGTCACCGGAATCGAGCTTCCGGCGGACCTTGGCAGCGTTGACGGGCAGCTCTGGAGCGAATGCCCCTGGCTGGAGCGGCTGGTGCTGCCGTCCTGCGTGCAGCTGGGCTATGCGGCGCTTGCCTTTTCGGAGTCGCTGCGGGAGGTGGTGCTGCCCGAGGGGGTGACGGCGCTTGGCGAGCGTGCCTTTGCGGCCTGCCCAAGTCTTGAGCGGGTGACGCTGCCCGCTTCGCTCCTGTCGCTGCCCCCGTATCTGTTCGACGGCTGCGGCGCGCTTGGGGAAATCGTCTTTACCGGCAGTCTTTCCGAGTGGCAGGCTCTTTGCGCAGCCTCCGAGCCGACACCCGGGAACGGAGCAAAGACAGGGTCTGCCATCGGTATTCCGGTGCGCTGCACCGACGGCAGCGGCATCTACGGCGAGGCGATTGCCGAGCCGTACCGGCTGACCTTCACATCCAACGGGGACGGCACCTGCACAGTCACCCACGTGTGGTTCAATCCCAATTACAGTGAGCCGTTCACGCTGGAGTTCCCGGCGGTCTCCCCGGACGGGGAGCCGGTGTCCGCCGTCCGCTATGAGGTCGGCCGACTGATTCCGCGCTGGATTCCGAAGCGGGTGTTTGATGAGCAAATCCGCAAGCCCCTGATCGAGGCGGTGGTCTCGGGGCAGCTCCAGGGCGGTATCCCCTCCGGCGGAAACCCGGAGGACAACTTTTATTACAGATGCCTGATGATCTATTTTCAGATCCAGGACCCGGCGCTTGAAACCGACCCCGAGGCCGCTGCCGCCATGCTCGAGGCATATCCCATCACAGCCGAGATGCCGATTTACACGTTTGCAAGTGATGCCTCGGCCGACGAAATCAACAAGGTCGAGAGCAGCATCCTACAGCTCTGCCCCGGCTACACCCCCGAGCAGATGGAGTCCGACCATCGGGTCACCGGCTACACGGCTTATGCAGGAGCGGCCGTTGTCTATCCGGTCAATCTGACCGGCATTGTGTTTGCGCCCGAAATCGCAGAGGTCTCCCCCGGGGTGTATGCGGACTGCGGCCAAGCGCTGGAGCGTCTGGTGCTGCCGACCTGCGCGGTTCTCGAGGGTTCTGCCGGGGCAGCCGTCCCGCGGTTGGTTGACGAGCTGGTGATTCCCGAGGGCGTCTCGCGCATCGGAGGCAATACACTTCAGCATTGCGACACCCTGCGGCTGCTCTGGATTCCCCACAGCGTAACCGAAATTGCCGAGTGGGAGCTGCAATCGCTTGACACGCTGGAGGAGATTCGGTACGCCGGCACGCTGGCCGAGTGGCAGGCCCTGAGGGTACCGCTGCCCGACGGCGTCACCGTCACCTGTGCGGACAGCTCATCACCCGCCGCGGCCGCATAGCCGCCGCCAACCGCGGTGTGCGCACACTGTGCCGTACTTACACCTGCGATTGCCGGGATAGAGCGGGAGGTGCGGAGTCGGCTCCGCTTCCCGTACAAAAATGGCGGAAACCTCTTGACAAACAAAGGTTTTTCGGTTATCATATCAGTAATTACAGATTGCGGAGGTGTACGCTATGAGCCCAAACGACCAAAAAAAGCACGAAACCGTAAAGACGGTTCTGAAAATCGTTGGCATTCTGGTATTGGCAGGAGGAGCCATTCTGACGGTTGCCGGCCTGATCGATTTTGTCACGGCAACGTCCGGCTTTGAGTCTCCAACCAGATTCTGGATGCTCATGCTCGGTCTGCCCATGCTGGGAATCGGAGGCATGATTACCATGCTGGGATTCCGGCGGGAGATCGGCCGCTATATGAAAAACGAATCCGCGCCGGTGCTGAACGAAATGAGTGAGGAGCTTCGCCCCGGTGTGAAAAACATCGCCTCTGCCGTGCGGGAGGGGATGGAAGGAGGGGTGCGCTGCTCCTGCGGAACCGTGAACCCTGCCGGCAACAAATTCTGCACTTCCTGCGGCAAAGCGCTCACCCGCGCCTGCCCCGGCTGCGGTAGGGAGCTGCCGAGCGATGCGAATTTCTGCCCGCACTGCGGGAAAAAAACCGAATAAAACCGTCACGGAATCATGGATCGCCCGGCATTGACCTGTGCCTGTGCCGGGCAGGTACCCGAACGTCCTCCTGCCGCATATACTGCCGGCAGGAGGGATTTTTTATGAACCGTTTGGAAGCATATTTCAGAGCCTGCCTGAACGCAACCTATGAGCAGGGGGAAAACGGGGCGAGCTGGGCGGTGGAGCGGGACGGAGACAGCCTGTTTTTGCTGTTTGAGCACAGCAACGGGGTGGTGGACTGGCTGAACAATCTCAATTTTCACGCGGTGCCGTACCGGGATATGAACCCGGTATGGCAGTGCCACGGCGGCTTTTTGCGCTCCTGGAAGGGGGCGAAGCCGGCCATTGAGCAGGCGCTCGCCGAGGCTCCCTGCCGGCGCGTGACCGTCATCGGCTACAGCCACGGGGCCGCGCTGGCCGTGCTCTGCCACGAGTGGGTGTGGTATCACTACCCGCAGCTGCGGGAGACGCTGTTCGGCTTTGGCTATGGTTGCCCGCGCGTGCTCTATGGCTGCGCGCCGCCCGCAATTGCCGGGCGTTGGCGCAATTTTTTCGTGGTCCGGAATCTTGACGATGCCGTGACCCATCTGCCTCCGCGCGTAATGGGCTATTGCCATGCCGGCAATCTCCTCACGGTGGGGGAGGACGGGAAGTACTCGGGCATCGACGCGCATCGGCCCGAAAGCTATCTTGCCGAGCTGGCAAAGCTACCGTAAGGGCTGCGGGAACGCGGCGTGAGGCCTGCGCGAGGGGAACGGAGTCACGTCAGCGGTATCGGTCAGCCGCTGGCGCCTGCTTGCAGGCTTTGACCTGAGCGGGGCGTCCGGAATATAGCTGTCTATATGGCTGTATAAAGCACCCCTTATTCAAAGTTTTTTGAAGATTGTTAAATTTTTTTCAAAAAAGTTCCTTAACCGGAGTTTGATGTGCCACCTCAAGGCCCTATTGCAAAAATTGATATCCGTGTGGAATGTACGCATAGCGGTTGACATCCGGATGCTTTTATGATACAATGATGACACAATGAGAAAAACAGGTCGTGAAGCGGAAAACGGCGATGGGTTCCGATCGCCTTTCTGCGGCAGGGACGGAAGAAACGCCGATTGCAGGCTGCCGACCTGACAGGACTGCGGGCTGTGAAAGGAAGAATTGCAAATGAGAAGGAAAATCGGGATTCTCTGCGCCTCGGACTCCGAGCTGGAGCCGTTTCTGCCGCTGCTGACCGATGTCACCGTGAGCGAGAGCGCCATGCTGAAGGTTTATGACGGACGGCTGGACGGAATGCCGGCCGCCGCTCTGTACAGCGGGGTGTGCAAGGTCAACGCGGCCGTTGCCGCGCAGGTTCTGCTGGATCGATATGGCGCGGAGGTCGTCGTCAACGCCGGAACCTGCGGCGGGATGTCCCCGGAGGTCGGCCTGTTCGATACGGTTGTGGCCACCGAGACCGCTTATCACGATGTGGCGGAAGAAATTCTCACCGAGTTTCACCCGTGGATGCCGTCGGTCTGGTTCCCGTCGGATCGCGGCCTGCTGGAGGCGGCGCGGGCGGTTGCCGGGCGGCGGGGAAATATGCGTTTCGGCCGTATGGTGACCGGGGAGCTGTTTGTGGAACAGGAGAGGCGGCAGAGCATCTGCGAGCGCTTTGCCCCGCTTGCGGTGGATATGGAGAGTGCGGCCGTGGCGCATGTCTGTTATGTCAACCGCATTCCCTTTCTCTCGGTCCGCACGGTCACGGACACAGAGGAAGCAGCCGGTGAGGCGGTGTTTGAACGCAACTGCGCGCGTGCGTCGGAGCTTTCCCGGGATGTGGTGCGGGAGCTTTTGCGCGAGTGGGCAAAAGCCGAATAGGCACGGCGCGCGCAGAATCGCTGCCGTTGCAAAAAATATAAAATCAGCCGGATTTTCCGATTTTTTTGCGGAACCCTCTTGATTCCGCTGCCAAAACGTGATATAATAAACTGATTTTAAGTATGTATGGAGGAAAGTCATGAAACATATCAAAACCATTGAAACCAGAAATCTCTGCGACAGCGCGAAGAACGGCGGGTGCGGCGAGTGCCAGACCTCCTGTCAGTCGGCCTGCAAAACCAGCTGCGGCATTGCAAACCAGCAGTGCGAAAACAAATCAAGCAAATAAGTTGTTGCAACGCAAATGCCGCCTGTGTGACGGCATTTTTTCATGAGTTCTGAAGCAAAGGAAGGGAAAAAACATGATTCATCGCTATCAGCTCGGCGGCTACAACATCGTTCTGGACGTTTGCTCCGGCTCGGTACATCTGGTGGACGGGCTTGCATATGACCTGATCGGCATGTTTGAGGGGCACAGCCGGGAGGAGGTGCTCCGGGAGCTGTGCCGGAAGTATGTGGGGCGACCTTCGGAGGATGGGGAGGTGATCGGCGAGGCGGATATTGCCGAGTGCTACGACCAGGTCTGCGCCCTGCGGGATGCCGGCCGGCTCTTCACTCCCGACACCTTCGAGCCGGTTGCCGGTCAGCTCAAGCAGAAAACCGCCGGTGTGGTCAAGGCGCTCTGCCTGCACGTCGCCCACACCTGCAATCTCAACTGCTCCTATTGCTTTGCCAGCCAGGGCAAATACCACGGCGAGCGGGCCGTGATGAGCTATGAGGTGGGAAAGCGGGCGCTGGATTTTCTGGTTGAGCACTCGGGCACGCGGCGCAACCTTGAGGTGGATTTTTTCGGCGGAGAGCCGCTGATGAATTTTGAGGTGGTCAAGCGCCTGGTGGCCTATGCCCGGAGCATTGAGGAGCCAACCGGCAAGCACTTCCGCTTTACCCTCACCACCAACGGGGTGCTGATTGACGACAATGTGATCGACTTTGCCAACCGTGAGATGAGCAACGTGGTATTGAGCCTGGACGGCCGCAAGGAGATTCACGACCGTTTCCGGGTAGACTACGCGGGGCGGGGGAGCTACGACACGGTGGTGCCCAAATTCCAGCGACTCGTTGCGGCCAGAGGGGGCAGAAACTATTACATGCGCGGGACGTTTACCCACGCGAATCCGGATTTTCTTAAGGATATTGAAACCATGCTGGAGCTGGGGTTCACCGAGCTGAGCATGGAGCCGGTGGTCTGCGCGCCGGGCGACCCTGCCGGACTGACCGATGCGGACATCGCTGTGGTCAAGGAGCAGTACGAAAAGCTGGCCGACCTGATGCTCCGCCGCCGCAGGGAGGGCAGGCCGTTCACCTTTTATCATTACATGATCGACCTCAAGGGCGGCCCCTGCATCTACAAGCGCATCTCCGGCTGCGGCTCGGGGACCGAGTATATGGCGGTCACGCCGTGGGGCGACCTCTACCCCTGTCACCAGTTTGTGGGGGAGGAGAAGTACCGGCTGGGCAGCGTGTTTGAGGGGGTGACCAACCATGCGGCGCAGGCCGAGTTTGCCGCCTGCAACGTCTACGCGAGGGAGGAGTGCCGCGATTGCTGGGCAAGGCTGTATTGTTCGGGTGGCTGCGCGGCGAACGCCTATCATGCCACCGGCTCGGTGACGGGGGTGTACCCGACCGGCTGCGAGCTCTTCAAAAAGCGGATGGAATGCGCGATCATGCTGGCCGCGGCCGAAGCCGAGGACGATGAGGCGGCCGGGAATGCCCGAAATGCCGCAGACATGCCCGGAACCGCAGAAGCCGGATCCGAACCTGCCGGAGAGAAAGCCGGATGCGGGACTTCCGGAGCGGGGAAGTCCGGTTCGAACAGAGCCGGCGGTGAGGTTGGGGCATGAATACCCCGATCTGCGATTTTCTCGAGCGGTACGCAGAGGAAGACGCGGTAAGGCTCCATATGCCGGGACACAAGGGCAGGACGTTTTCCGGTGCCGGCCGGGACGGCTCCGCGGAAAGCCAAGCGGCCGCAGGTGCCGGCTCGGCTGCCTCCCTGCGGACCGACATGCAGGCGTGTGGAGAGACCGGGTCCGGCGCGGCAGCGCCGGGCTGGAGCACCGGCGCCGAACGCTACGACATCACCGAAATCGAGGGAGCCGACAGCCTGTATGAGGCAGAGGGGATCATCCGGGAGAGCGAACAAAACGCGGGCAGCCTGTTCGGCGCCGAGACCTTTTATTCGGCCGAGGGCTCCTCACTCTGCATCCGTGCGATGCTGTGCATGGTCGCGCAGTACGCGAGGGAGCGGGGGGAGCGGCCCCGGATTGCCGCAGGCCGGAACGCGCACAGGGTGTTTGTCGGGGCGGCGGCTCTGCTGGACATGGAGGTGGAGTGGCTGTTCCCGCCCGGCAGCACCTATCTCGGCTGCCCTGTGACCCGGGACGCCGTGCGGGACTACCTCTCGGCCGCGCATCCGCTGCCCACGGCGGTATATCTGACCTCACCGGATTACACCGGAACCCTTGCGGATGTGCGGGGCGTGGCGGAGGTCTGCCGCGAGAGGGGCGTGCTGCTGGTGGTGGACAACGCACACGGCGCGTATCTGAAATTTCTGTCCGAGTCGCTGCATCCGATGGATCTGGGAGCCGATCTCTGCTGCGATTCGGCGCACAAAACTCTGCCCGCCCTGACCGGCGGCGCCTATCTGCACATCTCCCGGAAGGCGCCCGACATGTTCCGCCGCCGGGCAAAGCAGGCGCTGGCGCTGTTCGGCTCCACAAGCCCCTCCTACCTGATCCTCGCGTCGCTCGATGCGCTCAACCCCTATCTTGCCGGGGGCTTCCGCACGGAGCTGTGCCGGATGGCAGCTCGCCTGAAGCGGATGCGGCAGGCGCTGGACGAAAAGGGGCTTGCGACGGTGGGAGACGAGCCGATGAAGCTGACCCTGGCGCCGCGGAAATTCGGATACACCGGATACGGGCTTGCCGCGTACCTTTCGGCACGCGGGATGGTTGCCGAGTATGCCGACCCGGATGTGACGGTGCTGATGCCCTCGGTGCGCACGGGTGACGGGGAGCTGGAGCGCCTCGAAGCCGCGCTGCTCTCGCTGCCCCGGCGCGCGCCCCTGTGCGGGGAGCCGCCCGCGGTTTCCCTGCCCGTGCGGGTGATGTCTCCCCGCGAGGCGCTGCTCGGTCCGGAGGAGCTGCTCCCTGTGGGGCAGTGCGTCGGGCGTGTGGCGGCCTCTGTCACGGTCGGCTGTCCGCCGGCGGTCCCGGTGGTGGCGCCGGGAGAGCGCATCGATGACGCCGCCATCCGCTGCTTTGACTATTACGGCATCAGGCAGTGCGCGGTGGTCAGGGAGCCTTGGCAGGAATGAATTGCCGGGAGAAGAGAAAGACCACGGAGAGAGGGACCCCCTTGAAAGGCGCTCCCTCTCTCCGAGCCTCTCACCCCTGTGAACTTTCCCCGCTGCCGCCCTCCTATCCTCGAATTTCCTGTTATCTGTATGCAAATCGGAGGACTGCAGCGGAAAAATCCCCGTTTCCGTCACGAGGCCGGAAACGGGAAACGGAAAGGACAAATGGAAAATGGCAGGTGCGGGGAGCCGGAAGGATGCCGGCGGACCGCCGCGGCGGAAAACAACGGAATTACCGAAACAACGGAAGGCGACTCACAGAAAACAGATGACCTCCGCGAAAATCCTGCACCGCAGGCAGACGGGGCGCTGCTCCGTTATCCAAACAGAAAACCGGACTGCCGATTTTCGCGCATGTCCGGTTGTTCTGTATTTCGCATTTCCCGCCGCCCCCGAATGGGGCTTTCCCGGCGCAGGCTCCGTATCCATCCATTTTGTGCATACATATGCGAAAATGGGACCTGTGCCGGGGAAGTTCTCGGAGGAGGGAGGTTCGGAGGGAGGGCGCCTCTTTCAAGAGGTACCCTCCCTCCGAGGTCTTTCCTTCCCTCTTCGCAAATCTCCGCCGTGGTCACCATTTTCCGGTCTCAAATTGAATATAATGCAATTTTGGCATCGTGTGCCAGACGACCTCCGGCGCTTCTCCCAGCTGCTCCAGGAACACGAGCATTTCTTCCTCCGAAACATACTCCCCGTAAATGTAATACTCCGTGTATTGCCTCTCCGGCAGTTCATTGCGGACAATGCGGTAGATTTCGGTGCACTGGCACGCATTTCCTGAAAAACGGAACCGATAAGCGCCGGATTCCTGCCCCACATGGCTGGTCGTTGTCCGGTAGCAGATGCCGTTTTCATCGATGCGGTCCGTGCTTTTGAAATCAAGCGGAAAGCCGTATACCATTCCATCCTCTTCGCGAAGAACCAGAAGCGTATCCGGCGATTGCACCAGCACCTCATTTTTGCCGTCCTGATCGAGGTCGGTCACAGCATAGTGTGTAAATTCCGGCGTCAGATATTGCGGAAACTGTCCGAGCGCGTGATAATACGGCATACGCTGCTTCAGTATGGGCAGATATGCCTTCCCCCATTCGGCCAGCTCAGGGAACGGATCGTATACCTCCCAGTGCTGCAGATCCGATGACAGATACGGTACCTCTATATAACCGCCTCTTCCGTTCCGCGCAATCAGGCGGAGCAAATACGTCCCGTTATCGTATGTCAGGTCGGTACCCTCGGTATAGTAGCAGCCTTCCCCGGTGCCCACCTCAAATGCGTATGACAGTGCGGAAATGGGCTGCCATGTCACCCCGCCGTTTGCTGTGAGATAGGTGCGGGAGGAGAGATCCGGCGCGCTGCCGTCGGCTTCGCTGTAGCCATAGGAAACCATCCCCACCCGTTCGCTTGCAAATCTTGCCAGCGTAGGGGACTCCCCCGGAGCGGCCGTAGGCGCTTCGGACGCTTCTGTCTGTTTCCAGCTCCTGCCGCCGTCGATTGTTTTCAGCAGAACAAAACGCTGTTCGGGCTTGTCGCTGAAAACGAACAGAAAGCCCAGACTGTCACTGACAAAGTTGCAGAAGATGTCCGTCACCCGCATGGCTTCCTCCAGCTTTACCGGATAGATGGGCAGGTTCTGCATATCTCTGCCGAAAGCAATGACCAGAATTTCATCGGTGGTTTCCGCCGTTGCTGCCAGCAGCCAGCCAGTGTTCTCCAGCGTCACGGCCGAAACAACCGGATCGGTGGAGTATTCCAGATCCGTCTGCACAAAAAATTCCCGGTCCCATGCGCCTACCCGGAAGTGCAGCTGGCCGCTGGGGTCGATGGCGTAGGTGACGCCGGCAAGCGCACGGGGATATACCATGCGGAAGCTCAGCTGGGTGCCGGAATATTCGTTCCGGTCCGGTGTGTTCTCATGGTCCTGCGCCGCCCCGCCGGTGCTCCCTGCCGCCCCGCCGGTGCTCCCTGCCACCGGGGTGGTGTCGGCATCCGGCAGCGGGATGCCGTTCCGGCAAGACGAAAGTGCGGAGAACAGCAGCAGTGCCGCGAGAAGTAAGCTGATTGTCTTTTTCATCCTTTTGTCCCTCCCGAGTGGAATTTCTGACAATATCATACCATATTCGCGGTTGCTTGTCAATCATATCGGGCGGAATCGAAACGGAAAATTTTTGAGACGGAGACCGCACCGAAAAAGCGGAGGGGCTCACAGCAAACAGATGACCTTCGCAAAAATCCTGCACCGCGGGCAGAGGAGGGCGCCGCTCCGCCTTCAAAAACAGAAAACCGGACTGCCGATTTTCGCGCATGTCCGGTTGTTCTGTATTTCGCATTTCCCGCCGCCCCCGAATGGGGCTTTCCCGGAGCAGGCTCCGTATCCATCCATTTTGTGCATACATATGCGAAAATGGGACTTGTGCCGTGGAAGTTCTCGGGGAGGGAGGTTCGGAGGGAGGGCGCCTCTTTCAAGAGGCGCCCTCCCTCCGAGCAGTCTGTCGAAAAAGTCACCATAAAAGGTGGCATATTTGCTTAAAAAATGGTATAATAGAAGCAGAAAAAGACAGGCGGTGAAGAGATGATAAGCAAGGGGCAAAACGGAAGAGACGTAATGGCAATGGTATGGTTGGAAGACCTTGTGCCGAAGGAACA
>CALXUY010000012.1 GCA_944391805.1 uncultured Clostridia bacterium
CTATACGGCGGCGAACTCGCGCAGCGTTCGCGGATTTGGAACAAATCCTTTTCTTCTTGGGCAAACTCTGCGAAGCAGATTTGCGGCTGAGCCACGCGAAGCCTTTGCTTCTTTCTTTGCGCCTACATGCTCAAAGAAAAAGCGGACAAACGCTTTTGTGCAATTTTTATTCGATGCGCCTTTTGTCTACAACCTCTCCATCCCGATCGGGGACGGTTTTTTTTGGCTACTCAACCGTAATCCGTCCCTGCGGCCGGGCATAATCGCTGCCCACGGTGCCGCCCAGATGGTCGGTGAGATAGGTGATCAGCACCTGATAGTCCAGCATGCTTTCATCCATCGTCAGCGTGTTGTCCATAAACATATTCAGCCCGTCGCCGCCCTGCTTCAGCAGATAGTTGTGCGAAGCCAGCGTATAGGTTTTCGCCGGATCCAGCGGCGCATAGCTGCCGTCCGCCTGCAGCACCTGCACATCCTTAACCCGCCGGTTTTCGCCGCAGGAAACAAACATCCCGGTCTCGTCTACCTCAACCGTAGACACAACCGCAGTGTCAATCGTATACCGAAGACCCGACACCTGCAGAAAAGCGCCGTTTTCTCCCACGGCATTCTCCCCGTCGCTGACCTCCGCCATGACAGAGCGACTGGCCATTTCCAGCGCATCCAGAATTTCCTGACCGGTTGCCTCAACGACACAGAGCGTATTGCCATAGGGATGTACGGCGATGATATCGCCATAGGTGATGTCGCCTGCTTCCATGTCCGCCCGAACCCCTCCGCCGTTGACAAAGGCAATATCCGCACCGGAAATCATTCGGTACGCGTCGGCGCAGAAGTCGCCCAGGTTCGTTTCCCGGCTGCGGATCAGGCGAATGCCGGCCTCCGATACGGTGGTCAGCGTCACATCCGTATGGGCCACCACCCAGTTCAGCTCCTCCTCATACCGGCTCTGAATATCCTTTACAAAGGTATCGGTTGCCGTATCCCGGTCCGGAAAATCCCCGATGAGCCCGGCGGTCAGGTTTCCGTCAACCGTGATGACCAGCTGGCCGATGTTCGAAAGGCCTGTGCCGGTGGAGGAGAGCAGCACCTTGTCGCCCTCCTGATTTTCCACCACATCGCATGGGATCACACTGTGGGAATGGCCGTCCAACACCGCGTCGATGCCGGTCGTGCCGGCGATCAGATCCGTGGAACGAAAGGGAGCGGAGGTTTCGTCATCCCCCAGATGCGCCAGGACGATCACATAGTCGGCGCCCTTCTCCCTGCACTCGTCCACCGTTTTCTGAACCTGCGCGTACAGTTCTTCTCCGCTGCCGCCGTAAAAATCATAGACAAATTCGCCCGACTCGTCCATAAAATAGGCGGGGGTGGATTTGACGATGCTCTCCGGTGTGGAAACCCCTACAAAAGCCACCTCCGTCTCCCCGTAGGAGACCATCTCATAGGGCTTGAGGGATGAAACCGCACTGCTTCCCTGCCCGGTGTACCGGATGTTGCAGCCCAGGTATTGCGCCTCGGATTTTTCCAGAAGCGCAGAGAGCTGTTCCATACCGTAATCAAACTCATGGTTCCCCAGCACCGCGAAGTCGTAACCGACCTCGTTCATAATATCCACCAGATATTCCCCCTGGGACACGGTGCCAAGAGTATCGCCCTGCAGGGCGTCGCCGCAGTCCACCAGAGTGACGTAGGAGGTTTTGGTCTCCATCCATTTCCGATACGCGGCAAGCCCCGCATACCCGATGTCGGCGTCCACCGCACAGTGAACGTCGTTGGTATAGAGAATCACTATGTCCTGCTGCTCTTCCGCGCTGCAGCCGGCAAGGCCGGACAAAGCCAGAACCAGCGCAAGCAGCAGCGGCCCCAGCCGGTAAAACCGATTTTTTGGGATCCGATGTTTCATGCTTTTTCCCTCACTGCGTATTACCAATGCTTTTGAATCGTCAGGACATTCCATCCGTCCGCATATTCATAAACGACCTCATCCATCGTCTTTTTCACCATAAAAATGCCCAATCCGCCGATGCCCCGTTCCTCTGCGGAAAGCGTGATATCCGGATCCGCCTTTGCGGTCGGGTCGTAAGGGCATCCGTTATCCGCAAAGCGGAGCACCGCGCGGTTTTTCTCGGCTTCGCAGCCGACCGAAACGGCGGTGGCGCCGCTGTAGCGGGCGATATTGGAGAAAATTTCGTCCACGGCGATATTGATCTGTGAAACCACCTTCATAGGGGCATCCTGCTCGGCCAGGCATTTCTCAAAAAAGGCAGTCACGGTATCGATGCTGTCCAGCCGCGGAGGCACATTGATCTTTTTCATGCTTTCGTGCGGGACGCCCTTCACCCTGAGCGCCAGCATGGTGATATCGTCAAACTGGGGCGCTTCGCCCACGAACCGGTCGATGTCCTCCTTCACATTTCGGAGGAGCTCCTCCGGGCCGGCCGTTTCCTTTCGGTTCAGAGCGGCCAGCATCCGATCCGTCCTATACAGCGTGTTCGCCGCGTCTGTGGCTTCGGCGACCCCGTCCGTGTAGACGAACAGCGTGTCTCCGGCCTTCAGCGCCATCTCATACTCCCGGTAACGGGCGTTCTCCATGCCGGCCAGCACAAAGCCATGCCGATCCCGGAACAGCTCAAATTTGCCGTTTTCATGCCGAACCGCCGGGTATTCATGCCCCGCGTTGGCCGCGGTCAGTTTTCCGGTAGAGATTTCAAAAATCCCGAACCACACGGTGACAAACATCTCGGCTTCGTTGTTTTCGCACAGTTGGTTATTGACCTTTTCCAGCACCTCCTTGGGAGAGAGGCCGGTCTGCGCGGCATTTTTCAGCAGGGTCTTGGCAATCACCATGAACAGGGCTGCCGGCACCCCTTTCCCGGATACGTCGGCAATCACCAAGGCGAGGTGATCGTCGTCCACCAGGAAAAAGTCATAGAAGTCGCCGCCCACCTCCTTGGCCGGGGTCATGGTCGCATAAACTTCAAACTCCTCCCGACCGGGAAAAGCCGGGAAAATACAGGGCAGCATGGAGGCCTGAATCTGGGTGGCCACGTTCAGCTCCGTGGCAATGCGCTCTTTATCCGCGGTGACCGCCGCCAGGTTTGCCATATAGTCGTCCAGCTCATCCATCATGTTCCGGAAGGATACCGCCAGGGCGCCGATTTCATCCCCCTTGGGGATGGCATCCGCAAGCCGATGCAGACGCACGGCAAGACCTTCATCGTGTTCATGCTCCTGCCTGGCATACAGCTCCGTCAGGTAAGAGAGCCGCTCCACAGGGGTGGTGATGTTTCGCTCCACATACCACAAAAACAGGATGGCGATGCCGTAAAGCAGGTTGATCGTGACGCCCAGCACCAGGTAGATATAGTTCCAGATCTCCAGGCGGTTCAGTTCGCCGCCAACCCTTAACGCATCATAAGACACCACTGCCAGCAGAACCAGGAAGACCATTGTCAGCAGCAGAAAGCCGATCGTCACCTTGGCCTTGATGGAGATCTTGACCCCCTCCCGGCGGGGAGGCAGCGCCTCCACCCTGCCAACAGGCCGAAAGGCATAAATCACCAGACCCGCGATCGCCACGCAGAGGAACCCCAGCGCAAGCTGACTGTTCACCGCCGTGCCGCCCCGGAACAAAGAATAGAGGAAATACCCTACGCCAATGACAGCGATCACGGCCAACGGCAGATCCAGCCAGCGGGCGCGGCGCTGAAGTTTTGCGTTTTTCGGCTGCTCCGGCACCACCGAGCGCAGCCGGGTCTTGCTCCAGAAGGAAAGCACCGGGACGCCGAGAATGACGGCAAAATCGAAATTGTTGAAGAACAGCAGCGGGAAGGAGGAGAAAAACGACTGGAACCCCGCCGCCTCGAAAATCAGGGACAGAGACACGGTGGTGACAAAGGAATCGATCAGGACGACCAGAATATATTTGACGATCTCCAGCACCGTGTTCAGGCGCACCGGGTATATGGGCTCCTTGCCCAAACGCAGCGTGTACCACAGCTTATACGGAATGTAGGTGTAAAAGAAATTGACCACAAACCCCGTTATACAAACAAACGCCCCCGAGCCTGAGAGAATATCGGAAATCAGATTCCCGACGGCAATGCCCCATGCGGCCGCGGGACCGAACTGAATGCCAAACACCGGCGGCACCATGTTGGCCGGGCGAATCTCCGTCACGCCCGGCAGAAGGGTGAACAGACTGCGGAAAGGCAAGGCTATGGCAAAAAACACCACGGCGCTGAGCAGCTTATGCCCCCATGCGCTTTTCCTTCGAAAAACAGTGAAAATTTCCTTCATCGTCTCCTATCCTTTCCGGCAGCCTGTCAAAGCACCACCATAAAATTATTAAAGCCAACTGTGCGCTTGTCGGAATATGAGCTGGCCACCTTTTTCACCAGAAACAGCCCCAGCTCATTGTGCGCCTCCTCGTGGGAGCCGTCCAGCAGATCGCCCAGCGAGACCGCTTGGGTCCGGGTGGGATCAAACTCCACCGCGTCATCCCGAATGCGCAGAACCACCTGTTGATCGGGCAGAACCGACAACCGGATGTCGATATAGTTATCCCGCTCCTTGCGGAACCCCAGCTGAATGACATTCACAACCAGCTCTTCCAGACACAGGTGAATATAATAGCATTTCTTCATGGGAACGCCATGCTTCTCACAGAACGTATCAATTTCTGCGGAGATTCTCGAAATGTCCTCATACTTGTCCTGAATCAGTACCCGGTACACGGGGTCCTTGTTCCGGGCGTCCTGTGCGGGGATCAGCAGCAGCGGGGACTCCCCCGGCTTGCGCAGCACCCGCAGGGCGCAAAACAGCACCAGCAGGGTGGCATAGTCCGTAAGCACCAGCCCCCAGTAAACGCTGTTGCTGCCAAGGGGAGTGAAATTCGCCAGCAGCAGAATGATGGATACCGGAAAGATCAGATTGTTGCACACGGCAATGACCATGGCGATTGCCGCATGGCCGGTACAGCGATAAAAGGCTCCCAAAAACGCGAGTATCCCCGCCGTGACGCAGAACAGCGCCTGGATGCGAATGGCCGTCATAGTGATATCCAGCATATCCGCTTCTACGCCAAAAATTCTGCAGATCAGCGGGGCGCCCAGCTCCAACGCCACCGTGATGGCCACAGACAACAGCAGCATGATCCGAAAGGAAACGGAAACCGTGCACCGCAGGTTGTCAATCTCCCCTTCTCCCTGATAGACGCCCGGCATGGGCTGGACAGAACCGGTTACGCCGTCGTAAAAGGCATAGAGGAAGGTGATCAGATATTTCACAATCGCGTATACCGCCACCGCATTGTCGCCTCCGGTCATCGTCAGGGTATGGTTGATCACCACCGTAAGCACAACCTGAAAGAAAAAAATCATAGCGGCGGGCAAGCCGGGTCTGGCCATTTCCCTCACATCGGAAAAGGACCAGCCCTTCCTGACCAGATGAAAGCTGCCGCCCCTGCGGTAGAGCTTCAGGCCGGAAAGCACACAACTGAACATCTGCGAAGTGATGGTGCCGATGGCAATGCCGGCAATCCCCAGGTCAAACAGAAGCACCAGCGAAATGTTGGCAAGCAGGTTCCACACACCGCCTGCCAGAACGCAGAACATGGTGTAGCGGGGGTGGCTGTCATTGCGCAGAAAGGTGAGCTGAACCGGCGCCAAAATCAAAAAAGGCATTCCCAGCAGCAGAATCCCGATGTATTGGCGGGCATAATCCATGCTTTCACCGGGCTGGCCCCCCAACAGCAGGAGCAGCGGGTTCAAAAAAAGCAGCCCCAACGCCGCCGTCGCCACGCCTACGGCCCCGGCCGACAGCAGCGCGGTGGTAAACACCCGGTTGCAGCGTTCCCGTTCGCCCCGCCCCAAAAGGTTGGACACCACAATTCCGGCGCCGCCGCCGAAAATCGCGGCAATGATCTGCACATAGATCGTGACCGGCAGCGCCAGACTGATGGCGGTAAACGCGCCGCTGCCCAAAAGCTGGCCGGCCACAATCAAATCGGTCATGGAGACAACGGCCAACGCCAAGGACGCCACCAGCGTAGGGCCGAAAAACTGAAAGAAGGTCCGTTTAATAATCTTCTCCATAATCCTTCTCCCATGTATTCTTACGCAGTTCATCAGTCAGGGGGTGGGGCCGCAGAAACGCTTCCAGCTCCCCCCGATACCAAAAGCGATTTTCCCGAAACCATCTGTGCAGCAGTTCCTGCTCGGAAATCGCTCTGGTCATCGGATTGTCCTCTCCCAGTATATACAGCTGAGGAGGGATATTCCGGTTGCGGCACAGGTACAGCGCCATCCGGAGCATTTCCGTAAACACCAGATCAATCACCCGGTGGGTCAGGCTGATCACCCCTTCCCGGTAAAAGTTCACCGGTTTTCCTTCGGCCATCAGATACACATTCTTTTCTTTGCCGCAGTAGCGGAAGCGATAACAGTTGTACCACCTTCCCGTCTCCCGGCCCTTTGGCACAAGGCCGGGGATCTCCGCTTCCCTTCCCGTCAGATAGCGCAGGAAGTAGGAAAACTCCACCTCCTTTGAAGACCCGCTGGCCAGATAGACGCTTGTGCCTCTGCCTTCAAGGAAAGCCCGGAGCATCTCCTCCCCGAAAGAGGGGGCGCCCACGCAGCCGATGACAATGGTATCCCACGAAAACATCTCCGGATCCGGTCCGGAATAGGCCCGGACGCCGTCACGCTCCGCGACCAGCCGCACCCGGGGATCCGTATCATACGTTTCCATCTGGCAGAAGCGCCCTTCCAGCGCCATACGGCAGCTGCGCCCCACAACGCCATACCCCACCAACAGCACGGAATGAAACGGGAAAAAAGCATCCGCCTCATAGAGCATCAGCCCCAGCTCCTCTACAATCCGCTGGCCGATGAAGATGGACTCTACATGCATTTTGATATCCGATCGGGCAACGCTGGCGCAGGGATAGGCATACCGGTATCCTTGCCGGCTCATGCTTCTGCGGGTACCTGAAGTGGTCTGCTCCACTACACCGATGACCCTGGCCTCCACCTCCGGAAACAGCCGCTTCACCCGTGGCAGCGCTTCGAAATGATAACCCCCGTCCTCAATTATCAGCAGCTTTTTCCCCTGGCGCAAGAGGGGGATCAGGTCCCGGCGAAAGGCTTCTTCCAGCAGAAGCATCGTGGACGCAAGAAAATCCGTGCCGCAACAGTCCAGTTCCACCCGGTTCTTCATCAGGTGATAGACGCCGTCCCGCCGCACACCGTGATAACATGAGCCGGGGTATCCGTCCGGGATATCCTGATTGCTGTAGGGCGGAGTCAGAAGCGTCACATGGGCAAACAGGCTTTTCAGCACATCGTTGAAGTAAAAAGTATTGTCCATGCAGTGGTTGATATGTAAAACGACAACATCCTCCCGTCCCGGTTCCGCTTCTGCCGCCTTGGCTGTCTGCTCCAGCAGCTTCATGCATGCTCCACGCTTCATCCCTTGCCTCATTCGATGGTGAGGATGTCATTGAAGCCGGTCACTTCAAACACTTCCATAATGGTTTCATTGACATGACGGACGACCATTTTCCCCTGCTGGTTCATCGTTTTCTGCGCGGCGAGGATCACCCGCAGTCCGGCAGAAGACAGGTACTCCAGCCGGTCAAAATCCAGCTCCAGAAGGGTGACGCCCTGAATGGACTGTCGGAGCTCGGCTTCCAGCTGCGGGGCAGTGGTTGTGTCCAGCCGCCCTTCCGGAGATATCCGCAGTGTCTCCCCGTCTATCACTTTGTTTATCTTCATATCGAACACCTCCAAGCGATTGCTGATGGGCGCCTGATGCTGTCCTTCAGTTTTATTGCTGCTCCATAGTCTCCAGCACTTTGCCCAAAATCATATTTGTCCATGACCGGCGCCCCCTCTCTTTCCGGCCCGTCCCCCTGCCCCGATACCGGAAGCTCACATCGATCCCCTCACCGCTCAGCACGGAGAGCCGTGCATCTGCCTCGACCCGCAAACGGTCAAGGACACATCCGGATCCTCCGAACTCGCTCTTCCATACGCTTTACTGTAACCGTCGTTTGCCGGCATTTTATTCATTATACAAAGGATGCCTTTTCAAAAAGTTTTTTCAGCGTGAAACGCCCAATTTTCTGCGTGAAATACGGTTTAAGACCATCGACAAAAGTCGGATTGCAAGGATGGGAAAAGATATCAACAATCAAATACAATGAGGAGTTTAAAAAGTCACTGGTAACGCTCTACCAAAACGGGAAAACGCAGGCGCAGCTCTGCCGGGAGTACGGCGTTTCGGAGTCGGCGCTGTGCAAATGGGTGAAGCAGTACGCAACCGTACAGACCGACGACGGCGAGGTCTTGACCGCCAAACAGGTAAAAGAGCTTCAGAAGCGAAATGCCCAACCGGAGGAGGAAAACCTGATCCTAAAAAAAGCGATTGCCATCTTCATGCCACACTCCGGGAACGACTGAACGCCGTACATCTGCTCCGGTATCAACATCAAATCAAAACGCTCTGCCGTGTGCTGCGGGTCAACAGAAGCACGTACTACAAACACTTTTCTCAGGCCCCGGCTCCGCGTGTTTCTGAAAACCAGCAGATCAAATCAGCGATACTGCGGATTTATGCGGCATACGACAAGCGATTCGGAGCTTACAAGGTACAGCGCATTCTTGCGCGTGAATATGGCGTCAGCGTCAGTGTCGGGAGAGTGTACCGCCTGATG
>CALXUY010000013.1 GCA_944391805.1 uncultured Clostridia bacterium
TCTTTTTCGCCAAACTGCACAAATCTCCTTGTCAATAGATCTACTATTGCCTGCGTCAATTTGGTTTGTTTGACGAAAAATCTGACGGCAGATTTGCGCAGTCAGAATTGTGCGGTGTTGCCTTAAAGGAATCTGTTCATCACCGGAAATTCGTAAAAATCAGCCAATCGGATAAAGGCATAGAGGCTGACGTCATTGAAACGATCTTCTGTTCGGCTTTCTTTTGATGCGCAGCAGTCTGATCAAATCCGGAAACAGAGAGGTATCCACCGGCTCAAACATCATCCATTTCCCATCATGGTAAGTGGGAGCCTCGTCATATATTTTCTGAATTTCCTTTGCGTAATTATCTCTGTCTGCTTCAAATTTCAGCCGTTCGTCTTTTCCGAAAATGATCATAAAACCAATACAGTTTTCTCTTGCAAATAACGAACACAGCGTTTTACCGCCCCGACGATATTTATATTCATATTTCCATGCCTTGCCCCCTTTTTCCCACAGGCAATCCATTTCGTATTTTTCATCTATGAAAGCGCGCAACCGATTCCATACATCATACAGAAATTTCCCAACCAAAGCTCTCATTTCTTCTTCGTCAGGGATCGTATCCAGCATATATCAGACCTCCTTATAAAACTTCAAATTGATCGTTTGATTTCCATCATTGCCGTTCCCCTCACTGACAATGCGCAAATATATACCCGATTTACTGGATCTCCGACCGCATCGCATTTGCCGAGAAGATGGCGCCTATTTTTGTGTTTTATAGCGCAGCAGCGCATGGATACCGGCGCTGACGCACCCGGCAACCGGCCATACTACCCATGTGATGTGCCAGTCAAAGGTGAGGAAGGACCACAGCAGGTATCCGGCCGTAACGATCGGCCACCAGAACCCATCAAACAGCTTTTGCGCCTCGGTCTCTGTTCCGGCTTTTTCCGCCTCCTCCTGCCTGTCATCGGCATTCTGGCAGTTGAGCAGGCGGCGGTAGACCTTGCCCGGGCAATAGCCCCATACCAGCAGCCAGACCCCCAGCGCGACCGGAACAAACAGAAAGCAAAGCGAAGCGACGCTGTATAGCTCCCCCATCTCGGCAGTGGCAATCAACGGCACGGGGGAGCAGATGAACAGCGCCACAGAGGCGATGGTGACCACCATGGTCCGGTGCTGCAGACGGCCATATCCCTGCCGCACCGTGCGCTCGTTTTCCGGCTCCAGCACAATATGCCTTCCGAGCGGAAAGTCCATTTGCTTCCATGCGTAGTCGGCATAAATCAGCAGTCCCACGGCCACAGCCACGATGACAAACATCACGCCGATTCCCACGCCGGCGGCCATCCCCTCTGTCACCGCTCCCACCTCGGATCGCCAGCCCAGCCAGATCAGCAGAATCGGAGACAGGATGCAGAGCGCGACGCCGGTCGCGTCAATCCGGCTTTTGCGGCCGGCCGCCGCAAGCAGCGCCTCTGCCCGGTCCGGGGAAATCCGAACGCTCCCGGCTGCTTCCTGCGCGTCGCCATGGGCTGCGGCATAGGCATTCCCGGCTATGTCCTCCTCCGTTTCGTCGGCGCCGCTTTCCCGGCTCTGGGAGCAGCCGCCCGGAGCCTGCGGCGTATGGAGAGCCGCGGCGGCAAAGCCCGCGGCGGTGGGCTCCGCGTCTTCCTTCAGCAAATAATCGGTCGTCACGCCGAACAGGCTGCTCAATTGCAGAATTTTATCCAGCTCCGGGACGCTCTGGGCGCTCTCCCATTTGGAAACCGACTGTCTGGAAACATTCAGCCGCTCGGCCAATTCCTCCTGCGACCATCCGTTTCGTTTCCGCAGCAGAATAATTTTTTCGGATAAGCTCATCATGTACCTCTTTCTGTTGTTGTGATGGAAACAGTATACCCGATCGCACTTCCAAAAGCAACCAATCCGACTTGGAATTTTGTCAACCGGCGGTTGCATTATACGGAATGCAGGTCTTTTTCCGGCCCTGTGGTGTCGTTTCAGCCGACATGTGCCGCGTAATCCATCGGATACCAGATTTCCTCTCCGGTTTGCACACAGTACCGATAAACGCCCATCGGAGAGCCGCACCAAAAGGAATCCTCATAGAAAACAACTGAATTGGCGCCGATCTCGTTGAACATCCCGGACCTGACCAGCGTGGAAACCTGTTGATCGGCCGAAACCGAAAGGATGGAGCCGGACGTGACCACATACAGCAGCTCCTGCTCTTTCTCGTAGGTGCAGGCCAGCGGGAGCTCCTCCAGAGCGGCCAGCAGCTTCCACGTCCATTGGTCTCCGGCATCGGAGCACTGCAGCAGATAAATGCTTCCGGTCATTGCCAGCGCATCGCCGGTCAAAAGATAGCCGTTCCGCCGGTCCTTTGCAAGGATTCCGCGGCAATTCTCATCCGAAACCAACACCGATTCGCCGCCCTCCGGGAGGGTGCTGAAATACGGCACATATCTGACCCATCCGTCAAATTCTCCCAGATCCACGCCGATGAAATACCCGTTGTCAAACTGCGTCAGGTAGGTTTCCTGCCGCCCGGATTGATTGCTGATGAGCAGTCCCTCGTCCGAAACGCTGACATGACAGCGATACGCATGATACGGGTTTTCGGGCAGATTCCAGTACAGGCTCTGCTCCCTGTCAAATTCCCCCGGCTCGAGATATTGGAGCGATGCATAATCCGACGAATACACACGGACGCGCTCCGGCTCCGAACGGCAGCCCCACAGTGCGGACATCACCAGAGCGCCGATCATCACAGCCCCCAACAGCCTTTTCATGATGCGCGCCCACCGGAACAGCAAGGTCGTTTGTTTCATGGTCCAATCCCCCTCCGTCATAGCGGTTCGATTTGCGGAAAACACGGTGCGGGTCGGCATTCTGCCCGCCCGGCAATTATATTCTACCATATGCGCGGCGGCGTTGTCAAGTGGGAAATGATCTGCGGCTGATCCTGTTCAACAGGCATGAAAAAAAGAGGCCGCTCCACGAGGGAATCGTGAAACAGCCCCAATGTGAGCCGTCCGATTTTTCACGGCTCAATAAAAGGTTGCCACCTCCTGCACCGGAGGAACGGCAAGCGCGGTACTGCTGACATAGAGCACAGGCCCCGGCCCGCGGTAGAGCTTGTGCTTTTCCAGCTTGATGGTACCGGTCAGGGTGACCCAATCCCGCGTTTTGAGCGTGGTGGGGCCATCAAAGATACAAACCAGCGGATGGAAGGCGATGTCCTCGACGCAGCAGGTCATCACATGGCGGCCGGCCAGCAGCGTATTGGACGGCATTTTGCCGTCCCGCGCCACAATGCCCTTGAAGCGCACGGTTTTGCCGTTGTACTTCTGCATATCCTCGGACAGATCCCGGTAGAACATCGCATAGTCGGCATCCGCGATCTCCACCACCGGCGCCTCAAGATCGAAGGGCAGCGGATCCTCAATGTCGTCGTACTCCACATGCCCGTCCGGATAATCATAGGTGATGGCGGCGCGGCGGGTAACCGAGCGGATCACCTTGTGAATCGCATCCTTGTCGATGCCGTCGGGGGTGCGGTTGAGCACCACCATCTCGCAGTTGGTCAGCTTATCCACCATGAGCTGGCGCATATTGGCGTTGTAGCTGAGAAAGGTTCCGGCGTCGGCAAACAGCATTTCCTGATAGATGCCCCAGTTCTCGGGCAAATTCTCATACAGAGTGGAGAGCTTCCACATGCCGTTATACTCGATGATGACCCGGTCAATCCTGTGCTTTTTTCCGATCGCGGTCAGGTTTTCCCAATTGACGTCGCTCTCCTGCTCCAGTTGTTCAAGGTAGACGTTTCTGCCCCAGAACCGGTCCGGCTCCAGCTCGTCCACCCCCTCCTCACACTGCAGAATCAGGGTTTTTTCCCCCGAATTGAAGCGCTTGTCCTCCATGGACTCCTGAATGATATGGGTTTTCCCTCCCTCTAAAAATCCGGTAAAGAGATAGACCGGAATATTGGCTGCCATAGGCAATTTCCCTCCGATTTCAGTTTTGCGCCACGCCGAAGAGCTCAGCCAGCGCGGCCTCGTTCAGCCCCGAACCGATGACGCAGAGCCTGCCGGTCACGCCGGCGCTGCCCCGGCGCACATCCGGCTCGCCGGGCACATAGTCGAAGTGCAGCCAGCCGCCCTCCCGGGCCTCCACAATGCCCTTGGCACGCAGCACCACGCCGTACTTCTTTTCCTCCAGCAGAGCCTCAAGAATCGTTTGCAGCTCGCCCTCGTCAAACTTTTTGGTGGTTTCCACGCCCCAGCTCACAAACACCTCGTCCGCGTGGTGATGATGGTGCCCATGCTCGCCGTCATGGTGATGGTGGCAGCAGCAATCGGGATCGTCGCACTCCTCTCCGTCGTGGTGATGGTGGACGTGCTCCTCCTCATGGTCATGGCAGCAGTGGTCATGCTCGTGATCATGGTCGTGGGCGTGCTCGTGATCATGGCCGTCATGATGATGGCAGCTCCCGTGCTCCTCCTCGCCGTGGTGGCAGTGCGCATGCTCCTCTTCATCGTGGTGACAATGCCCGTGCTCCCCGTCATGTTCGTGGTGATGGCAGTAGCCCTCCCCGTGACTGTGGCGCTCCTGTGCGGTCTCCTCTGCCAGCCGCTCCAGCTCCTGCGCAATCGTGTCCCGGCGCTCCATCGCCGAGAGCAACTGCCGGCCGTCGAGCTGCCCCCAAGGGGTGGTGACGATGACGGCCGTGGCGTTGTGCTCTCGCAGCAGTCTGACCGCCTCGTCAATCTTCTGCCCGGAGGCACGGTCGGTATGTGAGAGCACAATGCAGCCGGCGTTTTCAATCTGATCATTGAAAAACTCTCCGAAATTGCGCATATACATTTTGCATTTGCCCACGTCCACCACGGTCGTAAAGCCGTTGAGCAATGCGCCCTCGGGTGCGACGTTCTGCACCGCGCGGATAATGTCCGAGAGCTTACCCACGCCGGACGGCTCAATCAGGATGCGGTCCGGATGGTACTCGTCCAGTACCTTGCGCAGCGCCTTGCCGAAGTCGCCAACCAGCGAGCAGCAGATGCAGCCGCTGTTCATCTCGGTAATCTGAATGCCGGCGTCCTGCATAAAGCCGCCGTCAATGCCGATTTCCCCGAATTCATTTTCAATCAGCACAAGCTGCTCGCCGCTGTAGGCCTCCTTCAGCAGCTTTTTGATGAGTGTGGTTTTCCCCGCTCCGAGAAAGCCCGAAAAAATATCAATCTTGGTCATGTTTGTTTTCCTTTCTTCGCCATTTACAATTTACACGTTTACACGGGACCAGAAGGATTTCCGATTGCGGCAGACTGTAGACAAAAGGCACATCAAATAAAAATTGCACAAAAGCATTCGTCCGCTTTTTCTTTGAGCATGTAGGCGTAAAGAAAGAAGCAAAGGCTTCGCGTTGCTCAGCCGCAAATCTGCTTTCGCAGAGTTTGCCAAAAAGAAAGCGCCGTATAGGAATTTCGCCGCCTGCGGGCGGAAACTTTTGCGAAGCAAAATTTCCGGCACCTCCGGTGCCTTGCGAGAGAGGGCTTCGCGCCCTCCACCCCGCAAACTTTTGAAAAAGTTTGATCAAAACTTTTATCAAACTGACGAAAGCCATTGCTTTGGTCTACAGTCTGACGGAACCGGAAGAAATTCCGGTTCCGGATTCCAGATTCACAGCAGTCCGTTGAGCCATCCGGCCAGCGGGCTGACGTCGATCAATAGCCCAGACACCATTCCGGTACACCAGAGAATAGCCAGAACCCGCACCGAATCGGATACCGGCCGGTTCGTGCGGAACAGCACAAGAAGCCCCACGCCGGCGTTTACCAGCAGCCCCGAGAGCATCGAGCCGATGCTGATCACCCCGGAGAGATAAAGCTCGGTCAGCAGCACGGAGGAAGCACAATTCGGTATCAGCCCAACCACTGCCGCGAGCAGATTGCCGAGCACCGGACGGTTCAGCACAAGCGACGCGATGCGCTCCTCCCCGATCAGATGAACCGCCGCCTCCAGCAGAAAGGTGACAATCAGCAGAAACACCGCGATGCGCAGGGTATGCTTCAGGGCGGACAACACAAAGTGCTCGCCGCATTTGCAGTGCTCCCGCTCGCAGATCGCCTCAATACACGGCTCATCGGTCTGCCGTTTGCGGCGAAACAGGCGAAAGACGAAATCCACTGCAAACCCCACCAGCACGCCGATGGCCAGCTTGCAGCCCAGCACGCCCAGAATAAAGGGCAGCGAGGCGCCGCTGGACAGGAGAATGGGCAGCATCTCGTCCGAGGTGGAGAGGTAAACCGCCAGCAGCGTGCCAACGGTGATCAGCCGCCCGGCGTACAGGCCGGACGCGGCCGCGGAAAAGCCGCACTGCGGAACCACCCCCAGCGCGCCCCCGAGCAGAGGCCCGATTTTGCCGGAGCGCCGAAGCAGGCGCCCCGCGGCGTCTCCGGATTTGTGCTCCAGGAACTCCATGAGCAGGTAGGTCAGAAACAGGAACGGCAACAGCTTGGCCGTGTCCAGAAGGCTGTGCAGAATCCACTCGGTCCACTCGGTCAACGGCTTGCCCCTCCTTGCTTCCGGCGGCAATCGGCGCAAAGCCCGTAGAGCATCGATTGCCCGCAGTCAATGTCAAAGCCGTGCTCTGTGAGCAGATGCCGGGCAAACTCCGAGGAATCGCCGCAGGCCAGATGCTCCATGCGCCCGCACTGCATACACTTGGCGTGAAAGTGATTGCGGCAATCGCAGCACTCCCCGCCGACATACTGGTAGACGCTGCGTCCGAGCTGGGCGCTACGGAAGCAGCGCACCGCGTCCTCCCGGCAAAGTCCGGAGAGCTGGCGGTACACGCTGCTCTTTCCCTGCTCTCCCCCGTTGACCGCGCGGCAGATCTCCTCCGCCGTGAACTGCCGGTCCGGGTTTTTCGCCAGAAACTGCAGCAGCCGCTGCCTGCCCTCGGTCTGGTAATTGTTTCGCTTCAAGCTGTCACCTCCGAATTTGAGAATCATTCTCAAATTATATCACGAAGCGGCACCGTTGTCAAGTGTTTTTGTAAATTTCTCTTACTTCCAGATGAAAAATTTTGAAGTGCCAAAGCCCATACGATAGCCCCTGCGCCCTCCCGTTGGAAGGGCACAGGGGCTGCTTGTATTCCGGGGTGCCAATCCGCCCTCAGCCGACCAGCCGGTAGCCGGCTTCCTCCACGGCCGCCTTCAGCCGATCGGCCGGAACATCGGCGTTCAGCTTCAGCACCGCCGTGCCGGACGTATGGCTGACCGCGGCGCTCTCCACGCCCGGAATCGCCTCCAGCGCTTTTTTGACGTGCATCTCGCAGTGCTCGCACATCATGCCCTCAATTTTCAGTGTTTTTTCCATGGGTTTCTCCTCACTTTCGATGGATGTTGTATTTGCAATCCCGGCTTTCGCCGTGGATTTTGACGGGTGTTTGCGGAATTTGTTGGGATTGTGCAGCGGGAACCAGTTCAGGCGCAGCGCATTCATCACCACGCAAAAGCTGGAAAGGCTCATAGCGGCGGCTCCGAACATGGGATTGAGCGTCAGCCCCCAATGCACCCAGACGCCGGCAGCCAGCGGAATGCCGATGACGTTATAAATGAACGCCCAGAACAGATTCTCGTGAATGTTGCGCAGGGTGGCGCGGCTCATACGGATGGCCGCAGGAACATCGGTCAGCCGGCTGTTGACCAGCACCACGTCGGCCGCGTCGATGGCCACGTCGGTTCCGGCGCCGATGGCAATGCCGACGTCTGCCCGGGTCAGCGCCGGCGCGTCATTGATGCCGTCCCCGACCATGGCGGTTTTGCCCTGCTCCTGCAGGCTGCGGATCACCGCCTCCTTGCCGTCCGGCAGCACGCCCGCAATCACCTCGTCCACACCGGCCGCGCGGCCGATGGCGTTGGCTGTCTGCGGATTGTCTCCGGTCAGCATCACCACGCGGATGCCCATGTCCTTCAGCTCGCGGATGGCCTGCGGGCTTTCCTCCTTGAGCACATCGGCCACTGCAATCACGCCGAGCAGCGTACCGTCCTCGGCAAAATACAGCGGCGTTTTGCCCTGGTCGGCCAGCCTTCCGGCGGCCTCGGAAAGCGCCGGGGGGATTTGCAGGCCGGATTCCTCCATCAGCCCCCGGTTTCCTCCCAGAAGAGTCCGCCCCGCGCGGGTGGCGCGCAGGCCGCTGCCGGTGAGCGCAGTGAAATCGGTAACCTCTCCGGCGGTCATTCCCCGCTCCTCCCCCGCCCGCAGGATTGCCTTGGCCAGCGGATGCTCGCTGCGGCGCTCCAGCGCATAAGCGGCGGACAGCAGCGTCTCCTCGGTCACGCCCTCGGCCGGGAGATAGTCGGTGACGGTCGGCATCCCCGTGGTAACGGTTCCGGTCTTATCCAGCACAACGATATGGGTTTTGCCGGTCTCCTCGAGAGAAACCGCGGTTTTGAACAGGATCCCGTTTTTGGCGCCCACACCGTTGCCCACCATGATGGCAACCGGTGTGGCAAGCCCCAGCGCACAGGGACAACTGATCACCAGCACCGAAATGGCACGCGCCAGCGCATAGCCCACCGTGCGGTCGAGCAGCAGCCAGACCAAAAAGGTGACGATTGCCACCCCGATGACCGCCGGGACAAACACGCCGGACACCCGGTCGGCCACCTTGGCGATCGGCGCCTTGGTGGCGGCCGCATCGCTGACCATGCGGATGATCTGGGAGAGTGTGGTATCCTCTCCCACCCGGACCGCCTCGCATTTGAGAAAGCCGGACTGATTGACGGTCGCGGCAGAGACGCGGTCCCCCGCCGCTTTGTCAACCGGCAGGCTCTCTCCGGTCAGCGCCGACTCATTGACCGCGCTGCTCCCCTCGATCACGGTTCCGTCCACCGGGATGCTCTCCCCGGGACGCACGACAAAAATATCGCCCCGCCGCACCTCCTCAATCGGCACCTCCTGCTCGGCCCCGTCCCGCACCACGGTGGCGGTTTTGGGAGCCAGCTTCATCAGTGCCCGGAGCGCATCGGTGGTTCTGCCCTTGGCCTTGGCCTCAAGCAGCTTGCCCAGCGTGATCAGCGTGAGAATCATTGCCGCCGACTCAAAATACATCTCGTGCAGATAGGACATCACCAGCTCATGGTTGCCGGCAAGCTGTGCGGCGGTCATGGCAAACAGCGCATACACGCTGTAGCCATAGGAAGCGCCCGCCCCCAGCGCCACCAGCGTATCCATATTGGGCGCCCGGTGCAGCAGTCCCTTGACCCCGCTGACGAAAAACTTCTGATTGATGACCAGAATTGCGGTGGAAAGCAGTAGCTGGCAAAGCCCGATGGCCACCGGATTTTCTCCCAGAGCGGCAGGCAGCGGAAAGCCCCACATCATGTACCCCATCGAGAGATACATGAGCGCCAGCAAAAAGACCAGCGACACCACCAGCCTGCGAAGCAGCGCCGGTGTTTCGGTATCCCGCAGCTCCTCTGCAGCGGCCCCGGCTGCCTGCTTCTGCCCGGCTTTTGGCGAGGCGCCATACCCCGCTGCCTCCACGGCGGCAATCACCGCCTGCGGCGAGGCCGTTCCCTCCACTCCCATCGAATTGGTCAGCAGGCTGACCGAGCAGGAGGTCACTCCCGGCACGCCCTTGACCGCTTTTTCGACCCGTGCGCTGCACGCGGCACAGCTCATTCCGGTCACATGATATTGTTCCAATGCATTCACTCCCTTCCTTTCCTCTGTGGATGTCCGGCTTTTCTATGCGGTTATTTGATCAGCCTTTGCAGCGTAACCAGCAGATCGTCAATCACTTCGGTTTTCCCTTCCCGGATATCCCGCACCACGCAGCCGCGGATATGCCGCTCGGTCAGCTCGAGGTTGAAGGCATGAAGCGCTGCGCTGACAGCGGCGCACTGCGTGAGAATATCGGTACAGTAGGCGTCCCGCTCCACCATTCCGCGGATGCCGCGAATCTGCCCCTCAATCCGGTTGAGCCGGTGAATCAGCTTTTTTTTCTCTTCCTCCGTGCGGACGGTGGTTTTGCAGCACTCATGCTGGCTCATTGCTCCCCTCTCCTTTCGGTTTCACACCAATATACCCCCTATGGGTATTATCATTATATACCCTGCCGGGGTATTTGTCAAGAGCCTTTTCAAAAAAATTTTCCCCATACATCGGATATTTTGTGTCGGCGGCGGCGCGCTCATGCATCATCCGTCCGAATCCGCAGGCGGGAAGCGGCCAACAACCACACGGAACGATATGAGCTGAAACAGACATAACCGTCCGATATGCCCGGTTCCGGAAAAAGGCAACGCATTCTTTTGCCACGCATACAAAGACAACACGGCGTCCCGGTCAAGGCCATGGCCTTGACCGGGACGCCGTATGAGCGCGATACGTCTTTCAGGCTTCAGTGCAGGTCCTGCCCGGCGGTCTCGTAGGCGCGCACTTCAAAAACCGTCACCTGTTCCGCCCCGTGCGTGGAGAGAAACAAAAATTCCACACTGTCGCATTCGGTCGGTTCAAACGCAACCACATTGTGGCGCTGGATATTCCCGCGAACGGAGATCCGCCGGAGGGGCACTCGGTTCCGCATCAGAACAATGTCATAATCCCTGACCAGCTCCATCGGAACGCCCGGGCGCTGCTGCTTCTGCCGCGCAGGCGCCATGGTGATGCGCAGAGGGTACCGGAAATCGCAGTCGAACGTCAGGCGCAGCTCGGACAGCCTCGCGGGCTTTGGAAGCCGCATGCAGAGGGTTTCGCCGGACGGAGAGATGCCGGCCGAGCGCCAGCCGTTGAGAGCACCGTCAAACGAGCGGGAAATGCCGTTGATGACGTTCTGCGGCTCGCCGCCCTCGGTATGGGAGGAAGCGGTAAATACCGCGCCTCTCGCCAGATCCTGTTCGTCCGCATTCCGGATGCCGGGCAGGAAGCAATCCTGCTTGAGCAGAAGCTGCTGCAACTCTCCAACCCGGGGCAGCAGCCCGCGGGGAGCGCACCCATAGCGATGGCAGAGCGCGGCTGCGGTGCCTGCCGCCTGCCCGCCGATTGCGCATGTTCCGATGATGCGCGTGCTAGCAAATGCCAATTTGGAGCAGGAGATGTCCCTGCCCGCCAAGAACAGGTTCGTGATGTTTCTGGAGTAAAAGCAGCGATACGGAATGGTATAATACTCATCATTGTTCCACACCCGGCTCGGGAGCTGATCAAGGTCCTTCAGACCGTGCGCAACATGCAGATCCACGCCCCAGCCGCCATAGCAAACTGCATCGTCGAACATCCTGTGGGCGGCAATATCGCACTCGTTCAGGATATAATCCCCCACCAGGCGGCGGCTCTCCCGCATCCCGGGCAGAGCGCCCACCCAGACCAGCTCATAGTTTTCGGCTCCGTGGTCGCCGCCGTTCTTGATGTGATCCCACACACCCCAAAAATAGGCATACAGCTCATCCCGGATGTCCTCGTAGTCCGGAATGATGTCCTCCCCATCCCCCATCAGCTCGATCCACCAATAGCCGTAGTCCGAGCAACTGGAGGAGGTTGCCGAAACGCGGGCATAATCCTCCGGGTTTTCGGCCATCGAGAAATCCGGCCGATGGCGGTTGGAGTGCACACGAAAGCGCAGATCGTGCTCGCTCAGCTTTTTTGCAAAGGCAGGCGGCGTGAAGGGCACCGGATGTCCGCGGTCAATTGCGCGGAACAGGATGGTATTGCCCATGCGCTCGTTGTTCGCCTGTTCGGGCGCGTGCGGCTCGCCGAACTCGCTTCTCGCCTCGCTGCCCTGCCGGTATTCGGCGTCCGCAAAATAGCCGAGCGTGCCGTTGCCGGTTGCATCCACAAACAGGGGAGCCGAAAGCGTGAGATGCTTTTCGGTGGTTTCCTGATAGCAGGCAATGCTCTGCACCGTGTGGTTCTCCACGCTGCAATCGGTCATGACCGTGTTCAGGAACAGCGTCAGCCCGCGCTGCATTTTCGCCGCCTCAAACAGGGTCATATCCCACAGACTGAACACAAAATCCGGATTGCGCGCCTTGTTGGCGAGCATCAGCTCATACAGAATACCGCCCTCCTCCAGCTCCGGCTTGCGCATACCGTCGGTTGCGCTGGAGATATGCACTCTCACCTCACTGGAGGCATTGCCTCCGAGCACGGGCCGGGCGTGCACCAAAGCGGTTTCGGCGCCGTTCCGTGCCGCGGCCAAAGCTGCGCACAGACCGCTCATGCCGCCCCCGACAACAACCACATCAAATGTACGGTGTTCCTCTCTTCTCATACTGCCTTCCTTTCCATGGATCCATTCTTTCGGCGCTCCGGCCCACAGCATGCCGGAAACGGACGGTACACACCCGGGCACAACACACCGGCGGCGCCGGGTGCGCGGTAATGCCTTAAGGCAACACCGCACAATTCACGGCGGCTTTCCACAGGAAAGCCTTTCACCAAAATCTGGCGTGCAAAGGGCCGCAAGCGGCGCACAGTCAGAATTGTGCGGGGTTGCCTTAAAAAAGCGAAATGCCGGCAAGGGACGGCGGATCACCGCCATTGCCGGCAGCACAAAAACTACGCCGTTGGAGCTGCCTGCTGCCGGATATGCCCGCCCGGCACACCGGCAGCGACGCTCCAGCTCGGTTCACGCTCAGCCGGCCGCGGGAGTTTCCTTGGAATCCTGCGCTTCGGTGCGGTAACTGCCATACGACGCATATTTTGCATATTTGGAATAATAGGAGTCCAGATACTCGTCCTCCACATCGGTGAGAACATAGCCGAATATCCTTGCATCCTTCTCCTCCACAAATGTGGCGGACTCCCGCACGAGCTGCACATCGTTCAGCCCAGAGCGGATCACAAACAGGTATCCCGACATCAGCTTGGCAACCGATGCCGCGTCCGAAACCTCTCCCAGGGGCGGAAGATCGAACAGAATATAGTCATACGTCTGCTTCCACTGTGACACCAGTGCCTCCATATTGGGGCCGGAGAGCAGCTCCATCGGGTTGGGGGGAATGGTGCCGGAGGTGATAATGTCCAATGCCCCGTCATTCAGGCTGTGCACCGCATTGCCGCTCTGCCCCGCCAGCAGATTGCTCAAACCGAACTTGTTTTCCAGCCGGAAAATGCGGTTCTGCATCGGGCAGCGCATGTCCGCATCCACAAGCAGCACCTTTTTGTCAATCATCCGGGAGAGAGACAGCGCGAGATTTGCCATCACAAAGCTCTTGCCGGAATTGGCCAGCGAGGAAAGCACACCGATGGTGCAGCCCTTTTCCCCGGTGGAACAGAAGGTGACGTTGGTGCAGAGCTGCTGAAAGGATTCGGAGATGCGGAAGGGGACCTTATTCTGATTGATCAGGCGTTCTTCGATATGGTCTCGCAGGAACTTCTTTCTGCGCAGCCGGCGCTTGCCCTTCCTGCTTTTTCCGGAGCCGGAATGCTCCTCAATCTCCCAGTGCGGAATCACACCGAACACTGCGGCCTTCGGCATTTTTTCCTTCAGATCGTTTTTGCCGTAAACCGTGCGATCGGTAATCGCAAGAATCACCAGCACAAGATACCCGAGAATCAGAGCAAGCACACAGGCAATGATGGGATATTTGATGCGGTTGGAGCTGTTGTTCGGGGTTTGGTCCAGCTCGCTCTGGTCAATCAGCTTGAGCATTTTGGAGTCGGTCCCCACCATTGGCTCGGTTGTCTGCGAGTTGAAATAATCGACATATGCCGGCAGCACCTGCTCAACGGCTCTTGCAATCCGCAGATTAAGCTCCGCATCCGAGCCCTCGACTTCCACCGTAAACACCGCGGAGCCGGATGAAACCCGTGTGGTGATCATATTGTGCAGCTGCGTCACATTCAACGTTCCCTGCAGACCCGCCTCGGTCAGAATGCGGTCAAGCACGATAGAGCCATTCATATAATTCACACAGTTCTGCGCCATGTCCTCCGCGGCGGCGGTCTGTCCACTGGAGTACAGGGGGTCATTTGATGTGACGTTGGAAACATAAAACTGGGATTTGGAAGAATACTGCGGGGTGTAGAGGGCGGCGTACAGCACGCCCACGCCAATTGCCACGACAAGTGCAATCACCGCCAACAGAATCCAGTATTTGCGAAAGATGCGCCAAAGCAAAGAAAGCGGGATGCCCGTATTGGCATCAGTTGTTCGATTTTCCATTCGTGATGTATCCTTTCGGGAAACTTGAGTTTAATCGATTTCCAATGAATGGCAGAATTGCATGAATTCAGCATTCTTATTTATTATAGCACACGAGGCTGCTCTTGTCAATCATTTTTTCGCCTTTTGCGCCGATACAAACGCAAAGATCCGCAGCAAGCCGCATCCCCCGCCGTCATAAGCGACGGCGGGGGAGTTGGTGGAACAGACCGCAGCAGTCTGGCCACATCGCAACGCATCCTGTCTCCCGACGGATGCATATTTCAAAAAATGCCGTCCGTCGCCCGAGTCACACCGGCTATTCGTTCCGGCCGACGCGAGCCTGCTCCGGATGCCCGACCTTCCCCGGCAGTTGAGATAGGACAATTGCGGCAAAAATGACCGCACACCCCGCCACGCCGTACGCATTCATCGTGGCGTCCACCCGATATCCGGCGGGGATAGGCAGAAGATTCCAGACAAAACCGCCCAATGCGCTGAACAGCGCCTCGGTGGCCAGCAGAATGGCCGACCGGGCGGGGTCCCCTGCCAGCTTCTGTCCGATAACCTGCGCGGTAAAGCCGATGCCGGTGGAAAGAATGCCGCAAAACAGAATCGGCCAGCGCCCCTGATAAACCGCCTGCCAGCTGGGCGCTCCGGTGAAGAACGCCGCAATGAGATTGAGCACTCCGCAGACCAGAAACTGCCCGCAGGCAAACTTGAACGGGCTTACTCCATCGACAAAGCGGTCGATGACAATGATGTGCCAGGCCCAGAATACCGCGCCGGCCAGAAGAATCAGCTCTCCTGTTCCAAATGCGAAGCCGGCTGTGCCGTCAAAGCAGAGCAGATACAGCCCGATCACCGCCAAAACGGCGCCGATCCAGATCTGCATTCCGGTTTTGCGGCGGAAAAACAGAAAATAAAAGACGGGGGTGAGCACCGTATAAATACCGGTGATAAAGCCCGACTTTCCGGGATTTGCGGTCATACCGGTGCCGTATTGCTGCAAAAAGGAAGCGAGAAACAGCACGCTCCCACCGCAAACCGCCGCCAAAATGGTTTTTACGATCTTTTTGCGGTCGGGATGATCCCGTTCAAACAGCAGACAAACCGGAATCAACACCAATGCTCCCAGGAGAAAGCGCGCGGCGTTGAAGGTGGAGGTATCCATATACCGGGCGCCGATGACCTGCGCCACAAAGGAAATTCCCCAAAAGCAGGCAGTCGTCAATAAAAGTGCGGAGGACGCGAATCGCTTATTCATATACAACCCTTCAATAGAGAATTACGGAGCCGAAAATTCCACAATTGCATGATAATAATCCACTGCGTTCTGGTAATTTTCCTGCTTCGCCATGTACCCCATGACCGGTTGTGTCAGTACAATCATGGTATCCGGGGGGAGCTGCTCCTTGACTGCGTCGTAGTATTGATAAAACGCAGTTTCTCCCAGCACGGCAGTCTCGCTCACCGGTACCCGATCCTGGAACATTGTCTCATACACATACGGGCTGATGATCCAAACCGCGCATTCCCCGGTCATAATATATGTTTGCAGCGACTGAATGCGCTCGGTGTTGTAATGCCGCGCGCCTGCCAGTCCGTCGGTTTGCACCCGCTCCTCCCCGGTTTCGGGATCGGTATAGGTATACAGCGCGACCAGCTCGTCCTCTGTAAAGATGGAAAACTGTGCCAGCGCAATGCTTTTCGCTCCGTTTCCGTCCAGATCCTCCGGCAGCAAATCTCCCATAATGTCGGAAAATACCTGCAGCGGCTCCCCCGAAAGATCAGGGTTTCCGACAGCAACCGTCAGCGTCAGATCGCTGCTTTCCTGCGAGGTGCACTGCGTAAACCCCACAATGCCCACAATCAGAAAAAAGGCTATGATGATGGTAGGCCATTTGTAGTGATACCAGAAATTGTCCAGCCAGCGAAACACCTTGGAATGCATGGTGATCTCGGGCGCCTCCCGTTTATCATCCATTTTCAGCCTTCTCCTTTCTTTGTACCCGGGTGCGGAATGCGGAACAGACCTCACACAAAGCTCTGCTCCGCATACGAATTCCGGTTCAGGTTCTGGTAACCTCCAGAACCCGGATATGAATGACGCCGGCCGGGGTTTCCACCTCTGCCTCGTCCCCCTCCCGCATATCAATCAGCGCCGCGCCGATGGGAGACTGATCCGAAATCTTACCCTCCATCGGATCCGCCTCGTTGGAGCCGACCAGCAAATAGGTCATCTCCTCATTCAAACCAATATCCAGCACCCGCACGGTCGAGCCGAGGCTGGCCACGCTGGTGTCAATTGCGGTTTCATCCATGATGACGGCGTTTTCCAGCAGCTCCTCCAGCTCCTTGATACGCGCCTCGTTCTTGGCCTGCTCATTTCTTGCCTCGTCGTATTCGGCGTTTTCGGAGAGGTCTCCGAAGGAGCGGGCAACCGCAATGTCGTTCTTGATTTTTTCGCGCATCTCAATTTTGAGATACTGCAGCTCATCCACGAGCTGCTGGTAGCCCTGCTGTGTATATGTGATTTTCTTTCCCTTTGCCATGATGCGATACTCCTTCCCAAGGTTGCTTTTTTCTCGTTATTTGAAGAGCGTGACAGCGGTTTGCAGCTGCTGATCCATGCTCTGCGGCAGAAGCGAGAGTGGTTGCTTTTTGGCCTCCTCGCTCAAATCCACCCCCACGTCGGGCGCAATACCCACGTCGTGGTAGGACTCCCCGCATTTGGTGACATATGCGTAGGTGGTCAGCTTGATATAGCCAACCAGCTCATCGTTAAACCGGATCGGACGTGTGGTCTGCATAATGCCCTTGCCAAAGGTGGTCATCCCCACAATTTCAGCCAGGCCATAATCCCGCATGGTGGCGGTAAAGACCTCGGCGGCACTGGCGGTGTTTTCATTGCACAGCACGACCATATCCAGATCCGCGTACATGCCGATCTCCTCCCGGGCAACACTGCAGCCGGCATAGTCGCCGGTCAGCGAGGTTTCCTCCACCGTGTAGGTCGCCGCCACGTTCCCATCCCGGTCGATGGCACTGAGCACCATGTCCCCCTCCTGGAGGAAATAGGAGAGCACCGCCTTGATGGATTGCAGATCACCTCCGGGGTTGTTGCGCACGTCAAACACAAAGTGCTTCACCCCCTGCGCGAGCAGCGCGTTCACGGCATCCTTGAACTGATGGGGCGTGGTAAGATCAAATCCGGAAATGCTCACAATGCCGATTTCGGCATTGTCCTGAAACAGCTTGTACCGCACCGAAAGGGTTTCAAACTGCCGGCGGGTGACGCTGAAATCGAGATAGGAAAAAGCCCCTTCCTCCTCGCGCAGCACCTTCAGACCGACCGTCGTTCCCTCCTCTCCCCGCACAGCGGCAAGCGCCTGATCGTAGCCGATGGCGTTGATGGTTTCAAACACACCGTCCCGTTCCACGGCATAAATGTAGTCGCCGACGGCAATTCCCGCATCCAAAGCGGAGGAATCTTCATAAATTTCCAGCACACGGAACACCTTGTATTCCTGTCCGTTCACATCGACAGTCGTATTGGTAACCGTCACGCCGACGCCGCAATAATCCCCGTTGTTCTCGGCGACAATCGCCTGGTATTCCTCCTGCGTATAGTACTGCGCGTATCTGTCCCCGCTGGCCGCCACATATGCCTTGAAGGCAGCCTCAAGCATGGCCTTGCTGTCCATCGAATCGGCATAGTAGGAGTAGAGCTGGATCACCGCGTCAAGCAGCTGCAGATTCTGCCCGACAGAGCCACCGGAGCCGCTGAGCTGCTCGATGATCTCCTGCTGGGCCAGGAGCTGCTCGGTGTATTGCTTTCGCTGGAGCGCCGACGTCAGCGTAAAGGTCAGCAGAACCGCCGCCGCTACCGCAATGCAGACCACAAACAGCAAAAAGCGGACGGAAAATAAATGCTCCTGTTTTTGAGGCTGCGGCTGCTGTAGCGGGTCAGAATCCATCGGAGTCAGTTCGGTTTCTTTTGGTTCCATTCCGGATTCCTTTCTGGGGAGCGCCGGAAAGCCGGTTCTCCCGGAACTTATTGTATGGATTCAATGCTCCGGTTATGCGAACCGGCGCAAAAAACAGTGCAGAAGCGAAATGTACGCGGCCGGGCCGTTTCCGCACATTTCGCTTTCTGCCTTCCAATGATGGGGTGAAATCAGAATTTCATCGGCTTGGAATTGAGGTACTTTTTCACCATCAGAGCCACCTTGAAGGTGATGGCATGCTCAAACTCCCGCAGGTCCAGACCGGTCAGCTTCCGGATCTTCTCCAGCCGGTAGACCAGAGTGTTGCGGTGCACAAACAGCTTTCTCGAGGTTTCGGAGACGTTCAGATTGTTCTCAAAGAAGCACTGAATGGTGAGCAGCGTTTCACGGTCGAGCGACTCCAGACTGCCTTTTTTGAACACCTCCTGCAGGAACATCTCGCACAGCGTGGTGGGAAGCTGGTAAATCAGGCGGCCGATGCCAAGGTTTTCGTAGCTGATGATGCTCTTTTCGGTCTCAAACACCTTACCCACATCCAGCGCGACCTGCGCCTCCTTATAGGCTCTGGCCAGATCCTTGATGTTTTCCACAATCGTGGAGATACCGATGGCAACCTTGGTGTAAAACTCGGCCGACAGCGTATCGGCAATGTTGGTAGCAATCTTTTCCACATCCTTGCTCTCGGTGCCGGGCTTGATATCCTTGACCAGAACAATGTCGTGCTCCCCTACGCTGATGACGTAATCCTTCGATTTGTCCGGGAACATATTCTGGAGCATTTCAAAGGGCATCATATCGGTTTTGCCGTAGAATTTGATCAGGAAAACGATGCGAAGCTCCTCGGTGTTGAAGTGCAGCTCCTTTGATTTGATATAGATGTCGCTGGGCAGAATGTTATCGAGAATGATATTTTTGATAAACGAGCCCTTGTCATACTTCTCGTCATAGAGATTTTTGATGTTGCCCAGAGAGATGGCGAGCAGCTTGGACATTTTCTCGGCCATTTTGTCCTCACCCTCGACAAACACGATATACTCGGTTTTGTTGCCATTGCCCATCGGGCGATACGTATAGCCGGCCGAAGTGACCACGTCACTGGTATAGCTCAGCTCGTCCCGGACCCCTTGGCGGATTTCCCCGATTCTCACAAGCTCGGAGCAGGCGATGATGACGCCGTTTTCATCAATCACGCCGATGACGCGATCAATCGCGTCCTTCATCTGATGAATTACACCCTGAAACAATTTGTTAGACATTTTCTCTTTCTCCCATCCTTATGTTGTGTCGGCTTTCATGTAAAATTCCAACTATATTTTACACCATAATTTGTTATTTTTCAATAGGTTTTTCAATATTTTTCCCAATTTTCAAAAAAAATTTTCATGCAACTTGCCTCTCCAACCGAAATTTTGCATGAAACAAGTCGAAAATTTGGCAATCATTGCTGATGATTCCCCATCTCGGACAATTCCAGCTCATAGGAAAGGCATGCCAGTACAAACGCCGCAGCCGTCTCGGTCCGCAGAATCCGCCGGCCAAGCCCCACCGCACACATGCCTGCCGTTCTGGCCTGCTCGGCCTCCGCAGGGGAAAAGCCCCCCTCGCTGCCCACCATCACGGAAACGGTCGGCAAGGGATCCCCGGGCAGCTCCGGCGCCGCAGACGGTGCATCGCGCCCCAATGCGTCCATGCCCGGCACCCGGTTGGCGCGCCCGGCCCGAAAGCGCCGCAGAACAGCCGGCAAAGGCTCGGTTCCCTCTCCCTCGTAACAGAACAGCGGAAGCTCCGCTCGGGCCGCCTGTGCCAGCGCCTCGGAAAAACCGACCGGCGGGCGCACCCGCGGGATGACGCCACGTCCGCTCTGCTTGGCGGCCTCCAGCGCAATGCGGCTCCTGCGGTCTTGTCTGCCCTCCTTTTCATCGCCGCGCATGCGAACCACGCAGCGCTCGCTCTCAAACAGGGCAATTTCATGCGCACCGCACTCGACCGCCTTCTGAATGACCACATCCAGCTTGTCCCCCTTGGCAAGCGCCTGAAAAACCACCGCGCGATAGGGCGGCTCGCTGGCCGAAGGGAGCGACCAAAGCACCCTTGCGCATACCTGCCCGGGCAGAAAATCGGTCAGCTCACAGACATATTCGGTTCCTTTCCCGTCGCACACCGTAATCCGCTCTCCCGCCGCCATGCGCAGCGACCGGGAAATGTGGTGCGCGTCGGTTCCGGTCAAAGCGATTTTGCCATCGCTGACCGGGACAGCATCGATGAAAAATCTGGGCATACTCCCCCCGCCTTCCAAACAATGAATATATTGTACTACAATATGCCCAATTCGTCAAGAGGTTTTTTGTATTTTTTGACTTTGAATGCGTCATTTTTTACGAAAAAAGAAAAAAACGCCTATGCAGAGACGTAAAATTGCCAATTGATGGAATCACAATCGGCGAACAACTGCCAGTGCCCGCATGCCAACGGTCCCAAGAGCCGAGCTTCCCTCCGGATGCGTGTGAAAGCATGCCGCACAAAGCCGAATCAGGGGGTGAGGGGCGTCCTGTTTTACAAAAGCCGCTCAAGGCCTCCATGCGGCGCCGCGCTTGCGGAGGCTCACACGGCGCACATATACGAGGAAACGCTTATGGCGCACCCCAATATCCGCTCAAATACCGGGGAGCATCTGTTCCGTGGATGCGAACCACCCCTCCCGACACGGCAAAGTCCGTCATGCAAGCTGTGACCCTCCCGCGAAGCAAATGCGCTCCCCGCGCCGGCACAGTCCCACGGGGTCTCGCTATCGGCACAGGCCGCACGGAGGACGTGCGGCACTGCGTTCGGATTGCAAACTGCCCCAAGCGCGCAGCCCGGCCTGCCTGCGGCGCCGACAGACTCGGGCATACCCGAACCGAATGCGCAGCAAAGCAGAACCGGGTTCTCCCACGCATACGGCTCGGCATACGCCGCCTGCGTCACATCCGGCTCCTCCGTCGGCTCCGGCTCTCCACGCAGTCCGTCGAGCAGCGGCAGAACCGTTCCGAGTACTCCGCCTCCGATCAGATAGCCGACGATGGTCAGTATGGTCGCGGCGATCTTCCAGCCCTGCCGCCAATCGCTCTGCCAGAGCAGAATCAGCCCCACGATGGGGAAAATGATCAGCATGGCGATGATGAACCAAGCGCTCATATACCACGGGACGAACCGCACGCGCCCGTTTCCGCGCCGGCGCCGGGAACGCTTGACCCTGACCGGCGCGCGGTTGCCTGCCCGCATGTTTTCAGGGCATTCCTTTCCGCACAGGGGGCAGCAAGGCGTTTGAAAGTAGGTTTCGCAATCGGGGCATTTGTTCAGCTCGGGATAATCCTGCGGCGTGTCGTCCGCAAAAAAGCCGATCGGGGTTCCCATCCGTTTCCCTCCTTACCGAATTTCAGAGCTTCCGGCAGTTGCCGGAAGCCAGTGCGCGACAGCCGGCCGAAACGGGCATCCGGCGCTGCCTGCCAGAGGCCGCCGGATGGCGGCGGGAGCCGTTCCATCGTCCCGTCCGCTCCGGCATCACCGGATCTTGCGGCACTCCAGATAATAGCGCTTGTCCTGCGCGTGCCCCATCGAAAAGGTTTTGCGCGGGAGCGCGCCGTCGCAGAGCACCGTGCGGAAGAGCTCGTCCTTCCTCATGCCCTCAAACAGGAAGCCGACCGCTCCCGGCTCGGCGGCAAGCCTGCGCAGGGCCTCCTCCCCGTGTATGTAATCGATGCGAACCTCGGGATAGCGCCGCAGAAAGCCGTCCAGAAAGGTTTGCAGCGTGCCGACCGGAAGCTGCTGCTCGGGATGCGGAGCCGTGAGAACGCGCTCGCCGCCCTCGGTCACAACGGTCAGCGTCTGCGCATCAGCGGCACCGTGCAGAGACTGCAGCGCCCCCTCCAGCTCGCGCACCAGCAGCTCCGGGTTGGCGCCGAACACCACGCGGTAAATCGGCTCAAAATCCAGCGCGTCGTCGTGCAGATTCACCACCTCGGCCAGCGCATATCTGGCCGGATGCCGGCGCGCGGCCTCCTCCCTCAGCCGCTGCCTGATCTCCTCATACGCGGCCTTGGCGGACGCCAGCGAGTGGTTGCCGTCCCCGACCGCGAAGAGCAGCGGCGCGTGCGCAGCACTGCCATATTTTTTCTGCATCGCCTCCGGCGTCACCAGCGCGGCCAGCGCACGGGGCACGGCGGCCTGTGCCGCCTTTGGCAGCAGCCAACCCGTCACGTGTCCGCCCCCCAGCATCAGGTCATAGTCGTAGAGCGGCTGTTCTCCGCGGCAGAGTCCGGTCAGCGGCTCGATCACGGTTCTTCCGGGGTCGTCCACCAGCAGCATGACATGCGGCAGCTCGAGCGGCGCGCCACGGCGGACGGCCACGCGGGGCGGGATGCGTTCGAGTACCGTGCCCTCGGTGGCGCGGATGAGCGACTGAGAGCCGGGCAGATAGTTGTAGCATTCAAGATCCACCGCGCCGATCAGCCCCCGGCGCACGCGGCCGTCGGACTGGGTGCGCTCCAGATAAATCATGGCGTCCGGCTGTGGGACGAGCTGCTCGCGGATGGCGGTCTCCATGGCGGCGTGAATGCGCGGAACGCGGTCCCCGCTCTCCCCGAGGAAAATTTCGGGCAGCATCAGACGCAGGGTGGAAGGAGCCTCCCCCACGATGCGCTCGGCCTCCTCCCAATATTCGGGCTCGCTGGTATACTGGTCGCAGGCGATGACCGACCAGCGCGTGCCGCACACGGCGGAAAAATCGGGCAGCAGAATTTCGGCAGGGACAAAGCAGGACGGAATGGACTCGGACATGGGCATACTCCTTTTGCTGCCTGCACGGGGCAGGCATGTTTCGTTTTCCACAGTATACCACATTTTTATGCGGCTGTCAATGGAAAAACCGAAAGACATGCGGGCATTCCGGGCATAAAACACCGATTCCGTTGACGGTTTCCGGCGAAAAACAGGATGCTTTCAGCAGGTTTCCCAAATAAATCGACCAAAATTCGCCATTTTGTCGATTGCATCTCCCTGTCGGATATGGTATACTATCATTGTACAGCTATAAAAAAATTAAGGAGGCATAGACCATGGCTACGATCATCAAACCCGTATCGATGCTTCTGTTGCTTGTACTGCTGTTGACGACAATATGCGGCTGCACCGTCGCTGCGCAGACCGGCAGACAGCCGGAGAACCAAACCCAAAGCAGCGATACTGCCGCTCCTGTGAGATTCGTTGGCACCTGCGGCAGCATGCCGGAATATGACAACCGTGACACATGGAATATTTCAATGAAGTATGTAAAATACGACAAATTCGGGATATGGATTGAAATCCGGGACGATGACAACATCGGCTACCACCACGACCCCTACGGCTTTCTGCTGGAATACCGAAACGGCTCCGAATGGGTGAATATCACCGATTTCAACAGCAAGCCCGTGCCCTGCGACTATGCGGTCATTCCGCCGCGCGAGGATGCGGATTACGCATCTGCCAACTTCGTTTGTTCCAATCAGTACATCGACCAATCCAAGCTGGTCAGTGGACACTATCGCTTTACCAAGCTGATCAGCGGCCGCGAGTTTCAGTGCGAGTTTGATCTGGAAATCTGATACCGGCGTCCGCAACGGAACCGCAATTCCCTCCCCCGCTGCAAACGGTAAAAGCTGCCGTTTGCGGCGAGCGAGGTTGTAGACAAAAGGTACATCAAATAAAGATTGTACAAAAGCGTTCATCCGCTTTTTCTTTGAGCGTGTAGGCGCAAAGAAAAAGCTCACAAAAAGAAACGCCAAATGAGGGGCTTTCGCCGCCTGCGGGCGGCGAGGAGGGCTCCGCGCCCTCCACTGCGCAAACTTTTGAAAAAGTTTGACCAAAACTTTTATCAAACTGACGAAAGTCTTTGCTTTGGTCTACAGTCTCCCCCGCCGCAAACGGTAAAAGCTGCCGTTTGCGGCGGGCTTTTGCTTTGCGCTATGTCATAGCGCCTGTGCGCGGCAGGACGGATGGACGCATGGCGTACCGTTCGCCGTCCTGACAGGAGAATTCTTGCAAAAAGCATTGCAAGCACGGAAAAAATGTGGTATACTATACGCAGAACATGCTTGTGACATTCGCAACAATCAGAAAACAGGAGGATGACAAATGATTGCAAAATCATGGGCGGAGGAGGTTCTGGCGTGTGCTGTTTCCACCGGAGCCGACTTTGCCGAGCTATACGGGGAGCATACCCGGAATCAATCGGTATTTATGGTGGACGGAAAGATCGACCGGGTGACCGACAATCTGCTCTCGGGTGTTGGCATCCGCGCGTTTCTCGGTACACGCACGGTGTTCGCCTCCACCTCCGACCTCAGCCGCGAGGGGCTGCTGCGCTGCGCCGCCTCGGTGGCGGCTGCCGTGGGTGAGGGGAAACGGGAACAAGCCGTGCGGCTCAATGAGCGCATCTTTCCCAACATTCACCCGGCAACCGTTGTTCCTTCGGGCGTGGAAGCCTCGGAACGGGCATCGCTGCTGCGCGAGGGCTGCTTTGCCGCAAAGGAATACGATGAGAGCATCTCACAGGTGAGCGGCAGCCTCTCCTCGGTCGACCACACGATTCTGATCGCCAACACCGAGGGGCTTTACACCACCGACCGACACATCCGCACCCGCATGGCGGTTCAGGCCGTGGCAAGCAGGGACGGAGAAAATCAGTCGGGCAGCGACTCGCCCGGCGCGGGGTGCGGGCTGGAGCTGTTTGACCGCGTGTCCCCCGCCGACATCGGCAAAGAGGCCGCGCGGCAGGCAACCGTCAATCTGCGCGCCTCCTACTGCCCTGCCGGCGTGATGACCGTGGCGATTGAAAACGGCTTTGGCGGCGTGATCTTTCACGAAGCCTGCGGGCACTCGCTCGAGGCCACATCGGTCGCCATCGGCGCCTCGCAGATGGCGGGAAAGCTGGGGCAGCAGATTGCCAATCCCAAGGTCACGGCCATTGACGACGGCACGGTTCCCGGCGCATGGGGCTCTGTGAACATCGACGACGAGGGCACGCCGACCCAGCGCAACGTGCTGATTGAAAACGGCATTCTCAAAAGCTACCTGATCGACCGCCTCGGCTCCCGCCGCATGGGAATGCCCATGACCGGCAGCGCCCGCCGCCAGAACTACCAGTATGAGGCGACCTCCCGCATGACCAACACCTTTATTGCCAACGGCCCCGACCGCAACGAGGACATCATCGCATCGATCGAAAACGGCCTGTACTGCCGCAAAATGGGGGGCGGCTCGGTCAATCCGCTCACGGGCGCCTTCAACTTTGCCGTCACAGAGGGGTATCTCGTGCGCAACGGCAAGATCTGCGAGCCGGTGCGGGGCGCTTCCCTGATCGGAACCGGCTCGGAGATTCTCCGGAACATCGACATGGTGGGGCAGAATCTCGAAACCGCGCAGGGCATGTGCGGCTCGGCCAGCGGCAGCGTCCCAACCGATGTGGGCCAGCCCCTGATCCGTGTATCCACCATCACCGTAGGAGGCAGATAACATGAGCTTTGAGCAGATGAAAGATGCGCTGGTCGCCGCCGCCGAGCGCGCGGGACTGGAGCAATACGAAATTTATTTTGAGCAAGACGAAACCGTGAGCGTGGAAACGCTCAAAGAGGAAATCAGCTCCTTTTCCTCGGGTGTGAGCGGGGGCATCAGCTTCCGCTGCGTGGTGGGCGGCAAAATGGGCTATGCTTCGGGCGAGCTGATGACGCCCGAGGCCATGGAGGAGCTGGTATCCCGTGCCGTCTCCAATGCCAAGTGCATTGACAGCACCGACGAGGCGGTGATTTTTACCGGTTCGCCGCGTTATGAAACCGTGGACCTCCCCTGCCCCGCGCTGGCCGACCCCGCTCTGCTGCGCAAAACCGCGCTCGAGCTGCAGGCAGCTACCTATGCCGAGAGCGGCAAGGTCGGAGACGGGACGCAGTCCTATATGATGTCCATGGTATCTGAGATTCATCTCTGCAACTCCAACGGGTTGTCTCTCTCCAACCGCGTGGGGACCACAGCCGGCTATCAGGCCGCAGTCGTGCGGGAGGGAGACGAGGCGCAGGAGGCCTTTGAAGCCGCCGTCGGCAGCCGCTTCGAGGAGCTGCGCCGGCTTCCCGAGGCTGCCGTGCGGAAGGCGCTGGACAAAATCGGAGCCGGGCAGATCGATTCCGGCAAATACAACGTGGTGTTTGACGGCGAGGAATTCCGTGATTTTCTGGCTACCTTCTCGGACGTATTCTCTGCCAAGCAGGCACAGCTCGGCCTCTCGCTGCTGGCCGGCAAGGAAGGCGAGACGGTTGCGGCGCCCTGCGTCACGGTGACTGACGACCCGATGCGGGCAGGCTATGCCATGCAGACCCCGTTTGACGGGGAGGGGGTTGCCACCTGCCGCAAGCATGTGATTGAGGGCGGGGTGCTCAAAACCCTGCTCTACGACCTGACCACCGCCAAAAAGGCCGGTCGGGAGTCCACCGGAAACGGACAGAGGGGCGGATATTCCTCGCCGGTTACCATCGCTCCCTACAGCTTTTCGCTGGCCGCCGGCGACTGCACGCGGGAAGAGCTGTTCACGCTGGCGGGTGACGGGATCTTTATCACCGAGTGCAAGGGCTTTCACGCCGGAGCCAATTCCGTCACCGGGGACTTTTCGATTGAGAGCGCGGGCTTCCGCATCCGGAACGGCAAGCGCGCCGAGCCGATCAAATCCTTTACCGTGGCGGGCAACTTTTTTGATCTGCTCAAATCCATCGACTGCCTCGGAAATGAGGTGCGCTGGTCGCCGCTCGGGGGCTTTACGGTATTCGGTTCACCCGACGTGCTGGTGCGCGGCATGAGCATCGCCGGAAAATGATTTTTTCCGGTACGGCAAAATAAAAAACACACAGCGGGGGAGCTTCCGAACGAAGCTCCCCCGCACAACAATCATCTGTCAGGCGGTTCCGGCGGGCAGATCGCTTGCCCGGCGGACGCCGACCTTTTTATAACACTCCATACCGGTTCCGGCCGGAATCAGCTTACCGATGATGACATTCTCCTTCAGGCCGCGCAGATAGTCGGTCTTGCCCTCGATCGCCGCCTCGGTGAGCACCTTGGTGGTCTCCTGGAAGGAGGCCGCCGACATAAAGGACTCGGTTTGCAGCGAGGCCTTGGTGATACCCAGCAGCACGGTTTTTCCGGTTGCAAGGGACAGCCCCTCCTCACCCGCGTCGATTCTTGCCTGCACCTCACTGTTGGCGCGTTCAAACTCGGCTCTGTCCACGCGCGAGCCGACCAAAAGTCCGCTGTCTCCGCCGTCCTCCACCTGAATCTTGCGGGTCATCTGACGCGCAATAATCTCCACGTGCTTGTCGTTGACGTTACAGGACTGCGAACGGTACACCTTCTGAATCTCTTTGATCAGATATTCGTACACTGCCTCCAGGCCGAGGATGCGCATGACGTCGGCCGGCGCCTTGTTGCCCTCGGTAATCGCCTGCCCCAGCTCGAGATGCTGCCCCTCGATGATGGCAAGTCTCGTGCCGTAAGGAATCTGGTACTCCTTGACCTCCGGAACAACGCCCTCCGGCTGCTCGGCGTCCGGATGCACCGTGACGATATGAATGGAGTTCTCACCGGTGGTGATATGCGCGGTACCGCTGACCTCGCACATGATGGCCGGCTTTTTGGGCTGGCGTGCCTCAAACAGCTCCTCCACACGGGGCAGACCCTGCGTAATATCCGAGCCGGCAACGCCGCCGGAGTGGAAGGTTCTCATCGTGAGCTGCGTACCCGGCTCACCGATCGACTGCGCCGCGATGATGCCGACCGCCTCGCCCACGTTGACCAGCTTGCCGTTGGCAAGGTCGGCGCCGTAGCAATGCGCGCAGATGCCGTGCCGGGCATGGCACTGAATCACGGTGCGGATGCACACCCGGGTCACGCCGGCCTCCTCAAAGCGCGCGGCCATCTCCTCGGTGATCATCACGTCGTCCTCCGCCAGCACTTCCCCGGTATCGGGATGCAGCACCGGCCCCATCGTAAAGCGGCCGATGATGCGATCGGAGAGCGGCTCGAGCACGTTTTTGTCCTTCTCGTCGATGATGTTGGTCACCCATGCGCCCTTGTCGGTGTCGCACTTGACCATACGCACAATCACATCCTGCGAAACGTCCACCAGCCGGCGGGTCAGATACCCCGAGTCGGCGGTACGGAGCGCGGTATCGGAAAGCGATTTGCGCGAGCCCTTGGCGCCCATAAAATACTCCAGAATGTTCAACCCCTCGCGGAAGTTGGACTTGATCGGAATTTCGATGGTCCGGCCGTTGGTTGCAAACATCAGTCCGCGCATACCGGCAAGCTGACGCATCTGCGCCACCGAGCCGCGGGCGCCCGAATCCGACATAATTTTGATCGGGTTATACTGGCTGAAGCTCCGCTGCAGCGCCTCGGTCACATCGTTTGTGGTCTTATCCCACAGGCGCACCACCGCGTTGTAGCGCTCCTCGTTGGAGAACATACCGCGGCGATAGTAGTTATTGAGCACATCCACCTGCTTTTGGGCGGCGTCGATCAGCTCGGTTTTCTCCTTCGGAATCGTCATGTCATAGACAGAAATCGAGAAGGAGGCTCTGGTGGAATATTTGTAGCCCATGGCCTTGATTTCATCCAGCATATCGGCGCAGACTGCCGGGCCGTTGTTGCGGATGCAGTTGTCAATGATCTGGCCGAGCTGCTTCTTTTTGATGACGAACTCGACCTCGAGCTTGAACTCGTTGCCCGGCTTGCTGCGATCCACAAATCCGAGGTTCTGCGGGATGGCCTGATTGTAGATCAGGCGCCCCAGCGTGGTGGTGATGATGGCCGAACGCTCCACCCCGTCGATGGTTTTGAACACCCGGATTTTGATCTTGGAGTGCAGCCCGAGCTTTCCGTTGGCATACGCCATTTCCGCCTCGTGGAAATTGCGGAACACGTGATAGTGATAGATGATTTCTCCGTTCTCGTCCCGCATCGGCTCGCCGTTCTCATCCAGCTCCGGCGTGCGGTCGCCCGGCTCGCCGTCCTTCTCCATGGTCAGGTAATAGGCGCCGAGAATCATATCCTGCGAGGGCACGGTGACGGCCTTGCCGTCCATCGGCTTGAGCAGGTTGTTGGCAGACAGCATCAGGAAGCGTGCCTCGGCCTGTGCCTCGGCAGAAAGCGGCACGTGCACCGGCATCTGGTCGCCGTCAAAGTCGGCGTTGAAGGCCGGGCAGACCAGCGGGTGCAGCTTGATGGCGCGTCCCTCCACCAGAATCGGTTCAAAGGCCTGAATCGAAAGGCGGTGCAGCGTGGGCGCGCGGTTGAGCAGCACCGGGTGCTCCTTGATCACGTTCTCCAGCGCATCCCATACGCAGGCGTTGGCCGCGTCATAGGCGCGGTCAATCTTCTTTTGCGCGTCCTTGACATTGGTGGCCTTGCCCATCTCGACCAGCCGCTTGATGACAAAGGGCTTGAACAGCTCAATGGCCATCTCCTTGGGCAGGCCGCACTGATAAATTTTGAGGTTCGGCCCGACCACGATCACCGAACGGCCCGAGTAATCCACACGCTTGCCGAGCAGGTTCTGGCGGAAACGCCCCTGCTTGCCGCGCAGCATTTCAGAGAGCGATTTGAGCGGACGGTTGGAGGCGCCGGTAACCGGCTTGCCCCGCTTGCCGTTGTCAATCAGCGCGTCCACGGCCTCCTGCAGCATCCGCTTCTCGTTGCGGATGACGATGTCCGGCGTGCGGATTTCCATCAGCTTTTTGAGGCGGTTGTTGCGCGCAATCACACGGCGGTAAAGCTCGTTGAGGTCGGAGGAGGCAAAGCGGCCGCCGTCGAGCTGCGTCATCGGGCGGATGTCGGGAGGCGTGACCGGAATCACATCGAGAATCATCCACTCGAGATGGTTGCCCGATTTGCGGAAGGCCTCCATCACCTCCAGACGCTTGATGATGCGGGTTTTCTTCTGTCCGGAGGCGTTTTTCAGCTCCTCCTTCAGGCTTTCGCAGGCCTCCTCCACGTCAATTCCCTGCAGCAGCTCCTTGATCGCCTCGGCTCCCATGCCGACGCGGAATTCGTCCTCATACAGCTCGCGGTACTCGTAGTACTGCTTTTCGTTGAGCACGGCGCCCTTCTCGAGCGGCGTATTGCCCGGATCCAGCACCACGTTCTGTGCAAAATACAGCACCTGCTCGAGCGCCTTCGGAGACATATCCAGCACCAGCGCCATTCTGGAGGGAACAGCCTTGAAATACCAGATATGGGAGACAGGCGATGCCAGCTCAATGTGCCCCATGCGCTCGCGGCGGACCTTTTTGGTGGTGACGTCCACACCGCATTTTTCGCACTTGTGCACCTCCTTGCTGTGGGAGTTCTTGTACTTGCCGCACATACAGGCGCCGTCCTTGGTCGGCCCGAAGATGCGCTCGCAGAAGAGTCCTCCGGTTTCGGCCTTGAGCGTCCGGTAGTTGATGGTCTCGGGCTTGGTCACCTCGCCGTACGACCACTCCCGGATCATATCCGGAGACGCCAGTCCGATTTTAATTGAATAAAAATCCTTATTCTCCACCGCAATTCTCCCTATCAGTTATTCGTTCGCATCGTCGTCGTAAAACTCCGACCCGTATGCGTCATCGTCCTCGTCCTCAACGTCCTCCGGGTAATCCAGCTCCTCGTCAGAATCCTCATCCCCCGGCAGCTCATCCTCCCCGTCGATCTGGAAGGACTTGCGGAATTCGTCATCCTCCTCCATATGCTGACCCAGCGCCTCGGAAATGGCAGCCGCATCCGCCTTGTTGGAGGGGGCATACGAGGAATCCTCATTGATCAGCTCGGAGAGGTCGATATCATTGCCGTCCTTATCCTGCACGCGCACATCCAGCGCCAGCGACTGCAATTCCTTGACCAGCACCTTGAAGGACTCGGGGATGCCCGGCGTCGGGATATTCTGCCCCTTGATGATGGCCTCATAGGCACGGCGGCGGCCGTTGATGTCATCCGACTTGACCGTGAGCAGCTCCTGCAGCGTATACGCCGCGCCGTAGGCCTCGAGTGCCCAGACCTCCATCTCTCCGAAGCGCTGTCCGCCGAACTGCGCCTTGCCGCCCAGAGGCTGCTGGGTGACCAGCGAGTACGGTCCGTTGGAGCGCGCGTGAATCTTATCGTCCACCAGATGATGGAGTTTGAGATAGTACATGATGCCGACCGTAACCGGGTTGTCGAAGGGCTCTCCGGTGCGTCCGTCATACAGAATGGTTTTGCCGTCCAGAATCTTGAGGCGCTTCTCGGCCCGCAGTCTGTCGAGCAGCGCACTGTCCTCCCGCTCCTCGGCCGTCAGCTCACGCAGAGAGCTGACACCGGTTTCCGGGTCAATCGTCTCCTCATAAAGCGGCTTGCCCTCGGGATTTTCCAGCGGGAAGATGTCCCGCTGCAGCCCTGCCTCCTTGAGGCACTCGAGAATGTCCTGCTCGTTGGCGCCGTCGAACACCGGGGTCATGATCTTCCAGCCCAGCTTCTTAGCAGCGATGCCGAGGTGAACCTCCAGCACCTGCCCGATGTTCATACGCGAGGGCACGCCGAGCGGATTGAGCACAATGTCCAGCGGCGTTCCGTCGGGCAGGAAGGGCATATCCTCGGGCGGCAGGATCCGGGACACCACGCCCTTGTTCCCGTGCCGTCCGGCCATCTTATCGCCCACCGAAATTTTGCGTTTCTGGGCGATATACACCTTGACCACCTTGTTGACGCCGGCCGGCAGCTCGTCTCCCTGCTCGTGCGAGAAAACGCGCACATCCACCACAATGCCGGATTCCCCATGTGCCAGACGCAGCGAGGTATCGCGCACCTCTCTGGATTTTTCACCGAAAATGGCACGGAGCAGACGCTCCTCGGCAGTCAGCTCGGTCTCTCCCTTGGGGGTGATTTTGCCGACCAGAATATCGCCCGAACGGACCTCGGTTCCCTTTTTGACAATACCCTCGGCGTTCAGATCGCGCAGAACATCCTCGCCCACGTTCGGAATCTCGCGGGTGATTTCCTCCGGGCCGAGCTTGGTGTCTCTGGCCTCGTGCGTATATTCCTCAATGTGCAGAGAGGTGTAGACATCGTCCCGCACCAGCCGCTCATTGAGCAGCACCGCGTCCTCGTAGTTATAGCCCTCCCAGGTCATGAAGCCGATCAGCGCGTTTTTGCCCAGCGATACCTCACCCTGGCAGGTGGCGGGACCGTCGGCAATCACCTGTCCCTCCTGCACGTATTCTCCCTTTTTGACAATGGGACACTGGTTGAAGCAGGTGCCCTGATTGGTGCGTTTGAACTTGATCAGGGGGTAAACATCCTTCACCCCTCCGTCCGAAACAATCCGGATCTCGTCGGCCTGCACGCGCTCCACATACCCGGCTCTGGCGGCGGTCACCACCACGCCGGAATCCAGCGCGGCCTTGTACTCCATACCGGTGCCCACAATCGGAGATTCGCTGACCAGCAGCGGCACGGCCTGCTTCTGCATGTTGGAGCCCATCAGAGCACGGGTGTTGTCGTCGTTCTCGAGGAACGGAATCATGGCCGAGGCAACCGACACCAGCATTTTCGGCGCCACGTCCATAAAGTCGACCTGCGAGGCGTCCACCTCCACAATTTCGGTTTTGTCCCGTCCGACCACCTTCTGGTTGACAAAGCAGCCGTTCTCGTCGAGAGGCTCGTTCGCCTGCGCGACGATGTAGTGGTCCTCGGCGTCGGCAGTCATGTAGACCACCTCATCGGTCACACGGTTGCTGACGCTGCCGTCGGGATTCTGGATATGCTCCACCTTGCGGTAGGGAGCCTCGATAAAGCCATAATCAGAGATGCGCGCATAGGTGGCAAGATAGGAGATCAGACCGATGTTCGGGCCTTCGGGGGACTCGATCGGGCAGACTCTGCCGTACTGGGTATAGTGCACGTCGCGCACGTCAAAGGACGCGCGGTCACGGGACAGACCGCCGGGGCCGAGCGCCGAGAGACGGCGCTTGTGGCTCAGCTCGGCCAGCGGGTTGTTCTGATCCATAAACTGCGAGAGCTGGCTGGAGCCGAAGAATTCACGGATGGCCGTTGTCACCGGGCGGATATTGATCAGCCCCTGCACCGTCAGCTTTTCGTTGTCCTGCGTGGTCATACGCTCCTTGATGATTTTATCCATGCGGGTAAAGCCGATGCGAAGCTGATTCTGGAGCTGCTCCCCGACCGAACGGATGCGGCGGTTGCCCAGATGGTCGATGTCGTCCACCGATCCGATGTCGTGCGTCAGGTTGATCAGATAGCTGATCGAGGCGAAGATATCGTCCTTTGTAATGTGCTTGGGGCAAAGCTCGGCAATGCGCCGTTTTGCCGCCGCGCGGATGGCCTCCTCGTCGTCGCCGCACTCCTCCTTGATTTCCAGCATCACCGGAATGCTGGCCTTTTCCCGCACTCCGCAATCCCGCAGGCTGATCCCCAGCACATATTCCGGCTCCACGGTATTGTTCCCCATCACCTTGACAACCGAGCCGTTGTCAAGCTGCAGCATCACCTCGTTGACGCAGGCGCGCTCAATGGTACGCGAGAGCTCGGGGGTAATGACCTCGCCGGCCGTGCAGAGCAGCTCCCCGGTCAGCGGGCTGACCACATCCGCGGCCGCACGGCGGTTGGCGATGCGGTTGTGAATCGCCATTTTCTTATTGTACTTGTAACGCCCGACCGGGGCAATGTCATATCTCTTGGGGTCAAAGAAATAGTTGTTGAGCAGCGTGCGCGCAGCCTCCTCAATCGGCGGCTCGCCCGGACGGAGCTTTTTGTAGATTTCCTTGAGCGACTCCACACCGACCGTGGAATGGCTGTGCAGCGCCAGCTCCTCGGACTCGTCCCGCTCAAAGGTCAGCGTGAGGTGTTCGTCCTCACCGAACATGGCGTAAATATCCTCGCGGCTCTCAATCCCCAGCGCACGGATAAACATAGTCAGGGGCAGCTTGCGGTTTTTGTCAATGCGCACGTACATCACGCCGTTTGCGTCCACCTCATATTCCAGCCACGCGCCGCGGTAAGGAATAACTGTGGTGGCAAAGGTCTTTTTGCCGGCCTTGTCAATCTCGGAGGAATAATACATGCCGGGAGAACGGATAATCTGAGAAACAATGACACGCTCGGCGCCGTTGATGACAAACGTACCGGTTTCGGTCATCAGCGGGAAATCGCCCATAAAGATTTCCGCCTCCTTGACCTCCTCGGTCTGCTTGTTGGTCAGCCGGACCTTTACCTTCAGGGGAGCTGCGTAGTTCACATCCCGTTCCTTGCACTCCTCCACGGGATATTTCGGCTTTGTGGTGTCGAGAAAATACTCGATAAACTCGATGATCAGATTGCCGGAATAGTCGGTAATCGGAGACACATCCTGCAATACCTCCCGCAATCCCTCCTCCAACAGCCACTTGTAGGATCTGGTCTGAATTTCCACCAGATTCGGAAGCGGATAGTCGAATTGTGATCTGGCAAAGCTCTTTCTGATGTTCTGTCCGAGCTGTTGCTCTTTCAAATTGATCATTGATTCCATCACTCCATTCAATGAATTGGCTCAATCTGGTAAATACCGGATGGCACCAACTGCCGCAAATGTGCGCGCGCCGTTTGTTTGTGCAATTTGCCGCCATACAAATTACAGGCAAAAAAACAAGCATCCAATATTCAGGCGATTATAATGCAGTTTACTATTATAGCATGGATTTCCCGATTTGTCAATACTTTTTTTCCATTTTCTATGTTTTTTTATTGAATAAAAGAAGATTGATCGGTCGTTTCGCGCATCCCCGCGAAAAATCCGCAAAAACCGACCTTCTGTGTATCGGCGATGCCCGCTTCGGAATGAAATGCGGTACGTCCGGCAGAATATACAAAGCCTGCAAAAAAATTTTTTTTGGAAAATTCAAAAAAACGCTTGCATTTCCATTCGGAATATGGTAAAATAGAAAAGTATATGGATGAAAATCGTGCGTACCCTCTCAGGCGCCGCTTTTCAGGCATAGTTTGCTGAAAATTTAAGAGGGAGGTGAAAATCGTGCCGAACATCAAATCTGCCAAGAAAAGAGTGAAGGTCATCAAGGCCAAAACCCTGCAGAACAAAATGTACCGCTCTGCTCTCAAAACCGAGATCAAGAAGTACGATGCTGCGCTGGCATCCGGCGATGTGGCAGCCGCACAGGCCGCCTACCGGGTAGCCGTGAAGAAAATTGATCAGGCGGCAGCTTACGGAATCATCCACAAGAACGCCGCTGCCCGCAAAAAGAGTCAGTTTACCAAAAAGCTCAATGCGCTGGCCTGACCACGTTTGAAGCGAACGGAACCAACCCATCCGTCCGTCGGGGAGAATATGACCTGATCCCTCGTGGATCAGGTCAATTTTCTTTATCCGGATTCCCATATTCCGGGCCGGAGCTGCATATGATAACAGGGGGCCTTGTCCTGACGGCGCAATCTGCCGCTTCCGCGGCTCCGCCCCTGCGTTTTCCGCCGCCCGGCCGTTATCCCGAAAGGAGCATTTCCATGCTGTACCGCAGCCTCTCTGAACTGATCGGACACACCCCACTGTTTCTGCCCGAGCGCTGGAACCGCCAACGGGGGCACCGCGCCGCTGTGCTTTGCAAGCTGGAGGGCTTTAATCCCGCAGGCAGCGCCAAGGACCGCATTGCGCTGGCCATGCTGGACACGGCCGAGCGGGAGGGTCGGCTCTCTCCCGGCGCCACCGTGATTGAGCCGACCAGCGGCAACACCGGCATCGGACTTGCGGCGCTCGCCGCCGCGCGGGGCTACCGCATGATTCTGACCATGCCGGACACCATGAGCCGGGAACGCATCCGGCTGCTGGAGGCCTACGGCGCGCAGGTGATCCTCACGCCGGGAGCCGAGGGGATGCAGGGCGCCGTGAGGCGGGCCGAGGAGCTGGCCGCCTCCATCCCCGGCAGCTTTATCCCTTCCCAGTTCGACAATCCCGCCAACCCGGAAGCCCACTACCGCACCACCGGTCCCGAAATCTGGCAGGACGCCGAGGGGCGGGTCGATTGCTTTGTTGCCGGCGTGGGCACCGGAGGAACCCTGAGCGGGGCCGGAAAATTCCTCAAGGAGCGCAATCCGGCCTGTGAGGTCATCGCGGTCGAGCCGTCCGCTTCCCCGCTGCTCTCACAGGGCAGAGCCGGGAAGCACGGCCTGCAGGGCATCGGCGCAAATTTTGTACCGGCCAACTTTGACCGCTCGGTTTGCGACCGCATCCTTCCGGTGACCGAGGAGGAAGCCTATACCGCAGCGCGAGAGCTTGCGCACTGCGAGGGGCTGTTGGTCGGCATTTCGGCCGGTGCCGCGCTGCACGCCGTCTCTCTTTGGGCCGCCGACCGCAACAACGAAGGAAAGACCGCCGTGGTACTGCTCCCCGACACCGGGGAACGCTATCTCTCCACCGAGCTGTTCGGCAATGCGTAGGCCCTCATTCCGAATGCCCGGCAGATTCTATGACAATTGACCTGAGCGGGCAATCTGTATGGCTGTATAAAGCACCCCTTATTCAAAGTTTTTTTGAAGATTGTTAAGTTGCCTTAACCGAAGTTTGAGGCAGAGCCTCAAGGTCTTCTCTACCCGAAAAACGGAATGAAAGGACTTCCTTACTTATGAAACACAAAACACACACCGCCCCCGCCAAAGCCGACCGCCCCAATCTCTTTCGCCGGATGTTCCGGAAAATCCGGGAAAACCAAATTGCGTTCGCGGTATACTGTGTGCTTTGCCTCATAACCATCGCCGTGATTGTGGTCTCGGCGATTCAGCAGAACTGGTCGGGGTGCTTCAACGGCGTTCTGACCCTGCTGCTCTTTTTCCTCCCCGCCTTTCTGGAGGATAAGCTCAATATCCGGCTCTCCGCCGCGCTCGAAATCATTACCATGCTGTTTGTGTTCGCCGCCGAAATTCTGGGAGAGGTGGGAAGATACTATACCCGCTTCCCCTTCTGGGACAATCTCCTGCACTGCCTCAACGGCTTCTTGTTTGCGGCCTTCGGCTTTGCGTTGGTGGAAATCTGTAACCGCAGCAAAAAGATCACGTTTCAGCTTTCCCCCTTCTTTCTCGCGCTGGTTGCCTGCTGCTTTTCGCTCTCCATCGGCGTTTTCTGGGAATTTATCGAGTTTTTCACTGACCTGCTGACCAGAAGCGATATGCAGAAGGATACCTTTCATACGCTGATCTCCAGCGGTAAATTCAGCGCGGACGGACAGACACCGATCATCATCAGAAATATCACGGAAACCGTCATCACAACCGCCGACGGGCAGAGCTATACCGTGAACGGATACCTGGACATCGGACTGTTTGACACGATGAAGGACCTGATGGTGGATTTCATCGGTGCGTTTCTCTTCTCGGTGATCGGATATTTCCACCTCAAATTCAGCGGCCGGTCCCGCATTGCCAAGGCGCTCATTCCCGAGGTTCCATCGGTTGAAGAGCACGGGACATCGGAACAGACCGAACCGCAGGCACAGGAGGGAACCGCCGAGCAGCCAAAGTAAGACCGATTTCTGTATGCCTTTCTATTGCCGCACAGAGGGCAGGCTTTCCCGATGGATACGGTCGGGCTGCATATCTGTCGTGATGCCATACTCCGAAACGCAAAAGCAGCGCCCGGTATTTGCCACCGGGCGCTCAGATTGTAGACAAAAGGCGTATCAAATAAAAATTGCACAAAAGCCATAGCCACTTTTTCTCTGCAAGAAGTAGGCGCAGAGAAAAAGTTCGCAAAAAGAGACGCCGGTAAGGAAATTTCGCCGCCTGCGGGCGTCGAGGAGGGCTTCGCGCCCTCCACCCCGCAAACTTTTGAAAAAGTTTGATCAAAACTTTCATCAAACTGACGAAAGCCGTTTC
>CALXUY010000014.1 GCA_944391805.1 uncultured Clostridia bacterium
CCTGGTACGGCGCCGGCACCAATGGGCTGGAGCGCTTTGAGATGAAAATTCCCATGACCGCCGAGCTGGAGGCCGGCATTGCCGCCGGCACCGTGAAGCTGGGGGTTTCGGTCAACGATTCCTACACCGCCAGCGAGGGCTTCGGCTGGAGCTCGGCCAGAGTGCCGCTGACCTTTGAGGCGCCGCTCGCCTTCCCGCGCGTCGTCGGCGTGCAGACCCGCGACCGGGGAGAGACATACGACGTCCGCTTTGCCGCGGTGGTGCGTGGCCTGACGCTGGAGGAGGCTTCCGCCGGCTTCCGGTTGGCGCACAACGGCAAGGAGGTTGAGGTTTCCTGCAATTATGTGTACGAGGAGCTGGCTTATACCGACGGAGAGAGCGGCGGAACCTACCGCGCGGCAGACTTCGGCGGGGACTACTTCATCTGTTACACCGTCTGTGGCCTATCCAAGGGCAGCGCTGCCGAGCCTGTCACCTATTCGTTTGAGGCGACGGCGTTTACCGTGGCGGATGCCGGCGGCGAGCGGCAGGAGAGCACCGCGATGGCTGTCAGCGTAACATGCGACGCGGAATCCGGGGAGACGACCGTGATTGCTGAGGAAGCCGCAGAGGTAAAAAAAAGGAGGAGCAGTCATGAGACTGGATCTTAAAAACGAGCGGCTTCTGCTGGAGAACTCCTCGGCGCAGGCAGTGCTGTCGGCCAATGAGCTGGTCGACTGGTACGCCTCGCGGGGAATTTCCCTTTCCCTGCAAACCGGGCAGGAGAGCGCACCCGACCTGCCGGAGGAGTCGCCCTTCACATATTCGATCTGGCAGGAGGGGGAGGAGACCTGCATATCGGCCGGCTCCACATACGACTGGTGCGCCGCGTTGGACGCGATCATGCGGGAGGACGGACTGAACCGGCTGCCGCTGTATCATATTGCGGTTCCGCAAACGCCGTCGCTGGCCTGCCGCGAGCAGGCGCCGGGTGCGGTGCGGGTCATGTTCTACAACCATCACGGCCAGCTGGCTGGGCTTTGCGGTCCGGTGGATTGGTGCGAGCAGCTTCAGACAGAGCTGGTATCGGTTTACAGCCCCGATGTGCTCGCGTTGCAGGAGTTTACGCCATGGCGCTCGGCCAAGCCGGGGTGCCTCGGCGACCGCCTCCGCGTCATCGGTTACACGCAGGTGAACGGCGGCTATGCCGATAACTTTACACCGCTGTTCTACCGGGCAGATACACTGGAGCTGATCGATTCGGGCTTTCATCTCTACTCCGAATACATGAATGACCAAAATCAGCCAGACCCGCAGGGCGCTTACAAAATCAATAACGGCAAATCCAAATCCCTGACATGGGCGGTATTTGAGCAGCGGTCCGGCGGCAAGCGCTTTATTGCCGTCAGCACGCATTTCATGTATATCGCCGACCCGACCGACCCCGAGTGCCCGCTGACAGCGGAGCAGGCCGAGGCGGCACAGCTGATCGATACGGCCGAGCTGCTGGCGGTGATCGGAGAGCTGCGCGCCAGACCGGAGTACAGCGGCCTGCCGGTCATTGCCGGGGGCGATCTCAATGCGTTTCCGGACAGCGCGCCGGTGCAGGCGCTGCAGGCCGGCGGCCTGACGTGGCTGAGCGCGCCGGGCGCGGCGGAAACGCTCATAGAAAACAGCCCTTGCGGCTACCCGACTTTTGATGTGGAAAAGGGCTATTACACGGCGTTCGGGCAGAAGCTGAACCGCCCGGAGCAGATCATCGACCACGCTTTTGTACAGGGAGACCTGACCGTGCTGGATTATATCACAATTACCGACCGCAGCGCGTGTTATTCGTCGGATCACTGCCCCAAATTTGCGGATTTTATCCTGAATTGAATCGGAAAGGAAACAAAACCATGAAAGAACTTTATTTGCATCCCGCTCTTGCTGTTGTGAAAACAATGCCGACCGACATCATCGCGACGTCCGGTCTGACTCTGATTGCGAATCCGGATGGAGATGACGACAGTGGCAACCTTTCGGATCTGTTCGGTTAAGGCGTTCTGCCTTTTGCTGGCGCTTCTGCTGCTGTGCGCGGCGCTGCCGGGCTGCAAGCCCGGCAGTACGCCGGGCGAGGAGGGGCAGAGCTCCGGCGGGCAGGGAGCGGAAACCGGTACCGGTGCAGCCGGAGAGGACGGGGAAGAGGACGCGCTTTTGCTGTTTGCCCCGGACGCCGAGCCGGTTGTTATCTGGTTGGCGCAAGCCTTTTATATCGATTCCGATATCAAGGCCGAGCTGGACAATGTGCTGGCTACCATCCGGCGGAGAACCGGTGTGGAGGCGGAGGTGCGCAGCGACCGCATGGCGCAGGCGGAGGACTACGAAAAAACCGCCATCCTCATCGGGCCAACCTCCTTCCCGGAGAGCGGCCAGGCCGAGTGCGGCGTGAAGAATGAAGATTTTGCGGTGCAGCGCAGCGGCAACAAGGTGCTGCTCTGCGCGCCCGAGCGGGGGGGCTGCATCTCGGCTATCCGCTATTTCAACAACATGGTGCTCACGCCACAGGACAAGGACTCCCGAACGCTGGTCTACTCTTCGTCAATGGATTATCGTTCGGCACACGAGTACCCCATTGATTCGGTTGCGATTTCCGGGCAGGAAATCAGCAATTTCCGCATCGTGGTTTCCAACAGCGCGTCCAACAGCGAGCGCTATCTGGCCGATTACCTTTCCTATCATCTGAACGAACAGTACGGCTACCGGCTGCGCGTGGTGACCGACACCGCAAAGCCGACCGACGCCGAGATTGTTGTCGGTCAGACCAACCGCGGCGAGCAGCAGGTGGAAGAGGGGCAGTTTGCGGTGCGTGTCAGCAACGGTAAGCTGTTTTTGACCGCAGCCGACGCGCGCGGCTATGAGGCGCTTTACGATTATATCGGCGCCACGCTGCTCAAGGCCGGAAAAGGGGAGTGCTACACGTTTGCGGAGGGCTATGAGCAGCTCACCGCCGTGCCGGCATCGCTGGAGGACGGAACGATGCTCGCGGCCGAGCGCTACGGAGACGTCCGGGTCATGTTTTACAATCTTTTTGGCGGGACAGATGGGGAGGCCGGCTCGTCTTCGGTGCGTCTGGGCTTCCAGATCGACATTTTCGCCACCTACCTGCCGGATGTGCTTGGCCTGCAGGAGTGTTCACCGCCGCGCTATTGGGGCATCGGAATTGCGGAGCGCCTGAGCGATTTGGACTACACCGAGGTGCCAACCTCCCGGGGGACCGACAATTTCACCCCTCTGTTTTATCGCGCCGACCGGCTGACGCTGGTGGAGAGCGGCCACTTTCTGTATGCCAACGGGGACGACGCCGATTCCAAAGGCGTGACATGGGCCGTGTTTGCCGATCGGGAGACCGGCAGCCGGTTCGCCGTTGTCAATACGCACTTCATGTACGATCTGACCGTTCTGAACTCCAACCGGGAGGACCGTGTGAAAAACGCGGGGGAGATTCTCTCGCTTTTTGCAGAGCTGGAAACGGAATACGGGGAAATTCCCATCATCATGGGGGGCGACCTCAACGACACCGTTGACGGCGACCCGCTGGTTCTGCTGGAGCAGGGGGACCTGACGGATGCGTTTTCGGCCGCGGAATACAAAAACGACTGCAGCGGAAAGCACCCGTATCCGGTATATGATGCATCCGAGAAGGTGTATGTGACCTATTATGCGCCGACCGAGGGGCACGAGGCGGCCATTGACCATGTTTTTACCAATGACGCCGCGCACACCAGAACGCTGGTCTATCTCACCAGCCCCTACGCACTGTTTACCTCCGACCACATGCCCGTGATCTATGAGTTCGATTTTTGATTGCGCGCGAACGGCGGCGGTGCGGGAAGCGGTAGGCGGCCCCCCACTACAGACGGAGTGTGAGTGAAATGCACATGGATATGAATATGGGTATGGATATGAAGCGGTTTCTCTGCCCGGAGCAGGATGAGGGCCCGCTTGACCGGCTCATCCCCACCGGAGGCATGACGGCAATTTTTCGGCGCATCGGCTGCATAGGGGATTCGCTTTCCTCCGGGGAGCTGGAGGTACATGACACGCAGGGGAGGGTGATATGGCTGGATCTGCTTGAACACTCCTGGGGGCAGTACCTTGCACGTATGACCGGTGCCGAGGTGTTCAATTTTTCAAGAGGAGGCATGACCGCGCAGGAGTATTGCGAGAGCTTTGCCGATTCCCATAACTTCTGGGCTCCGAAGCTCGCCTGCGATGCCTACATTCTTGCGCTTGGCGTCAACGATTTATATGCAAAAGGGCAGGAGCTTGGCTCCGTTGCTGATATTGATATGGAGAATTGCGAAAGGAACAGGTCTACTTTTGCGGGCTGTTTCGGCAAAATCATACAGCGCCTGCGCTGTGTTCAGCCGGGGGCAAAGCTCTTTTTTGTCACCATCCCCCGCCGGCAGGCGGGAGAAGCCAGCGCCCGCCGAGACGGTCACGCAGCGCTGATGTATGATCTGGCCGAGGCTTTCGGCAATGCCTATGTGATCGACCTGCGCAGATACGGCCCGCTGCATGATGAGGGCTATCGGGCGCGCTTTTACGGCGCCAGCCATCTCAATACAATGGGATATTACCTCACAGCGCTCCAGATCGGTTCCTATATCGACTGGATCATTCGGCATAACCCGGCGGATTTCCGCGCGAACGGTTTGGCAGGGCTGCCCTATACTCTTGCCGGATCATAGTTTCACGGAATGCCGAAGAAAATACCTCGGCATAGGTGGGAGCCCGTTTCCATGAGGTTATGCGCAGACGTGCAGAATGGTCATGCCCGGCGATGTCACGTGCGGATCGGCCTGCCGTTTGGGCATGGAACCGTTACAGGGAGCGCGGAAGCGCCGCTTCGATCCGGCACCGCCGTCAGCTTTTCGCAGAGCAAACGAAATGCAGGCGGAACATGCGCCGCAGCCGCAAGGTGTGAGTGATGCAGCGCTTCCCGGCAGTTGTCGAGCCTTGCGGATGGCACGGCGATTTGCATGAATACCGAAAAGCAATAATGCAAAAAGCAGTAATGCAAAAAAGCATTTTTGTGCTCCTCAAAATACAGCTCAAATACTTGCTTTTTGATAAAAATTATGAAAAAACGCCGGAAACCCTTGATTTTACTGGGTTTCCGGCGGAGTTTTGGCGTTCCCGAGGTGATTCGAACACCCGACCTACCGCTTAGGAGGCGGTCGCTCTATCCAGCTGAGCTACGGAAACATCTTTAAAATCTATTCAAGCACAGGCACAAACCAACGGGGCGTCATTCGCCTTTGCCCGAAATGCGGCCGTTATAACATATTCTCAGGAGGCGGCTGCTCTATCCAGCTGAGCTACATCGACGTCAGAATGTGGCATGGCGGACGCCAGCCTCACTATTATAGCATAAATGAGGCGAAAAAGCAAGCCTTTTTCCGAAAATCCTGAAATTTGTAAAAAACACTTGACAAACGGTCAATTTCATGGTATAATAATCTGCCGCGTGAATCGGGCTTTTTTCAAGTGCGCCCAATGGGGTGCCGCCTGATGTCAGCGAGTCTATGAGAAAGAGAGGTGCTTTTCGTGTACGCAGTGATTGAAACCGGCGGAAAGCAGTACAAGGTCATCGAGCAGGACATCATTTTTGTGGAAAAGCTCGAGGCTGCCGAGGGAGATGAAATCGTGTTTGACAGTGTGATGGCGCTGTCCGACAACAACGGCTTCAAGGTCGGAACGCCGACCGTTGCAGGCGCCAAGGTGACGGCCAAGGTGTTGAAGAATGGCAAGAACAAGAAGATTACGGTCTTCAAGTACAAGGCCAAGAAGAACGAGAAAAAGAAGATCGGTCACAGGCAGCCCTTTACCAAGGTGCAGATCGTGAAGATTGAGGGCTGATTTTTCAATCAGAGAGAGACATGACGAAAATCGTGTTTTTCAGAAGCGGCGGCGTATTTTACGGCTTTGAGGAGCAGGGGCATACCGGGTACGGCGAGGCGGGGGATGACATTCTCTGCTCGGCAATCTCGGCAATGACGATGTTTTTGATCAATACCGCGGAGGTCGCATATGATTCCCGCGTGGATTATGACATTGAGGAGGGGGATACCCTCATCCGCGTGCGGGCGAAGGCGGCTTTGCCCGAGTTTGAAGCCGACGATTACAAGCGTTACGCCGTGTCAGGTCTGTTTTTGGGATATTACCGGCAATTGGGCGATATGCTCGAGGAGTACGGAGATTATCTGGATGTTTCGGTTCAGGACAGGCCATATGACGATTGAATATCGCCACCTATAATCAAATCAGGAGGAAAAGAATGATGTTGAAGCTCAGTTTACAGTTCTTTGCTCATAAAAAGGGCGTTGGTTCCACCAAGAACGGCCGAGACAGTGAGTCCAAGCGGCTTGGTGTGAAAAAGTCCGACGGTCAGCACGTTCTGGCCGGCAATATTATTGTCAGACAGCGCGGAACCGCGGTGTGCCCCGGCGAGAATGTCGGTGTCGGCAAGGATTACACGCTGTTTGCCCTGATTGAAGGCAAAGTCAAATTTGAACACAAGAGCAAGAACCAGAAAAAGGTCAGCGTTTACGCCGAGTAAGCTCCGGCACAGAAAAACAGGGATGAGCAATCATCCCTGTTTTTTGTGTCGATCCGGTATTGAGGAAAGCAATCGCCGGTACTTTGCTACGCAACCGGCATAATTTCGAGGCAGAACAGCGCCGGCGGTTGCGGCGTATGGGAGCGGAGCAGGGAAGCTCCTGCGGCGCGGGGCAGCTCGCACTCCAGCAGCCATGTGGCGCCGGTGTGCCTGAGCGTCATGCCGGAAAAGCAGGGCAGCTCCAGAAAGCCAAACGGGTGACGCCCGGAACCGGCCGTTTTGCGCTCCGACGTATGCGACAGCCGCAGCCGGAACGCCCGGACGTCACTCTGCCCCAGCTGCAAAGCCGGGCCGGCGGCACTTTCGCCGCGCAGGGTGAGAAAGGTGCAGAGCAGCAGCGCGGTCCAGCGGAGCCAATCCGCAGGGGCGATCGGCAGAGGCTCGGCCGGGAGTGCGGTGGCGTCGACACGGCAACCCGCAAAGCGGGCAGTCCGCGCACAGTGCAGGCGGAAGTCAGGCTCCTTTTCGGGACGGAAAATCCGGTCGCAGGCGTCAAGCTGCTCGCGCAGCATGGCATAGCAGTCCTCCGGACGGCCGGATGCCCTGCCGGACAACTGCCCGACTGCCCGGGACATCACGGTGTCCTGCCGGCCGAGGTATCCGAGGCATTGCGCAATCATTGCCGGATCCCCCTCGGGCAGAATGACCGGAAGCAATCCCGTTACTTCAAACAGCTCGGTACAGATCACGGCGACTCCCTCCTGCGCGCATACCGCAATCCGGTGGTGCACGGTCAGCCCGGATTCGAGAAAACGGCGTTCCTCCTCCGGCAGCTCCAGCCGTTGCCCGGCATGGAGGCGAGGCCCCCGTGCGGCGTACAGCCGGTATTCTCTGGCGGGGTAGGACAGTGCAAAATCCTCATGGCATTCCCGCCCCGGGAGCGCATCCTTTCCATCCAGATGCCGGCTTGCGGGAACGTAGCTGTCAATTTCCGGTCGGTGCATCGATTTTTCCCTCCTGTTCCGCGGTGCGGCGTTTGCTTGTTGGTGCAGCCTTTGCTTCTTCCGATTCCCGATACTGGGGCGGGGAAGCATATGAGACGGTTACAGATACTTTTGCATATAGAATTCCTTCAGCGTACGTCCGTTTTTGAGCCGGAGGGCATTCGGCTTTTCGGATACGATGCGAAAGCCGAATTTTTCATACAGGCGCTGGGCCCGCTCGTTTCCCTCTGCAAATTCCAGCTCCAGAATCTCGGTCCCCCGTTCCTTTGCGGCGGCAATCAGCTCACGGAACATCGCGGAGCCGATGCCAAGGCTCCAGCACTCCCGGAGGATGGCGATCGAAACCACCGCGCGATGGCGGGTTTTGATTCCGCTCCGGAAGGTGATGTCACAATTTCCCACCACCCGGCCGTCCAGATAGCAGGAGATTGCAAGCGCATCGGGCGCGGCGAGCATTCGTCTGATCCACTCCGCCTCCTTCTCGACCCCGATGTCCCATTCCTCGGGATACCGTACCAGAAATTCGGTTTCACCGCATGCCGTTCGGATGCAGTGCAGCAGCTCTTCCGCATCCTCCTCACAGGGGCTTTTCAGAATGGCCGTGCTTCCGTTTTTCAATGTAATGAGCTTTTCCGCAGCTTTCATGGAGTTCTCCTTTTCAGAACAGAATGTGACGGATTTTGTTCAGCGCAATCCGGCGCCATGAGCCGTCCAGGCAGTGGAGCGCCAGCTCTGCGTCACTGTTATAGAATATGCCGCAGGCGCCGTTGATATAAGTCACGGTCAGCTTGTCCCGCAAATGGAGGGGCTGCGGCTCCACGCGGATATAGCGCAGATAATCGGTCTGCAGCGAGACCTGCCGCCCCTCGGGATCGGTGCAGGGGATCTCCCGGTTGGCCAGCAGCCCCTTGCAGAATTCGCTGTTCCGGCTGTAGATGCGGGTACAGCGCAGGATGCGCTCGGGAGGAAGCTCCCCCTGTTCTTTGGCATATTCCCGCACCTTTGCACGGATGGCGGACGCCATTTTGGCAGCGGGCACCAGCAGAATCTGCTCCATGCTGTCCGGCAATTGCAGCCTGCAATCCGGCTCGGCGAATACGACCATACCGACCACGGTGCGCTCCAGACCGTAAAACTCCTTCATGCATTGGATGAATTGCCGGGTGGTTCCCACCGGGCTTTTGATGGTCTTGTGTACGCCGTCCGGCTTGTCCTGATAAAAGCTGCCGGTTTTGGCGTCGCAGCCGATGCTGCCCTTCCAGTTTTTCACCTCAATAACCACCGGTACGCCTTTGTGCAGCACCAGAAAGTCCTTTTCGAGATATTTTTTTCCATGCGGAAGAATCACTCCGCGGATGACGCAATCGAACTGCTCGTACAGAATGCGGAAGATCGCGTCCTCTCCTGCCGCGCCGAAGCGTTCGATTTCCTCCTGCTCCGGAACGCCGGGAGACATCGTGCGGACGCGGATGCGCCGCACACCGTTCTGAATTTGATTCAGCATATTTCCCATCATCAGACCTGCTTTCCTGTTTTGCTCTTTTATTGTAGCATATCCGGACGAAAAAATCAACCGGTATGCCAAAAATGTATCCGCAATGCGCAAAATCCTCATGCCGGTGCCCCGAATAACCATTGCTTTCCGGCAGACGGTGAGATATAATGTAAATACCCGTTCCCGTGTGCCGGCTCCGATGCATGGCGGGGCAAGCCGCTCTGCCGGATGCTGTGGCTTCCGGACAGGCGCGCGCCGGGAACCACTGTTTGAAAGGATGAATTGATATGACACAAGCATTTCGCCCGACCGCAGTTCCCCTGATCACCACTGACCCGTACTTCAGTATCTGGAGCTTTGCCGACCGCCTGACCGACGACCATACCCGCCACTGGACAGGCCGGCGGCAGTCCATGCTTGGCGTTCTCCTCGTGGACGGAGCGCCCTACCGCTTTATGGGCAGAACTGAGCCGTTTGAAGGCTATTTCGCGGAGGGGCCGGCATTGGAGCAGACCGCTCTGACGGTCACACCTACATCCTCGGCTTATTGCTTTACACATCCGCTGTGCGAGCTTCGCGTCACCTTCCTCACTCCGCTGCTGGCCGATCGGCCGGAGGTGCTCTCCCGCCCGGTCTCCTATATCTTCTATGAGCTGGAGCCAAAGGAGCCGGGGCACAGATTTGAGGTTTATATGGATGTTTCCGCCGACCTCTGCGGGGATGAGCATGGCCAGCGGCTGGTTTGCCGCGCGGAGCCGGGACATGTGAGTATGGGCGCCGAGGAGCAAAAAATCCTCCATTGCAGCGGGGATGACGTGCGCATCGATTGGGGATACCTCCATCTGGTGCACCCGAATGCGAAGCTCTCCATGCTCAATGCCCGCCGGAGCTTTTTCAAAAAGCGGATCAGTCCGCGTCTGATGGAGTGGGAGGCCTCGGAGCCGGTGCCCTTCCGCACGATGCCGCTGCTGACCGCCGTGTCCGATCGGCTCAGCGACGTGTTTGTGATCGCCTACGACGACATTCAGTCGGTCGAGTATTTCCACAAGCCCCTGAAGGCCTACTATCATACGGTATACGGCAGCTTTGAAGCCATGCTGACCGCCGCCGTGCAGGAGGCCGACGCACTGCGCCGGGCCTGTGCGGAATTTGACCGCAGCTTCACCGCGCAGATGGAACGGGTCTGCCCCTCCTATGCCGAGGTGGGGGCGCTGGCCTACCGCCAGTCGATTGCCGCGCACAAGCTGGTCGAGGCCGATGGCAAGCTGCTCTTTCTCTCCAAAGAGAACTTCAGCAACGGGTGTATGGCCACAATGGACATCACCTATCCCTCCGTCCCGCTCTACCTGCTGCTCAACCCCGAGCTGGTGCGCGGAATGCTGCGGCCGATCTTCGCGTTCGCACGCACGCCTGCGTGGAAATACCCGTTCGCGCCGCACGACTGCGGCAGATACCCTTTGTGCAACGGGCAGGTTTACGGAGAGAAGGACGGCGAGCTTCTGCCCGACAAGCAGATGCCGGTGGAGGAGTGCGGGAACGCGATCCTGTGCGTAGCCGCGGTTGTGAAGGCCGACGGCGACCGCTCGATTGCCGAGGAAAACCGCGACCTGCTGGAAAAATGGGCGGACTATCTGCTGGAGCACGGCTATGATCCCGAAAACCAGCTCTGCACCGACGATTTTGCGGGGCATCTGGCGCACAACTGCAACCTCAGCCTCAAGGCCATTGCGGCGCTCGGGGCATATGGCCGGCTGTTCAACGCGCCCCGCTACAGCGAAGCCGCGCGTGAGATGGCGGCACGCTGGACGGCCGAGGCCAAACGGAGCCGAAAGGGCTGGAGGCTGACCTTTGACCGGGACGATACCTGGAGCATGAAATACAACATCATATGGGACCGCCTGCTCGGTCTTGGTCTCTTTGCGCCCGAGGTCAGCGAGGAGGAAATTGCGGTTTATACCCAAGAGATGATGCGTTACGGCGTTCCGCTGGACAGCCGGGCCGATTACACCAAGCTGGACTGGATGGCGTGGACCACCGTGATGACCGACAATCCTGCCTACACCAAATCGGTTTATGATGCCATTCGCCGCATGGTCTGCGAATCGCGCGATCGCGTGCCGCTGACCGACTGGTATGACGCGTCGGACGGCCGGCAGGTCGGCTTTCAGGCACGCTCGGTGGTCGGCGGGTTTTACATCAACCTGCTCAAGGAGCGCTTTTTACAGTCATAACGATGTGGGCATCCTGCCCTGTGCGGCCTCCCCGTGCCTGCTTCGGCGGCGCGGGGAGGCTTTTGCGGGCAGCGGGACTGCGTGACGGTATTATTCGCTGATTTTTTCGTACAGACAGGCCTCATCGGCCGAGCGGAGCCGCATTCCGCTGTGCTCGAGAATCTCCGGGGGCAGGGGCGCGCCTGTCACCGCAAAGTCCACGTCGGTCAGCGGAAAGAGATTGAAGGCCGAGCGGCTCCCGAATTTTGCCGAGTCGCAGAGAAACACGCGGCACCGGGTGTGCTCGGCCATGCTCAGGCGCAGCTCGGTTTCCTCGTCCGAGTAGTCCGAAATCATGCCGTCCTCTCCGAGCGAGGAGGCCGAAAAAAACATGACGTCCGCGTTATAACGGCCGGCGTTTGTGCGCGCGGTCTCTCCCACAAACGCCAGCGAGTCCCGTAGCAGGCGGCCGCCGGTCGAAAAGACCCGCACCCCGTTGTCCAGAAAGCGCTTGCAGGCCAGCAGGCTGTTGGTCACCGCGGTGATCCCGTCTCTCCCCCGCAGGCAGTCGGCAATGTGCAGCGCGGTGGTGGAGGCGTCGGTAAAAATCAGGGCGCCGGGGGAAACCAGCGAGGCGGCGGCGCGGCAGATCCGCAGCTTTTCGGCCATATGCGTGCCGCTGCGGAAGGAGACCGGAATGTTGCCCTTGTCGTCGGCCGGGATGGCGCCTCCGTGGCTCCGCCGGATCAGGCCCTGCCGCTCCAGATACCCCAGATCCCTGCGGATGGTCGGCTGGCTGGCATACAGCCGCCGGCTCAGGTCCGAGACCGAAACGAACTTTTCGGCCTTCAGAAGCTCCATAATTTCCTCATGGCGTTGGTTTTTCAGCATTTTGTTCTCCTGCCTTGTGTGATCGAATCTGATCGTTGATCAAAATATGAGCCGAATATTGACAGATAACGCTCAACCAGATATAATTATATCGGCAGAAGGCCGAAATGTCAAGTCCCTGCGGCATTTTTGCCGGTCAAACCGAAAAAAGGAGAGGGAAATGGTAAAGCTGATCGCGTTCGATCTTGACGGAACGCTCACCCAGCACAAAACCCCGCTGGAGGAGCCAAACCGCCGGGTGCTGGATGAGCTGCGGGAGAGGGGCTTTTCGCTCCTGATGGTGGGAGCGGGGCAGTGTATGCGGATTTTCCGCCAGATGGGGCAGTATCCCATCGACATCATCGGCAACTACGGGATGCAGTACAGCCGATATGACCCGAGCGCGGGAACGCTGCGGCCGGTGTTTGACCGCTCGGTGCCCTGTGACCGGCCCGAAACCGAGCGGCGGGTGGCCGGACTGCGGGAGAAGTACGGCTTTACCGTGTTCCGGGGGGAGAGCGTGGAGTTTCATCCCTCGGGCTGCGTCACCTTTCCGATTCTCGGCACCCAAGCCGAGCCGCAGGCCAAGCTGGCTTTTGACCCGGACCGCTCGATCCGCAGGCGGATTTACGCCGAGGTGGCCGCCTGCTTTCCGGAGTACACGGTGTTTGTGGGGGGGACCTCCTCCTTTGACATGGCTCCCAAGCCCTACAATAAGTATTATGCGCTCGCGCAGCTCTGCGCAGAGCGGGGGCTGCGGCACGACGAGGTGGTGTTTGTGGGGGATGATTACGGCATCGGAGGCAACGACGAGGCGGTCTACCGTTCGGATTTCGGCTTTATCCGGGTGGATGATTACCGCATGCTGCGTCAGGCGCTGGGCCCTTTGACGGCCGGCGGATAACAGAACAGGAGGAATCACAGAATGGAAATCAGGGAATTGCTGACGGGCAGAACGAACTGCTCCTGCGGCAGGCATCACACCTGCCCGATCGCATCCGTCATCATCGGGGAGAACGCGTGCGAGAGCCTGCCGGATCTCACGGTTGAATACAAGCATATTCTGGTTGTGGCCGACCGCAATACGTATGCCGTGGGTGGGGCGGCGGTGTCCGAACAGCTCGGCGTGCGTGCCGCGGATACGCTGATCTATCAGACCGACGGCGTTCTGGTGCCGGACGAGAAGGCGCTGGAGGCGCTCAGAGGCCGGGTCAAACCCGGAATCGATCTGATTCTCGGCATCGGGTCGGGCGTCATCAACGATCTGTGCAAGCAGGTCAGCTTTGAATGCGGACTTCCGTATTACATCGTGGCAACCGCCCCCTCGATGGACGGCTATGCCTCCAAGGGAGCGGCGCTGATTCTGGAGGGCATGAAGGTGACGCTGAACGCTGCCGTGCCCAAGGCTATCATTGCCGACGTCAATATGCTCAGGGAGGCGCCGTTTGAGATGATACAGGCCGGCTATGGCGACATCATCGGCAAATACTCCTGCCTCAACGACTGGAAGCTGAGCCATGTGGTCAACGGCGAATATCTCTGCGATTTTGTCTGGAACGCAACGATGGAGGCGGTGGAAAAAACCGTACGGCTTGCGGATGGACTGAACCGGCGTGACCCGCAGGCGGTGCGCGCGCTGATGGAGGCGCTGGTCGCGGTGGGGATTCTGATGGCCTATGTGGGCAACTCCCGCCCGGCCTCGGGCAGCGAGCATCATATGGCGCACTACTTTGAAATTGTCGGCATTGTGCGGGGAGAGCCGTATTTTCCGCACGGTGTGGACGTCTGCTATGCGGCAATCGAAACGGCAAAGCTGCGCGAGCGTCTGCTGGCCGTGGAGGACATCGGCGCGTTCCGTCACCATTTCAACCGGGAGCGGTACGAGAGTGAGATCCGCCGCATCTACGGCCCGGTTGCCGATGAGGTGCTGGCATTGCAGAGCAAGCTGGGCTGGTACGGGCAGGATCGCGTGTCTGTCTACCGTGAGAAATGGCAGGAGATCCGCCGTGTGCTCGCCGAAGCGCCCTCGTCGGTCGACATGCGCGCACTGGTCGAGCAAATCGGACTTTCCTACGGGCAGTTTCAGGCATTTTACGGAGCGGAAAAGATCAGCGACGGCATCTCCTACGCCAAGGATCTCAAGGATCGCTATTCGGTGCTTTGGATGTATGACGATCTGTTCCGCTGAGCGCGCGGCGGGGAAAATGAGCGCGTCATAAGGGAGCGCGGATACAGACGCGGAAGCGATCTGTATCCGCGCTCCTTTTCCCATGGAGACGACGGCATGAGGATTTCGGCTTTTGCTTCCTGTGGCGGGAGTGATTTGCAGGCGATGATAGATCAACGAAGCCCGACCGATGCTTCTGACCCCGCTATTCCGATTGCTCCGGACGAACGCCCCGTGACGCTTGCAGGGCTGCTTCGGACTTTTGCGAGCCGGCGCTTTGGCGGCGGAAAATCTGTATCAGAAACGGCAGCGTGAGCAGAAACGTGAGCAGGTCCGCCGCTGCCTGTGTCCATTGCAGGCCGGTAATGCCGAATGCGGCGGGCAGCCAGAAGATCAGCGGCAGGAAAAACAACCCCTGCCGCGCGCAGGCGATCAGCGCTGCGCCAAACGGTCGTCCCACTGCCTGCAGCAGCATATTGGTTACGGCAATGACGCCGTGCAGAAACAGTACCGTGCATTGTGCCCGCAAGATGACGCTGCCAATGGCGACGACCTCTGGGTCCGGGCGGAAAAAGGAGATGATGTGCGGTGCAAATATGCCGGTGGGAATCGAGAGCGCCAGCATCACCCCGGTTGCAAGGATCAGGGAAAAGCGATAGAGCGAGAGCACCCGCCGATGCTCTCCGGCGCCCTGATTGTAGCCTGCTGCCGGCATCAGACCCTGTCCGATTCCAAGACAAAAGCTGTACAGCAGCAAAAATATGCGCGAGACCACGGAGAAGGCGGCCACGGCGGGGTCTCCCCATTGCCGGGCGCTGCGTGTCAGCAGAATCGAGGCGACGCCGGCCAATCCCTGCCGGAAAAAGGAGGGCAGCCCGGTGAGCAGAATGGCGCCGGTTTTGGAAAACTGACGGAGCGCGTGTCCGGGCATCAGCGAAACCGTGCTTTTGCGGAACACGTATGCCGAGAGCAGCACCAAAAGCCCCGCCGACTGCGCAATCAGTGTGGCCAGCGATGCGCCCGCACATCCCATGTTCAGATAAAAAATGAAAAAGGGATCGAGCAGAATGTTCAGAAGATTTCCAACCACAAAGCCGGACATGGAAAAAACAGCCTTGCCCTCGGCGCGCAGCAGATTGTTCAGCACAAACCCGGCGCACATCACCGGAGCCGAGCAGAACAGATAGACCGCATAGGAGCGGGCATAGGGAAAAATGGTGTCGGTTGCGCCAAGCATCCGGATGACCGGCCCGAGAAAGCTCAGCCCTGCCAGTGTGACCGCACCGCCGAGCAGCAGCGAGAGCCAGAAGGCAAGCGAGGCATAGCCGTTCGCGTCCTCCTGCCGTTTGGCTCCCAGTGCGCGGGAGAGCAGACTGCCGGCTCCGGTTCCGAGTGTAAATCCGATGGCCTGAATCAGGGAGGTAACAGAGAACACGATTCCAACCGCACCGCTGGCACTGGTTCCGAGACGGGAGATGAACCATGCGTCGGCAAAGCCGTAAAGCGAGTTGAGCAGCATGCTCACCGTGCTTGGAATCGCAAGCCGGAGGATCAGCGCCCTGACCGGCGTTTCGATCATCCGTCTGTACTTTTTCTCGTTGCTTCTCTCCATATCCGCCTCCGATTTGCAGGGTTCTTCCTGTTAGGATACCCGTTTTCGGTTTTCTTCATCACAAATCGGCTGTTTTTCTTGCATTCCGCGCGGTTTTGTGCTATAATAACTAAAGAGCGTCATATTCGCCAGCAGCCCGGAGATGACCGGCTGCGCGCAAGGACGGAACGCGAAAGGAAATGCTGCCGATGGGAACCGGAATTCTTGTGTGCGGATTGAACGGAAGCGGCAAGAGCACGCTCGGCCGTCGGCTGGCCGAACGGCTTGGGTTTGCTCTGATCGATCGGGAAGCTCTGTGCTTTCCGAAAACCGACACGGATGATCCTTACGCCGCACCGCGCACTCCCAAGCAGGTCAGGGACATGCTGATCGCGATGCTGGAAGCGCATCCGGATTTTGTGTTGGTCTCTGTCAGGGGGAACTACGGAGAGCAGGTGGAGCGGCGGCTTCAATGCGCCGTGCTGGTGGAGGCTCCGAGGGCGCTGCGGCTGCAGCGGGTGTGGCTCCGGTCCTATCGGAAATTCGGCAGCCGGATGCTGCCGGGCGGCGATCTGTACGGGCGCGAGCAGGCGTTTTTGGATATGGTCGGTTCCAGAGCGGAGGGATACGCAGAGGATTGGCTTCGGTCTTTGCATTGTCCGGTCATCCGTGCGGACGGAACAGCGCCTGTGGAGCAAGCGGTCGACAGGGTTCTGGAGCAGTTGCCGCGCATCCTTCCGGCCTGCCGGGCGGCGGTCGTGCCGAAGCCCGGGAGCTTTGGCGGAAGCCGGCCGGCAGCAAAAGAGAGAACGCTCCCATTCATGTCCTGCTGCGGCGAGAAAGGAACGGTTCAAAATATGAAAAACATTCTGGTTGTTGTGGATATGCAAATCGATTTTATCACTGGTGCGCTGGGAACTCCGGAGGCGGCCTCCATTGTGCCGAGGGTGCGCAAAAAGCTGGAGAACTTTGACGGCGACGTGATTTTTACACGCGACACCCACGGGGAGGATTATCTCTCCACGCAGGAGGGGAGAAACCTTCCGGTTCCGCACTGCATTCGCGGGAGCGAGGGCTGGCAGATTGCCCCCGAGCTGTCGGAATTCGTACAAACGGTTGTGGATAAGCCCGGCTTTGGCTCGGTTGAGCTGGCCGAGCGCCTGCGGCAGAGGCATCTGCGGGAGCCGATTGGCAGCGTGACGCTGGTGGGGCTGTGCACCGACATCTGCGTCATTTCCAATGCCATGCTGATCAAGGCTTTTCTGCCGGAGGTTCCGGTTCTGGTGGACGCTTCTTGCTGTGCCGGCGTTACGCCGGAGAGTCACCGGAACGCGCTTGTGGCCATGCGGGCGTGCCAGATTGCGGTGGAAAACGGGTAAGCCGTTCCTGCGGGTATGAACGGAGGGCTGCCAGGCGTAGCCATCGGATGCGCGAGGCTCCCGGACGTTTTCTGTGCCCCGATCGTTCCGATTTGCGGCGTGTGGCGGTGCGCTCTTTCTGTTTTGTCTGTTTTTTGCAGGCGGAGGGCGCACTTTTTTGATGAGAAAATATGTTGACAAATCAGGAAAAAAGGTGTATAATACTCACGTTAGGCTATGGCGTCTTCCAACTGATTGATGGGGCAGTTTGCCATTTCATTTGGAAAAGTGAAAACCGAATACAAAACAGGGCAAAGGCGTCTTTCGGATTGTGCAGATGAAAAAGGCACCTTTGTCTTTTTTTGTTTGCCGACGGGATTTTCGTTCCCGAATCAAAAACTGGAGGTAGATAGACATGAAAAAGCTGGAGCAGCTCTATGAAGGAAAAGCAAAAAAGGTTTTCCGCACAGACGATCCGGAGCTTCTGATCGTTTCCTATAAGGACGATGCAACCGCATTCAATGGGCTGAAAAAAGGCACCATTGTCGGCAAGGGGGTTATCAACAACCGCATGAGCAATCTGCTGATGAAGCGGCTGGAGGCGTCCGGCATTCCGACGCATTTTGTAGAAGAGCTGAACGATCGGGAGACGCTGGTCAAAAAGGTTTCCATTGTTCCGCTGGAGGTCATCATCCGGAACATTGCGGCAGGCTCCTTCTCCAAGCGCTACGGTGTGGAGGAAGGGGTGGCGTTCGATTTTCCCACCATCGAGTTTTCCTATAAAAACGATGCGCTGGGCGACCCGCTGCTCAACGAATACCACGCGCGGGCGCTCCGTCTGGCCTCTGCTGATGAGATCGAAACCATCAAGAGGTATGCTTTTGGGGTGAATGAAGAGCTGAAGGCGTTCTGGAAGGAATGCGGCGTCACGCTGGTGGATTTCAAGCTGGAGTTTGGCAGACTTTCGGACGGCAGCATTGTGCTTGCCGATGAAATCAGCCCCGACACCTGCCGCCTGTGGGACAGCAAAACCGGAGAGAAGCTGGACAAGGACCGCTTCCGCCGGGATCTCGGCGGTGTGGAGGATGCATACGCCGAGATTATGAAGCGTCTGACCACCCATATCTGAAAGAGGGGAAGGGAATCGTATGTCAAACTGTGCAATTGTCGGTATCAACTGGGGCGATGAGGGAAAGGGCAGAATGGTCGACCTGCTGACCGAGCATTATGACGTGGTTGTCCGCTATCAGGGAGGCGGCAATGCGGGACACACCGTCATCAACGAATACGGAAAATTCGCGCTGCACCTGCTTCCCTCCGGCATTTTCCGCCGGGGCGTTGTCAATGTACTCGGGAACGGTGTGGCGCTGGATCCCGAAAACCTGTGGGCGGAGATGCAGGAGGTGATGGGGAAGGGCGTCTCCCTGACGCCGGATAACCTGAAAATCAGCGACCGCGCCTCGCTTCTGCTGCCCTGGCACCGCGATCTGGACGCGCTGGAGGAGGCGCGTCTGGCGGACAAAAAATACGGCTCCACCAAGCAGGGCATCGCGCCGTTTTATTCGGACAAGCAGCAAAAGAAGACCGTGCTTGCGGGCGAGCTGTTCTATCCGGAGGAGCTGCGCGCGCATCTGGGCGATCTGATGGAGTGGAAAAACCTGACGCTGACCAAGGTCTACGGTGCAAAGCCCTATACCATGGAGATGCTGGAGCGCTGGATTGCCGACGCCTGTGAAAAAATCAAGCCTTATATCTGCGATACCGGCGAATTCCTGCATACCGCGCAGAAGCAGGGCAAGCAGCTTCTGTTCGAGGCGCAGCTCGGCTCGCTGCGGGATCTGGATTACGGCATCTACCCCTATACCACCTCCTCCAATACCACGGCGGCGTATGCGCCGATCGGCTCGGGGCTTCCCTCCGCAAAGATCGGCAATGTGGTCGGCGTGGTCAAGGCCTATTCCACCTGCGTGGGTGAGGGGCCGTTTGTCTGTGAGATGTTCGGAGACGAGGCAGAGGAGCTTCGCCGGGCGGGCGCGGAATACGGCGCCAAAACCGGCCGTCCCCGCCGTGTCGGTCCCCTGGACATTGTGGCGACGCGATACGGTGTGGAGGTGCAGGCCGCAACCGAAATTGCGCTGACCAAGCTGGACGTGCTCTCTTACATGGAGAAAATTCCGGTATGCACCAAGTATCTTCTCAACGGCAGGGAGACCGACCGCTTCCCGTTCCCGGTTGCACTGAAGGACGCCAAGCCGGTGATCGAATATATGGACGGCTGGAAGTGCGATATTTCAGCCGCGCGCCGCTGGGAGGATCTGCCCGTGCAGGCGCAGGTCTATGTGAACGCCGTCGAGCGGCAGATCGGCTGCAGAATCAAGTATATTTCGGTCGGTCCGGAGCGCGACAGCATCATTATCCGATAAAGCCAAACCAAACCCACACCGCAGAGGCGGCAGACACGGAACGAAACAAAAAAGGAGCCTGAAATCATGACCAATCTGTACGAATCCCCGCTTTCCGGGCGCTATGCCTCCCGGTATATGCTGCATCTCTTTTCTTCGGATATGCGCTATTCCACCTGGCGCCGCCTTTGGGTGTCTCTTGCGAAAGCCGAGCGCGCGCTCGGGCTGCCGATTACCGAGGATCAGATTGCCGAAATGGAGGCGCATATCGAGGATATCGACTATGAATGCGTCGCCGCGCGCGAAAAAGAAGTGCGCCATGACGTGATGGCGCATGTCTATGCGTTCGGAAAGGCGGCTCCCTCGGCGGCCGGCATCATTCATCTCGGCGCTACGAGCTGTTATGTGACCGACAATGCGGACCTCATCCTCTACCGCGACGCCCTGCGCTATCTGCGCGGGGAGCTGCTGGTGGTGCTGGCCAATCTGCGGGATTTTGCATGGCAATACCGGAGTATGCCGACGCTTGGCTACACGCATTATCAGCCCGCGCAGCTTGTAACGGTCGGCAAGCGCGCCACGCTCTGGATGCAGGATTTTCTCTCGGATCTGCATGAAATCGATTTTGCCATTGAAAATATCAAATTTCTCGGCTGCCGCGGAACCACCGGAACCGAGGCCAGCTTCCTCGACCTGTTTGAAGGGGACGCCGGCAAAATCGACGAGATGAACCGGATGATCTGCCGCGATTTCGGCTTTGAGGAGTGCTTTGACGTGGCCGGGCAGACCTATCCGCGCAAGGTGGACAGCCGTATCCTCAATTGCCTTTCCTCGATTGCGCAGAGCTGCTACCGCATGGCAAACGACATCCGGCTGCTCCAGCATGACAGGCAGGTGGAGGAACCGTTTGAGAAAAACCAGATCGGCTCCTCCGCAATGGCCTATAAGCGCAATCCCATGCGCAGCGAGCGCATCTGCTCGCTCTCCCGGTATCTGATGGCCGATGCGCTCAACGCCCCGATGACGGCCTCAACGCAGTGGCTGGAGAGAACGCTGGACGATTCGGCCAACCGCCGCATCTCCATGCCCGAGGGCTTCCTCTGTGCCGACGCGATCCTCCGGCTTGCGCAAAACGTGACCGACGGGCTTCATGTCAACGAGAAGATCGTGGAAAGGGCCGTCAGGGAATACCTCCCCTTCATCGCCACCGAAAATCTGATGATGGAGGCGGTCAAGCGGGGAGGAAACCGGCAGGAGCTGCATGAAATCATTCGCCGCTGTTCGATGGAGGCGACCGCAAGGATGAAAAACGGAGAGGACTGCGATCTGCTCTCCCGCCTTGCGGCCGAGCCGGCGTTCGGGCTTACCGAGCAGGAGATGAACGAGCTGCTCACGCCCGCCTCCTACATCGGCAGATGCCCGGGACAGGTTGAGGCGTTTCTCGAAAAGCTCCGCCCCCTGCTGGAGAACGTGAAGGGGAGCAGTGCCGAGATCAATCTTTGATCGGCGCCGCGTCCCTCCTGCCTCGTTGAGGAAGCCGCGATACCGCGGCGGATTGTGAATACATGCGCCGCACCCGTTCTGCCGCGCGCGGAACCCGAAGCTCCGCGGCGGATTGTGAAATGAAATCACTGTGATGGAGAAATTATGGAGAAAATACTTGTTCTGGATTTTGGGGGGCAGTACAACCAGCTCATTGCGCGCCGTGTGCGCGAGCAGCATGTCTATGCGGAAATCAAGCCCTATCACAACATTTCGGTGGAGGAGATCCGGGAGGCCGGCTATCGCGGCATTATCTTCACGGGAGGGCCGAACAGCGTATACGATGAAAGCTCCCCCCATTATGACCCGCGGGTTCTGGAGCTTGGCATTCCGGTGCTGGGCATTTGCTACGGGCACCAGCTCATGGCGTATATGGCCGGCGGAACCATCGCCTCGGCCGAAAGCGGAAGCGAGTACGGGAAAACCGCGGTTGCGGTGTCTCCGTGCCCGCTGTTCCGCGACGTGCCGGAATCCAGCATCACCTGGATGAGCCATACCGATTTTGTCAGGGTTCCGCCCGAGGGCTTCCGGGTGGTTGCCCGCACCGGCAAGTGCCCCTGTGCCGCGATGTGCTGCGAGGAGCGCAGGCTCTATGGCGTGCAGTTCCATCCGGAGGTCACACACACCGAATACGGCCGGCAGATGCTCCGCAATTTCCTGTACGATATCTGCGGCTGCGCGGGGAGCTGGACGATGGATGATTTCGTCGCGCGCGCGGTCGCAAAGTACGGCGCCGAGCTGGCCGGCAAAAAGACGCTGCTCGGGCTTTCGGGCGGGGTGGATTCCTCGGTTGCCGCGGTCCTGCTGCATCAGGCCATCGGGGACAATCTGACCTGCGTGTTTGTCGATCACGGCCTTCTCCGCAAGGGGGAGGGGGATATGGTGGAGCAGACCTTCCGGGGCTATGGAATCCGACTGATCCGCGTCAATGCCGAGCAGCGGTTTCTTGACAGGCTGGCAGGCGTCACCGAGCCCGAACGGAAGCGGAAGATCATCGGCGAGGAGTTTATCCGCGTGTTCGAGGATGAGGCAAGGAAGCTGGGCAAAATCCATGTACTGGTGCAGGGAACCATTTACCCGGATGTGATTGAGAGCGGGAAGGGGGATTCGGCAGTGATCAAAAGCCACCACAACGTCGGCGGGCTGCCGGATGTGATGGCGTTTGACGAGATTGTGGAGCCTCTGCGCGACCTGTTCAAGGACGAGGTCCGGGCGGTGGGCACCAGGCTCGGGCTTCCGCACGAGCTGGTCTGGCGGCAGCCGTTTCCGGGGCCAGGGCTGGCTGTCCGCATCATCGGAGAGATCACAAAGGAAAAGCTCGACCTTTTGCGGGAGGCCGACGCGATTTTCCGGGAGGAAATTGCGAATGCCGGTCTCGAACAGGCGACCAACCAATACTTCGCGGTTCTGACCGATCTGCGCAGTGTAGGTGTCAAGGGTGATGCCCGCGCCTATGGGTGGACCATCGCGCTGCGCGCCGTCACCACCGACGATTTTATGACCGCCGAATGGACAAGACTGCCATACGAGGTGCTGGAGCGGGCCAGCAGCCGGATCACGGGGGAGATCGCCAGCATCACACGGGTGGTTTACGATATCACCTCCAAGCCTCCGGCAACCGTGGAGTGGGAATAAGATTTGAATATTGAAGCAAGGTGAAGCAGCGCGCAAATGTCTGCCAATGCACAACCGGAGGCCGATTTCCATATCGGCCTCCGGAGGTTGTAGACAAAAGGCAGTTGAAATAAAAAGTGTACAAATGCCATAGCCACTTTTTCTCTGCAAGAAGAGGGCGCAGAGAAAAAGTTATCAAAAAGAGACGCCGAAAGGGGATATTTCGCCATCTGCGGACGGCGACGAGGGCTCCGCGCCCTCGACTGCGCCGCCTTTTGAAAAAAGGCGGGCGAAAACTTTAGCCAAACTGACGAAAGCCCTTGCTTTGGTCTACAGTCTGCGGAGGCCGATTTCCATATCGGCCTCCGGTTGTTTCCTGTCAGGCAAATCCGATCCGCGTGCTTTTTCCGCAGACATTTTGATCCTTTCTGTCATATACTGTCCTGTAACTCGGAAAGGAGTGAGAAGAATGCGAATCATCAAGCCTTATCTGAACCGCAGGGCAGTTGCGTATGCCAGGCGATGGGCGCTTTCCCGGAATCCCTTGTTCGTGGATTTTACCGGGCAGGGCGGAAACTGTACCAATTTTGTCTCACAGTGCGTGCTGGCCGGGAGCTGTGTGATGGACCTGACCCCAACCTTCGGATGGTATTATATTTCCAGCACCGATCGCGCGCCGGCATGGACCAGTGTGGATTATTTTCATGATTTTATGACCGGGGCCGAGGCGTTTTCCTCCCAGAATCGCGGAGTCGGGCCGTTTGCCGTGTTGGTTCCCAGACGTCTGGCTGTGCCGGGAGACGTGATTCAGCTCTGCGACGAGGAAGGAGATTGGTATCATTCGCTGATCATCAGCGCGCTGGACAGGGGAGAGATTTATGTCTGTGCGCAGTCGGATGATGCGTTGGACCGCCCTCTGTCAAGCTACCAGTACGCAAAGGCACGCTTTCTCCATTTTCAAGGCGTCCACATTGCAACCAGTGATGAGCTGCAGTATGACTGCCTGCTGAACGGGCTTGCCGCGCCGGCCGGGGAAGCCGTGATGGTATTGCCCGAGACACCCGAAACGGCTGCTGTCTCCACCGGTCTGCGCTCCGTCACCGGGGGCGTGCCCGAGACGGCCGCGCTGGTATCCTCCGCAATGCCGGCGGCATTGACCGCGCGGATTGAGGCGGTGCTTGCACAGCGCCGGAGCGATACGGATGCCGGTCAGGAGGAGCATGGCGGGGCGGATTCCGCAACCGACCGTCCGGATGTGATTCTCGGCTCCTGAGCCCGCTGAGCCCGACTGGCAGGGAAGCCATCCTTTGTGCGCCCGGTTTGGGCTGTGGGCAGGGAAGGCATTGCGCCGGGGAGGGCAGGCGGAAAGGGCGCCGGAGTTTGTTTTATCTCAATACAGCTTGTATTTCAGGCGGAGATTATCGGCAATCATCGCGATGAACTCACTGTTGGTCGGCTTTCCGCGGTTGTTCTGAACCGTGTAGCCAAAGTATGCGTTGAGGGTATCCACATCGCCTCTGTCCCATGCCACCTCGATTGCATGGCGAATGGCGCGCTCCACGCGGGAGGTGGTGGTGCTGTATTTCTTTGCAACGGAAGGGTAGAGCACCTTTGTCACCGAATTGATGATGTCGCTGTCCTGAACGGTCAGCAGAATGGCGGTGCGGAGGTACTGATACCCCTTGATGTGTGCGGGAACACCGATCTGATGGATGATCTGGGTCACCTGGGATTCAATATCCGGGGCCTGTTCATCCATTTTGATGGCAGCCGAAACCGCAATTTCCTGGCTGCGGCGGTTGGAGTGAAAGCTCTGGATATGCTCGCACAGGCTGGTGATGTTGACCGGCTTCAACAGGCACAGCTCGGCTCCCGCCTCGGTGGCCTGGATGAAAATATTCTGGCTGGAAACAGACGAAACGACAATAAATGCGGGAGGCTGATCCTGACCCCAGTCCATATTGCGGCACTGACGCAGGATGCCGATGCCATCCAGCTTGGAAAGCCAGACATCCACAATCACCACATCGGGGTGCTGCCGGGTGATCTTCAGCAGTGCTTCCTCGCCGTTGGCGGCTTCCTCTACATTGCGGTAGCCGGCCCGTGTGAGGCCATCGTGCAGGGTGCTTCTGGCAGCAGGACTTTCATCAGCGATCAAAATTTTGGTATTGTATTCCATCTTAGTTCCTCCAAATAATGTGTGTTTCATCATGATTTGCCTTGACAGGAATATTCTACCATATTTTGGTGTTTTTTGCAAGACCTAATTGAAAATAAACTTTTACAAAAATTTCCGCCCGATCATGGTTAAATTTTACAAAATTAGAATGCTTCGGCCTATTTTTGGGAATGTTTGCATGGCTCTTTGAAGAAATCTGTCAAATCCATTTCCCAACGTCCTTCGGCATTTCGGGAAAATCCGATGGATTTGATCAGATTTTCGTCCGGATACTCCGCGTCGAAAAAGGCCCGGTGAACACCGCACAAATCGATGAAATTCAACGCGGCGCGCCCCATGACAAACATCGGCTCGAATGCGTAAAGACCGGGCGCTTCGGAAAAATCCAGAATTTTTCCGCCCGCGTGATCCATTGTAAATTGGCAGATGCCGCAGAATTCGCCGTCGGTCAGCGCTTTGTAGGCGAGGGCGTCCACGCGAAACGGGACGTTGCAGCGGCTGCACAAAATTTCCTGTTCCTCTTTTGTTTGAATCGGCAATACTTCCAGCATGGTTTTTTCCTTCTTCTCATCATGATCATATCAACGCTTGCCGGGGTCGCGGCATGCCTGCCCGGCGCTGTGTTTACGGACGGGGAGGGGAACCGGCGGCGCACAGCCTTTGTGCAGACTGTGATTGGTTGGGTACGGCTCGCAAAAAGGACAGCGGCAGCCGGGGCCTTGACGTGCGGCGCGTCAGGATCGTTCCGGCTTCTGCTTTGCCTGATCGCCAAGCAGATAGGCTACCTCATCCTTTGTCAGGTCTCTCCAGCATCCGCTCGGCAGGTTCCCCAATCTGAGCCGGCCAATGGCGATCCGGCGCAGCCGGACCACCTGCAGCCCGGCCGCCGCGCACATCCTGCGGATCTGGCGGTTGCGCCCCTCATAGAGGGTCATTTGCAGCTCGCGCGCTCCACACTGCCGCACCTCCACCGGAAGCAGCCGATAGCCGTCCAGCTTCATGGGCAGGGAGAGCGCGGCGAGCTGCCCGGCGGTCGGCTCGCAGGAGAGCCAGACCCGGTAGATTTTGGGAATTTCATGCCGGGGATGCGTGAGATGATTGGCAAACGCCCCGTCGTCGGTCAGGAGCAGCAGCCCCTCGGAGTCCATATCCAGCCGCCCGACCGGATACAGGCGGGAGCCGGGAACCAGATCGGTCACCGGCCGCCGCCCCTTTTCGTCCTTTGCGGTACAGACAATTCCACGGGGCTTGTTCAGCATAACATATCGTTTCGGGGGGCTTTCCTTCCGGATCAGCCGTCCGTGATATTCTACCCGGTCCAGGTTCGGGTCAATTCGGTCCCCGAGCTTTGCCGGCACGCCATTGACCGATACATGCCCGGCGAGGATTTCCGCCTCGGCTGCCCGGCGGGAGCAAATCCCATGGTCGGACAGATATTTTTGCAGTCTGACAGGCTTGTCCATGCCGTCAATGCCTCCTTTCCGCTTCCGGCAATATCCGGAATCGCGAAGTGCGCGGACAATCGGATGCGGTCTTTCCTTTGATGTCTGCGGTTCCGTGAAACAGACCGGCAAACGAACGCTTGCCTCAAAGACAATGCTTCACCGCCGTTTTATGCTCCGGCCGCATCCGCCCGACAGACATCTATAACGCACATATGCGAATCGAATGTTATACGGAAAACCGAGCCGTCGGCGCTGTCAAAGTTCAATGTCGCCAAGCCAAAGGTCACGCTGTCGGTCGGAATCCCGACCTTTTCTACCACATCGAAAAGATTCATTCCCTCCTGTATCGCGGAAAAGGCCTCCGATTCCGGCTGCACCGCCGGGAAAACCTCAATTTTTTCAATGATCTGGCTCTCTCTTCCAAACTCGGCAACCATATTTTTGCCATCGGATGTCTCACAGAACAGATAGTTGAAATACTGCTGGAACCGGGGATCCCCGTCTGTCCATGCAATATCGTCATATGTCATGCCAAGCCTGATGGCGTCAGCTCCCGGTCCCTCCGGGACTGTATCTGCGCCGGACTGGCCGCTTTCGGGGCTTTTCTTCAAGGTGCAGGCAGAAAGGGACAGAACCGTAATCAATACCAGAATCCATAATTTTCGCATCGTATGTTCCTCCTGTGTTTTCTGTTTTCGGGCAGCAGGGGTATCGCGATTTCAGATCAGGTTTCGGGATCGTTGTATACGCAGGGCAGCGCCGAACAGACGGAATCATACAGCGCCGCCGGAGAATGTAGATGTATCAGAAGCCGAACAGGGAACGGAGCCATTGCCAGAAGCTCTTTTTCGGTGGTTCGGCCTGCTCCGCTCCGTATTGTACGGTCAGCGGCGCCTCGCCGATCACCTCCGCCTTGCCGTCCCGGTCAAGGTCACATTGGAAGAGCACCCTCCCCACGGTCTCGCCGGTTTCAACGGGGGCGTAAAGGAAGCGGGGCAGCTCTACGGTACTGGTGATTTCGGGATGCTCCTTCGGCAGAGAGCGGAGAAGCCCCTCCGGATTGCTGACAATGACCGAGCTTTTGGCGCCTCCCACAACCGGAACCGCAATACAAATTCCGTCCGGCTCGCAGAGCGTCACCGATTCGCGCAGCGAAAAGCCGTAGTCCAGCAGCTCCGCGTGGTCGTTCCAGTCGTCCGGGGCGTTCAGTGTCACAACAATCAGGCGGACCCCGTCCCGCTCGGCGGCCGAGACGAGACAGCGGCCGCTTTTTTTGGTATACCCGGTTTTGACTCCGATTGCATCCTCATAGAGCCGCAGCATTTTGTTGTGGTTGACCAGCAGCCGCACGCCGTCGTTTCCGTCATGCGGAATGGTGGTTTTTCGTGTGGATACCATTTTGAGCAGCAGCTCGTTCTGCAGCGCCGCGCGGGCGATGAGCGCCAGCTCGCGGGCAGTGGTGTAATGTCCCTCCGCGTCCAGACCGTGCGGATTTTGGAACTGTGTGTCGGTCAGCCCCAGCTCGGCGGCCTTTTGGTTCATCAGTCCGGCAAAGGCCTCCACGCTGCCCGCCACGCCGACAGCGATGGCAACCGCGGCGTCATTGGCGGATTCCAGCAGCAACGCGTAAAGAAGCTGCTCCAGGGTCAGCTCCTCCCCTTCCACCAGATAGATGGAGGAGCCTTCCACCCCCACAGCCTCGGGCGCGACCGAAATCACGGTGTCAGGCTCCATGTGCTCCAGAGCGACCAGCGCCGTCATCACCTTGGTGGTGCTGGCCATGGGGTGCCGGGTGTCCGCGTCCTTGGCGTACAGCACCGTGCCGCCATCCGCGTCCAGCAGCACTGCGCTGTGCGCCGATACCGACGGAGAGGAGGAGGGCGCGGCTACGCCCGGAATACAGAACAGCGGCAGGCAAAGCGCGGCCAACAAAAGCAGCGCAGAGAAACGGGCTCGAGCAGACATGGCAAAATCCTCCGGGAACATACAGGTTCATTCATGTATATTTTCCCGGAGGCCGGATTATGTCAGTTCGTTTTCCTGACTGCGCTTTTTTCGGATCCGAAAGCTCGATCCACCGATGTCAGATTTCCTTTTTGCCCTCGTCAAAGGTCACTTCATCCTCGTCGTCATCCTCATCCTCACCTGCAAAGGCGCTGCGGAGGCGGGCGATGATTTCGGGCGCACGGTTGATGATGTCGACAATCTGCTCCATGGGCGCAGCTTCTGTGGGCGTGATCGGAATCATTTCCACACGTCCTTCGGGATATACCGTCAGAAAACCGATGGGAGAAACCGTTACACCGGTTCCGCCGCCTCCGCCGAAGTTTTTGCGGCCGTTTGTCTGCTGGGGCAGATCCAGCCCGCCCGAGGCAAATCCCATGGAAACCTTGGAGATCGGGATCACGGTAATGCCGTTGTCCAGGCGGATCTGGTCTCCCACAATGGTGTCGGTGTCCAGAATGGTGCGAACGTCCTGCATTGCGTTGTTGATGATTTCCTTGATGGAGCTTTCGTTTTCCATGATTGAAAAATCCTTTCGTTTTTTAGATATTGTGAGAAACAGGGGTTTCTGCTTCTTTGCAATCCACAGGGGTTAGCCGGAAACAGACGCGGTATGCTGTCTGCTCTCGGCCTTTTTTTGCTTGCGCAGAGCTTTTGCACGCGCCCGTGCCGCTTTCCGGGCAATGCGGCGGCGTGCTTTGCGGATGGCCAGCTCTTTTTCGTCCCGATAGGCCGAGAGCAGAGCCACTGCCACGATCAGTCCGCGGAAGAGCCTCATGCCCAGCTCCAGATCGATGTCAACGCTCGATTTCTCCGCGAGATAGTCGGGCTCAATGCTCATGTCCCCGCGCCCGCGTTCAATGGGATTGAAATCGGCATGGATCCATTGCAGCAGGGGGGCGGCCGCCCCCACCGTGGCGCCGTAGAGAATTGCGGTTTTGGCCGCGTCCCCGGTTGCAATCCGGATGTGAAAGCGATAGGCGCGGATGAACAGCTTTCCCTTGATCTTGCGCCGTGCCAGCCTGACCAGCGACCAGATCATCTGCAGATTTTCAGGCAGATTGGGAATGGGTTCTCCGGAGGCTTTTTGCTCCTGCCGGCGCAGGCGCTTTTCCTGCTTGCGCAGGCGTTTGCGCCGTTTTCGTTTTGCTTGGCGCCGCAGCTCGGCTTTGGTTGTCGGTGTCTTTTCAGGGTAGAGCCGGAAACGAAGTCCCAATACCTTCAGAACCACCCGAAGCTGCTCCCGATAGGTGATGCGGATGCTGGCTGAGCCAAAGAACAGCAGCAGCAAAAGCAGAATGAGCAGCGCGGCCAGCACGGCAAGCACAATCAGCAGTATCTTCATGGCCTTCCTCCTTTCTCACAGCAGTCAGTCGGTTTCGTTCGGCGCGGATGCGTCCTTGCCGGTTTCGGTCGGCTCGGCTTTCGGTGCGGGCGCCTGCGCCGGCTCGGCGCCGTTCTCAAAAATCACATCGGTTTCTTCGGTGTCCACCGGCTCGGTGTAGTCCCGGCCTGCGTTGGGGGCAGCCTCGTTCCTGTCATCCGAGGGCTGCGGGGAGGCCTCCGGAGCGTCGTCTGCGGTGCTTGCTTCTCCGTTTGCCGCCGCGGCCTCGGTTTGCGCGGCCGCCACGCTGAGCGCCTCGGTTTCGGGCAGCTCGTCCAGCGAGTTGATGCCGAACACGCGCAGAAATTTGTCAGTGGTTACATAGAGCATCGGCCGTCCGGGCGCATCCAGGCGTCCCGCCGCCTCGATCAGACCCTTGTCGAGCAGAGAATTGACCGCATAGGAGCTGTCCACTCCGCGCACCGCGTCCACAAAGGTGCGTGTGACCGGCTGGTTGTATGCGACCACGGCCAGCACCTCCATCGAGGAGGCCGACAGGTTGCCCCCGCGGCGAATGCCGAGCGCCTCCCGGATGTAGGGGGCATACTGCTCCTTGGTGGAGAGCTGACAGGCGGTGGGATACATCAGGAGCTGAATGCCGCGGGGTTGCTCGCCGGTATAGGTCTTTTCCAGCTCCCGCACCATGGTCTTCACATCCCTCACGGTCAGCCCCAACACCTCCGCCAGCTTGTCGTAGCGTACCGGATAGCCCGCTGCATAGAGGATTGCCTCAATTGCCTCAGAAATTTCACCGGCGCTCTCCAATGGTCCCGGCTGTGGGGCGATTTGTTTTTTTTCTTCCATAATATGCTATGTCTGCCCTTCCTCGTGATGGTCGTTTGCGTTGGCCGGGAACTCCTGCGCCTGCTTCGCCATGTGACGGATGATCTCATTCATGTCCAGCCCGATGTCATCGAGCAGATCCTCGTCCTGCTCGGAAAGCCGATCCTCCAGCATGGCCTCAATCTGCGCTTCGGCCTCCAGGTCGCTGTCGTCCTCCGGCAGCTCGGCAGGTGCCGCGCCAACCGGAACGGCCGCTTCGGGGCCTGCCGCCGGATGGTCGGTATCCGCCCGGGCGGCTTCAGCCGCTCGCCGGCGCTCCTCGGCCCGTCTGGCGCGCTCCTCCGCGCGCTGACGCTTGCGCTCCTCCAGCTTGCGCTCCCGCACAATGCGTCTCTGCTCCCGGTGCATCTCGGCCTTGGAGGAGAGGGGAATCGGCTCACCGCTCCAGTCCACAGGGGCTTTTGGCTCCTGTTCTGTATCGGGGTCGGCTTGGTTCACGGTAAAAACCGTATTGGTCCCGTGCACCGCGTCCTCATAGTCGGTTTCTTCAATCAGAATTCTGCGCACCTTCACCAGCTCGAGAATCCCGAGAAAAATAGCGATCAGATCGGGCAGAGAAACAGCGTCGGACAAAATCTCCTTCATGGAGGTTTCTTTCTTGCGCTCCATGCGGTGCAGGATGCCCACAATCTTGATTTCCACCGGTACAATCGGCTTGGCGATCATCGGGGCGAACACGGTCTTTTCCACCTTGGGGCGGCTTTCGTTGGCGGCAATGATGCGCCGCACCGCCGCGCACAGGCTCGTGACCTGCTGGTCGGCTACATAGGTGATGTCCAGCGTGATTTCGTCGGTGTCCTTTACCATGCGCCCGCTGTAAATCCGGTAGCGCTCGGCCATCTTGGCGGCTCCCTCCTTGGCCTGCTGGTAGCGCAGCAGGGCGTCGGCCAGCTCGGCGCGGGGATCCTTTTCCTCCTCTTGCGGCCGCGGCAGCAGCATCTTGCTTTTGATGCGCATCAGTTCGCTCGCCATCACGATGAATTCGCCCGCAATCTCCATATCCATGCTCTGTGCCGCGCGCAGGTAGTCCAGATACTGGTCGCAGATCAGAGAGATCGGGAGGTCCTCGATATTCAGTTTGTTTTTCTGGATCAGCGTCAGCAAGAGGTCGAGCGGACCTTCAAACTGGAGCTGCTCCAGGCGGTAGGTGAGGGTTTCCATGGGGACTCCTTGGTGAAATATCAGAACAACGGGTCAACGTGTCTCAGTGCAGCAATCCTCTGAGAACACCGTTGAAGATCGGGCGCGCAATCAGATCAGTCAGGCGCTCCGCCACCCAACCGAAGGGGGAAAAACTGAAGATATAGGAGCAGAGCAGCAGAGCGATGAGAATGCCGAACATGATCTGCCGCTCATAGCGCATCAGCCCGAAGTAGGTTTTGGCGGGCAGAAACGCGAGCGCGACTCTCGAACCGTCAAACGGCGGAATCGGGATCATGTTGAACACCATATAGACAAAATTGATATACGCACCATATAGGAAGGCCTGTCTCAACAGCGATAGCAGGGTGTAGAGAAAATTTGAGACACCGTCAGCATAAGAAAAATAGTGAACTACACCCCAGCACACGCCATACAGCACCGCGCTGACCAGTCCCAGCAGCAGATTTGCCACCGGTCCGGCCAAGGCCGAGAGCGCCATCCCACGCTTGGGATTGCGGAAATTGCGGGTGTTGATGGGAACCGGCTTGGCCCACCCGAAGCCGAAGATCAGCAGGCAGAGAAAGCCGACCGGATCGAGATGCTTCAGCGGATTGAGCGAAAGCCGACCGAGATTGTAGGCCGTGTTGTCGCCGCACTTCCACGCCACAAAGCCGTGCGCGGTCTCGTGGACCGAGAGCGCCAGCATCATGATGGGCAGGGTAAGCAGCAGAACGGCCAGAATCGACAGAGGATCTCCGCCGGAAAACAGCAGGGATAGGATCATGGTAAAAACTCCTGTTTTACGCCGCGTGGGCGAGAAATCAACCGGCGGCGAGGATGACGTGGGGGTCGGATGAGAACGGAGCGCGTCAAAGCCCCTCGTCCTCCGAGCCGTGTGCGTCGGCGCGCATCATCAAAAGGCAGTCCTCTACCGCGAGCCGCTGCGTGGGGGAGGTGAGCCGCTGAAGCTGTGTGACGGGAAGCTCCGTGAACCGGTGGACCTGCCCGCTGATCGCTTCGATCAGGCTGCCGCCGTAGTAGTATTCCACGGTGGTTTCGGTTCGCTGCTCGCATACAAAGTCCTCCACGGAAATCACATAGCCGTCGAGATCCATGCAATGCCGCATCAAAAAGATTTCATGCGGCTCGCCGGCGGCGCATTCGCCGCCCGGAAGCACACAGCCCGATTCGGTTTGCAGCACGTTCAGGCAGCCGTTTGTCACGGCAATCAGATAAACAGCCTGTTTCATGGTCCTCCTCCTTTAAGGTCGAATGCCTGTCGCTTCGGCAATCTGCCGCCAAAGCTCGGTTCTTCCTTCCCCCTTGAGTGCGGAATAAAAGATCACCGGACATCCGTTCGGAATGAGCGGGTGGGCGGACAGACGGGCCTCGGCCTCCCGGCGTTCGGTGGCGTTGAGCTTGTCGCACTTGGTTGCCACGACCAGATAGGGGAGCCCGGACTCCGAAAGGAAATGCAGCATGGTTTCATCGTCCGCTGTGGGGCCGACGCGGCTGTCGATGAGCTGCACGACCGGACGGATCCGGTCGACATTGCGGTTTTTGGTAAAATATCCGTCGGTCAGTGCCGACCATGCCGCCTGCTCCTCGGCCCGGCGCTTGGCAAAGCCGTACCCCGGCAGGTCGACAAAAAACAGCTTTCCATCCACCTCGTAGAAATTGACCGTGATGGTTTTTCCAGGAGACGAGCTGACCCGGGCCAGCGATTTGCGGCCGAGCAGTGAGTTGATCAGCGAGCTTTTCCCCACATTGGAGCGGCCGGAAAAGGCCACCTGCGGAATGGGGTCGGCGGGGAACTGGTCCGGCCGGCCCGCACTGATCCGCAGTTGAAGATGGTTCAGATTGAGTGCCATGGCGTCCCTTTCTATGGATGATTTGGCCGTTCGGAAAAGGCGCGTGCCTGTGTGTATGCCGCTCTCCCGCAAGCCGCGCCTTCCGCGGCCGGAGGAATCCGGAGCGCTGCGCGGTGCGAGGGGCGGACTATATCCGCAGCTGTGTTGCGGGGTTCGGTGTGGAAACCGGCGCCGGCGTCGGCATCAGCTCGGGTACCGGAACAAAGACCGACGCCGCAACCGTTTGTGTCATGTCTGCCGGCGGCAGAGCCGGGAGCAGCGCCTGTTCGAGGACCTCCTCGGCGCGGCGGCAGGGCACAAAGGTCAGCCCCTCCCGTGCCATCGGATCAATTTCCTCGAGATCGCGCTGGTTGGCCTCGGGAATCAGAACGGTTTTCACTCCGGCCGTATAAGCGGCCATGGTTTTTTCCTTCAGTCCGCCGATCGGTAGGACGTTCCCGCGCAGGCTGAGCTCGCCGGTCATGGCCACGTCCCGGCGCACCGGACGGTTGGTCAGCGCGCTCACCAGCGCCGTGACCATCGTGACGCCGGCAGAAGGGCCGTCCTTGGGCGTGGCCCCCTCCGGGAAGTGAATGTGAATGTCCTTGTTTTTGTAAAAATCGCCCGGAATGCCGTACCGGGAGGCAATTGAACGCACAAAGCTGACCGCAATCTGCGCCGATTCCTTCATCACGTCGCCCAGCGAGCCGGTGGTTTCAATCTTTCCGGTGCCGTCCAGCACCGCTGCCTCCACCCGCAAAAGGGCACCTCCCAGCTCGGTGTAGGCCAGGCCGTTCACACAGCCCACCTCGTCCTCGCCTGCAATCGTTTCGGGGAGCTGCTTGCGCACGCCGAGATAGGCGGCAACGTCGGGCTGATCGATGACCAGATGCTTTTTTTCCTCTGTCAGCAGCTTTTTGCCGGCCTTGCGGCAGAGTGAGGCAATCGCGCGCTCGAGCTGCCGCACACCCGCCTCATGGGTGTAATAATCGATGACCTCCATAACGGCCTCATCGGTGATTTTCAGCATCCGCCGGTTCAGCCCATGCCGGAGGAGCTGCTTCGGAATCAGATGATCCCGCGCGATGTTCCGCTTCTCGCGCCGGGTATAAATTCCCATTTCAATGATCTCCATGCGGTCGATCAGCGGGCGGGGAATGCCCTCAAGGGAGTTGGCGGTGGCGAGGAACATGCAGTCCGAAAGATCAACCGGCAGCTCCACAAAATGGTCGCGGAAGGCCTTGTTCTGCTCCCCGTCCAGCACCTCGAGCAGCGCCGAGGTCGGGTCTCCGTGGCCGTCTCTGCTCATTTTGTCAATCTCATCCAGCAGAATCAGCGGGTTGCGCACACCGGCCTGCGAGAGCGCGGTGATGATGCGCCCCGGCATCGCGCCGATATAGGTTTTGCGGTGACCGCGGATGTCGGCCTCATCCCGCACGCCGCCCAGAGAAATACGCACGTATTTGCGGTTCATCGCCTTGGCGATCGATGCGGCCACCGAGGTTTTGCCCACGCCGGGAGGCCCGACCAGGCAGAGGATCTGATTGCGCAGGGAGGGGCTGAGCTGCTTGGCCGCAATGTATTCGACAATGCGCTCCTTGACCTTCTCCATGCCGTCATGATCGGCGTCCAGCACCTTTTGCACGGCCGCGAAATTGAGCCGGTCCCGCGTCGCCTTTTTCCACGGAATGCTCAGGCAGATGTCCAGATAGTTGGCGATGACCGTTGCCTCTGCCGAGCCGAAGGGGGCTCTTTGGAGCCTTTCGGTTTCCTTGAGCAGCTTGGCTTCCATTTCCTGCGGCAGCCCCAGGCGGCGGATGCGGTCGGCAAATTCCTCCGCCTCCGAGCCTTCGCCCAGCTCCTCCTGAATCACCTTGATCTGCTCCCGCAGGTAGTATTCCTGCTGGTTGCGGTTCATGCGCGCGTTTACCTTCCCGCGGATCTGCGCCTCCTCCTGCAAAACCGCCGATTCCTGCTCCATCAGATACAGCAGCGTTTCGACTCTGCGGAAGGGCTCAAAGCATTCCAGCACGGCCTGCTTATCCTGCACCCGCACCAGAATGTTGGCCGCAATGAAGTCTGCCAGCATCCCCGGGTTGTCGATCAGTCCGGCGGAGCTGATCAGGTCTGAGGAGCCTGTGGGGATAAAGCGGAGATTTTTTTCCAGCGTTGCAAGCATCTCACGGATGCATGCGGCCCCGCGCACGCCGCCGTTGTCGGGAATCGATACGGTTTTGCAGATGAGGTCGGCCTCAAGGTGATCTCCGACGGTGCGGTAGTCGGTCACCATTGCGCGGGAAAAACCTTCGGCGATGACCCTCACGCTGCCGTCCGGCGAGCGGAGCATCTGTTTGATTTTGGCAACCGTGCCCACCCGGTAGAGCTGGGAGGCCTGCGGTATCGCGCTGGCGGGAATGGCTTCGGCCGCGGATACCAGGAACAGGAATGCGTTTGCAGACCCGGCAGCTTTCAGGGCGGCCGCCGAGGCGTCGTCGGCGGCTTCAAAATTGATCGGAACCAAGGGGAACGCGACCGCTCCGTGCAGCACCGCAACAGGGAGGGTCAACTGCTCGGCTTTTTCAATGTAAGAGGGCATTTTGTGTCCTTTCGTAGGAGGTGACTTTCATGAAGCTATAATTATTACAATATTATAGCACATTTTCCTTCGGATTTCCATAGGTTTCTCAAAAAAAGTTGTCCGAAACGGCTGAAATCTTCTCAAAACCCGGAATCCGGCGTCTGTACTGAGCGATTTTTTCGATTTCAGGTACCGCGGCGCCCAAAATCCGTCCCGTTCAGGGAGCCTACGGAGGGCCGGCAGCCTGCGCCCGTGATACCGGCGGCAGGGGAGCGCTCTGCCCGGCGCCGTCCGGTGGGAGACAAAAATAAAATTGCACACCGACTTGCCGTTTCTGCGCAGAGATGTCATGAGCTTGGCATTTCGCAGAACGAACCTTGCAGTGTGCAACAGAGGGAACCTGCCAGCGATTGCCGACAGCATAAATATTATACCGCACCAGGCACGATTTGTAAATATTCAATTGTGACGAAAATCCACGAATATTTTTGTGGAAAAGCATACGAGTTAGAAAATTTTCGGCTCTGAACCCGGTTTTTTGTGAGCTTTTCCAATGGACACTCTTGTCGTACCGAATGCTGCTGCGGCCGTTTCCCCGATCGGTGGGGGACCGGGATCCGCCGGCAGAAAAAAATAATGGCAGGTATGGCAAAAAAATTGAGGAAAGCCCTTGACACACGGGAGAAAATATGGTATAATACGATGAAAACAAAGCAGAGCCTCCGCTCTCACCCCGGCGCAAGTGCGCGACCGCGGTTGATAATGTTTTGCCCGCTTGGCAGCGGGCCGGAACCGTGCGGAGACTGTGTCTTTGTACGGCAATTTTTATTTTATTCTGGAGGTGTTGAACGATTAGCGCAAAAGACAAAGAGACCCTGCTGAACGAGGAAATTACCGCCAAGGAGATCCGGCTGATCGGCTCCAATGGAGAAACCCTCGGCATTATGAGCGCAGCAAAAGCTCTGGAACAGGCATACGAACGGGGAATGGATCTGGTGATGATGTCGGCCCAGGCAAATCCGCCGGTCTGCAAGATTATGGATTATGGCAAATACCGCTTTGAACGCGACAAGCGCGAAAAGGAAGCCAGAAAAAAGCAGCAGACCGTTGAGCTCAAGGAAATTCAGTTGTCCTGTCGGATCGACACGCACGACTTTGAAACCAAGGTCAGGCACGCACAGCGCTTTCTGGGCGAAGGGAATAAGGTTCGCGTGGTAATGAAGTTCAAGGGACGGGAAATGAGCCATACAAACATCGGCCGTGAGGTGCTGGACAGATTTGTCGAAGCCTGCGCGGGCGCCGGTGTTGTGGAGAAGCGCCCGGTGCTGGACGGTAGATTTATGAGTATGGTCATTTCACCTGTCAAAGCGAAATAATTCAAGACCCGGAAAAAATTGCACGGTTCCGGCGGCACACCGCCGCAGGAAATCAGAGAAAGGGAGTTTTCAAAATGGGAAAAATCAAGACACATAAGGCTTCGGCCAAGCGATTCTCCGTTACCGCAAACGGCAAGGTGAAGATGTTTCACAGCTCTCACCGCCACAACACCGGCTGGAAGAGCGCGAAGCGGATCCGGCATCTGCGCTCCAGCACAATGGTGCAGGGCAAGATGGCAGAAAACATCAAGGCAATGGTGAAGTAAGTCGAAACGGAGGAATTTGAGAAATGGCGAGAATTAAAGGCGCGGTGACAACCCGCAGGAGAAGAAAGGCTACACTGAAGGCGGCAAAGGGCTACTGGGGCGCAAAATCCAAGCATTTCAAGATGGCCAAAGAAGCCGTCATGAAAAGCGGTAACTATGCCTTTGCCGGCAGAAAGATGAGAAAAAGAGATTTCCGGTCGCTCTGGATCACCCGGATTTCGGCGCAGGCCAAGGTGAACGGAATGAACTATTCCACGATGATGCACGGTCTGAAGAAGGCGGGCGTCAACCTGAACCGCAAGATGCTGGCGGAAATTGCCGTGTCCGATAAGGAGGCGTTCGCAGCGCTGGCGGCACAGGCAAAGGCCGCTCTTTGATCTGAAAAATCGAAAACCCGATGGTTTCATCGGGTTTTTGTCATACATGGAGTCCCTCCGCAGGGCCGCAAAACCGGGGGCGGAGGGGGGATAACGGAGACGGAAAGCATGGAACAAAGCACGGAAATCATCCGTTCCCGTCAGAACCGGATCGTGTCGGAGGCTGCGAAGCTGACCGACCGCAAAGCGCGCGAGCGCAGCCGCTGCTTCCGGTTTGACGGCTACAAGCTGCTGGAGGAGGCCGTGAGGAGCGGGCTGGCGCTGGAGGCGGTTCTGCTGCGGGAATCCAGCCGGGAGGCGCTGCTGGACCGCCTGTCTGCACGCTGCGGAAGCAGCGCTTTGCGGGGCGCGGAGCGGGTATTGACGGTTTCGGACGGGATTTTTGACAGAATTTCTGAAGAAAAATCGCCCGAAGGCGTGATATGTATCGCAAAATATATTGACAAATTCCAAAAAATCGTTACAATATATAATGACGCCGATTTTCCGGCGGCGGGGGAGCGCATTGTGCTGCTCGAATCGGTCCGGGACCCTTTGAATGTGGGGGCTGTGATCCGCAGTGCCGCCGCCTTGGGCGTCGATCGACTGATTCTGAGCGCGGACTGCGCCGACATTTATCACCCGCGTGCGGTGCGCGCATCCATGGGCACGCTGTTCAGCCAGCGGATTGACCGGACCGAGTCGCTGACCGGGGCCATCGCCTGCCTGCGCAGGAGCGGCAGACGGGTATATGCCGCGGCGCTGGACCCGGATGCGGTCCGGCTTGGCTCCTTCCGCGCCGCGCCGGGTGACTGCGTGGTCATCGGAAACGAGGGGCACGGTCTCTCCCCGGAGGTGCTGCAGGCCTGCGACCGCAGGGTGTTCATCCCTATCGGCGCGCGCGCCGAGTCGCTGAATGCCGCGGTTGCCGCCGGCATCCTGATGTGGGAGTTTTCCCGCACGGATTGACGGCTGCGCAGCGCGATTATCTGACCTCATGTCCTGACCCGGAAAGGAGAACCCAGCATGAAGTACGACGATTTGTTGTTTTGGATCTGGCTTGCCGAGGCGCTTGGCCCCGACAGCCCGGATTTCCGGTATCTGATTGACCTGTATCAAACGCCGTACGACGTGTTTTGCGCGGAGTCGGCCGAGCTGGAGCGGATTGAGGGGCTGTCGCCCCGTGCGGCGCAGGCGCTGTCCGACAAAAATCTGCAAAATGCGGAAGAGATTCTCGGAGCCTGTCAAAGGCTGGGGATCGGTGTGATGACCTATCCGTCGCCGCTGTATCCCAAGCTGCTCCGGGAGATCAAACGGCCGCCTGTGCTGCTCTATTATGCGGGAGCGGTTCCGGATTGGGAGCACCGGCTCTGTATCGGTATGGTTGGCACCCGAAAAATGAGTGCATACGGAATGGAAGCCGCGTATAAAATATCCTATGAGCTGGCCCGCGCCAATGCGGTTGTGGTCAGCGGTATGGCGGCCGGCATCGACGGAGTGTGCGCCGCGGCGGCACTTCTGGCAAACGGGAGCACGGTGGCGGTGCTGGGATGCGGATTGGATCGTGCATACCCCCGTCACCACGGGCTGCTGATGAAGGAAATCGGCGCGCACGGTCTGCTGCTTTCCGAGTATCCGCCCGGAACCCGGCCGCTGTACTATCATTTTCCGGTGCGCAACCGCATCATCAGCGGGATCTCTCACGGGGTTGTGGTGGTGGAGGCCGGAGTCGGCAGCGGATCGCTGATTACCGCGGGCGAGGCGATTGCGCAGGGGCGGGATGTGTTTGCCGTCCCTTCGGGCAGCGGCGCGAACGATGCGGGCGGAGCCAACGGCCTGCTGCGCGACGGCGCGATTTTTACCACCAATGCGGACGACATCTGCCGTCGATATGCGTATCTGTTTGCCGAAACCCTCCGCAGAGAGCCGAATGAGGCGCCGCCCGAAGTGGACCGTGCATACCTCAAACGCATCGGTGTGCTGGAGCTGTTCGGGGATGTGCCGGGAAATTGCCGGAATGTCGCTCCGGATGCTCCCGATGCCGGGAGCGCGGAGGCATGCCGGGATGCATCCGCCGCGCGCGCCAAGGGGACAACCTCTGCGGCGCGCAGACGGGCAAAGACGGTTGCCCGTGGAGCCGACAGCGGCGCATCGGACGCGCCCGAGGCTGTAGCCTGCCGTCCCACACCGGTTCTGCCGCACGCACTCGCGTCAACAAACCGGGAGACTGTGACCGATGCAGCGATGTCGGGGCGATCCGGCGGCGGGGCCGCGGAGCATTCGGCGTCTTGCAGGGCCGTCTCTCCGACGGGGAGCGCAAACGCTGCGCAACCGTCCGGGAGCACTGCTGCCGGACGGCCCTTGCCAGCGCTGAGTCCGGTGCAGTCGGCGGTGCTGCAGGCGATGGCGGACGGCTGCCCGGTCACGGTGGACCGTCTGACAGGGCTGGGCTTTTCGGCAGGCGAGCTGCAGACCGCCCTGCTGATGCTGGAGCTGGACGGGCTGGTCGTCAAGCTCCCCGGAGCAAATTATCAGATTGCATCACGGTGAACGATGGCTCCGCCGGCGGTGCGCTGCGGCTTTTCCGAGCCGCAGCCGCCGGGCGGGGGAATATTCGGGAGCCGTTCTCATATGATATAGAAGGAACCGGTTTTGCACCGCGGATTGCCTTCGTAATTTTAGCAGATATTGCCGCCGCGGCGGCAGAATGGAGATTGATATTGATATGGCAAATAATCTGGTCATCATGGAGTCCCCCTCCAAAGCGCTGACGGTCAAGGGCTACCTTGGCAGCAATTATAAGGTCATCGGCTCGATGGGACACGTCCGCGATCTTCCCAAAAGCTCGCTCGGCGTGGATATTGAGCACAATTTCGACGCACATTATATCAGCATCCGGGGGAAGGGCGATCTCATCAAGGAGATCCGGAAGGAGGCCAAGGCGGCCAACAAAATTTATCTTGCAACCGACCCTGACCGCGAGGGTGAGGCGATTGCATGGCATCTGGCCGCAACGCTCGGTATTCCGGTGGAGGAAACCCAGCGGGTCTGCTTCAACGAGGTGACCAAAAACGTGGTGCGCGCCGCCATCAAGTCCCCCCGGAAAATTGACATGAATCTGGTCAATTCCCAGCAGACCCGCCGGATCATGGACCGGATTGTGGGCTACAAAATCAGCCCGCTGCTCTGGAAGAACATCAAGAGCGGTCTGAGCGCCGGACGGGTGCAGTCGGTGGCAACCCGCATCATTGTGGAGCGGGAGGAGGAAATCCGCGCGTTTGTCCCGGTGGAATACTGGACGATTGAAGCGCTGCTCCACGGGGAGAACGGAAGGAACATCCCGGTGCATTTCTGGGGAAATGCCGACGGAAAAATGAAGCTGAACAACGAGCAGGAGGCCATGCAGGTTGTGGATGCGGTGCGGGGGAAGGAATACACCGTGTCGTCCATCAAGCGAGCCACCCGCCGCAAGGCGCCGGCTCCCCCCTTTACCACCTCCACCATGCAGCAGGAGGCCTCCCGCAAGCTGGGCTTTCAGTCCCAGAAGATTATGAAGGTGGCGCAGGAGCTGTACGAGGGCGTCAACCTCGGGCCGGAGTTCGGGGGCACGCAGGGTCTGATCACCTATATGCGTACCGACTCGCTGCGCATCTCCTCCGAGGCGCAGAATGCGGCAAAAGAGTTTATCTGCGCGAAATACGGGGAAAAATACTATCCGGAAACGGCGCGTGTCTACAAGACCAAGAGCGGCGCGCAGGATGCGCACGAGGCCATTCGCCCGGCGCGGGTGGATCTCGAGCCGCAGAAGATCAAAAAGCTGCTCTCGGGCGAGCAGTTCAAGCTCTACAAGCTGATCTGGGAGCGCTTCATCGCCAGCCAGATGGAATCCGCCGCGCTGGACACGGTTTCGGTGGATTTCTCGTGCGAAGGGTATCTGTTCCGCACCAGCGGTTATTCGGTGACCTTTCAGGGCTATATGGCGGTTTATGAGGAGAGCGAGGAGGAATCCCGCGATGCGGCCGATCACCCGGGCGAGGTCAAAAACATCCGTCTGCCCGAGCTGAACGAGGGGCAGAAGCTGACGGCCGACGACGCTGTGCCCTCCCGACATTTCACCGAGCCACCCTTCCGCTACAACGACGGCTCGCTGGTCAAAACGCTGGAGGAGCAGGGGCTGGGTCGGCCGAGCACCTATGGCGCCATCATCTCCACGATTCTCGCGCGCAATTATGTCAAGCGGGAGGGCAAGGCATTTGTGCCTACGCCGCTGGGCGAGCTGACCACAAAGCTGATGAAGGAGTATTTTACGGATATTGTGGACTACCGCTTCACGGCCGATATGGAGAACGCGCTCGACGAGATCGAAAACGGAAAGGCCACCATGCTTGAGGTGCTCAACCGCTTCTGGGCGGACTTTTCCAAGGAGCTGGAGAGCGCCGAGAAAACCATTGCGCAAAGCAATATCGAGGTGCCGCCAGAGGAGACGGACATCATCTGCGACAAATGCGGCAGCCGCATGGTGGTGCGCAACGGAAGGTTCGGCAAATTTGCCGCCTGTCCCAATTACCCCACCTGCCGCAACACCAAGCCGCTGACTGCGGTGGAGGATCCGGTTGACCCGGATGCGGACGGAGAGGGCGAGGCGAAAAAGGCGCAGGTGCCCGTGGATATGAAGTGTGAAAAATGCGGAGCGGACATGGTTCTGCGCACCGGAAAGTTCGGCAGCTTTTATGCCTGCAGCCGCTATCCCGAGTGCAAGTTCACCAAGGCGCGTATGCGGGACACCGGCGTGACCTGCCCCAAGTGTGGCGCCAAGATCGTCACCAAATTCGGACGGAGCCATACCGTGTTTTACAGCTGTGAGCGGTACCCCGACTGCGATTTTTCCTCTTGGGATATGCCGACCAAGGAGCTGTGCCCACAGTGCGGCAAAATGCTGTTCCGCAAAAAAGGGAAAAACCTGCTGGTGTGTCACGATGCGGCGTGCGGGTATTCCCGCGAGCTTCCGGAGGCGCCCGAAGCCAAGGCCGATCAGACGCAGAATGACGGAGAGTGACCTGCGGCATGAATCCCTACATTCATATATGCGGAGCGGGCTTGGCCGGATGTGAGGCGGCATGGCAGGCAGCGCGTGCGGGCGTGCGGGTGCGGCTTTCGGAAATGAAGCCGAAAGCGTACACCCCAGCGCATCACTCGCCGGATTTTGCCGAGCTGGTCTGCTCCAACTCTCTGCGCTCGGATCAGACGACCAACGCCGTGGGGCTGCTCAAGGAGGAGCTGCGGCGCATGCATTCGCTGATTCTCGAGGCAGCCGACGCCACGCGGGTTCCCGCAGGCTCGGCGCTGGCGGTTGACCGTTCGCTGTTTTCCGGGTATATCACGGAGCGCATCCGCTCCTGCCCGAACATCGAAGTGACCGAGGAGGAGGTGACCGGCACAGAGCCGGATACCGTCACCGTCATTGCAACGGGGCCGCTGACCTCCGACCGCATGGCCGATTTCATCAGCCGTGAGCTGGGCTGCGGCAGCCTGCACTTTTTCGACGCTGCCGCACCGATTGTCGATTTTTCCACCGTCAATATGGAGGTCGCCTATTTCGCCTCCCGCTATGACAAGGGAGAGGCGGATTATCTCAACTGCCCCATGACGCGGGAGCAATATGACGTGTTTTACAAGGCGCTGATTGCGGCGGAGGAGGCCGTGCTGAAGGACTTTGACCGCGAGAGCCAGAAGGAGCTCCGGGTGTTTGAGGGCTGTATGCCGGTGGAGGTGATGGCGCGCAGAGGGTACGATACCCTGCGCTTCGGCCCGCTCAAGCCGGTGGGACTGCGGGATCCCCGCACCGGGGAGGAGGCCTATGCCGTGGTGCAGCTCCGCAAGGAGAACCGCGAGGGAAGCATGTTCAATCTGGTCGGCTTTCAGACACATCTGACCTTTCCCGAGCAGCGCCGGGTGTTCCGACTGATTCCCGGGCTGGAGAACGCCGAATTTCTGCGGTATGGCGTGATGCATCGCAATACCTATCTCCAGTCGCCGGGGCTGCTTCTGCCAACCTATGCCATGCAGACGCATCCGCAGATCTTCTTTGCAGGGCAGATGACCGGAGTGGAAGGGTATGTCGAGTCGGCGGGGAGCGGCCTTGTAGCCGGGCTCAATGCCGTCCGCACGCTGCGGGGTGAGCCGCCGCTGGTTTTCCCGGAGGAAACCATGCTGGGCGCTATGGCTGCCTATGTCAGTCAGGGCGGCGCGGGGGATTTTACACCCATGAACGCGAATTTCGGGCTGTTGAAGCCGCTGGGCTTCCGGGTCAGGGGCGGCAAAGCCGCACGGTATGAGAAGCTGGCCGAGCGCGCGCTGGAGGCGCTGCGCACGGTTCCTGACGGTACCCAAACCCAATAAACTGAGTAAAGGAAACCACTCGGCGCTCTGCCGCCGGGATTTGGATGCTATATGAAAATCATTGTGGATATGATGGGCGGAGACCGGGCGCCGGAGGAGACCGTAAAAGGGATCTGTCAGGCTGCTCAGGAGTTCAACGCCAGCTATATATTGGTGGGGAACCAGCAGGAGATTGAGCGGGCTGCCGCCGAAAACCAGCTGGATATCCGGCGGTTTGATATTGTGCATACCGAGCAGGCGATCTCCATGGAGGATGACCCGCTGTGCGTGGTGCGCACGAAAACCGAATCCTCCATGGCCGTCGGCATGAAGCTGCTGGCCGAAGGGAAGGGGGACGCCTTTGTCAGCGCCGGAAATACCGGTGCGCTCTTTACCGGAGCCACGCTGATCGTGCGGAAGATCAAGGGGGTCTCCCGCGCGGGAATCGGAACGATTCTCCCCTTCCAGAATCCGGTTCTGCTGCTGGACACCGGAGCGAATGTGACGGTCACCGAGGAGAACCTCGAGCAGTTCGGGGTGATGGGAGCCGCCTATATGCGGGGAATGTACGGCATTGACCGCCCGCGCGTGGGGCTGCTCAATAACGGTGCCGAATCCTGCAAGGGGACGGCTCTGCAGCAGGCCGCCTTCCGGCTGCTCTCCGAGAACCCGGAAATCAACTTCGTGGGGAACATTGAGGGCAGCACGGCTCCGTTCGGCACCTGCGATGTGCTGGTGGCCGACGGGTTTTCGGGAAATATCTTCCTCAAATGCGTCGAAGGGGTCGGAAAGCTGCTGCTCGGCAAGCTCAAGCGGGTGCTTTACAGCACACCCGCCACCAAGCTGGCCGCGCTGACCATGAAAAAACCGCTGATGCTGATGAAAAAGGAGATGGATCCCTCCGAGCACGGCGGCGCGCCGATCCTCGGTATCTCCAGGCCGGTCATCAAGGCGCACGGCTCGTCCGATGCCAAGGCGTTCAAAAATGCGATCCGGCAGGCTATCGCTTATGCCGATTCGGACGCGATTTACGATCTGGCGCTTTGTATTCAGCGCTTCAACGAGCAGAAAAAGTCGGAGCACGAGAGCCGGCCGGAGGAGCCGCAGGCCTGACGGGCCCGGTCCGTCGTATGGAATCGCGCCCCCCCGTAGGGTCGCAGAAAAACAAAGCGGATGAAAACAGGAAAGACACGATGGAACGAAATGCCGAAAGAACCAAAGCCAATATTTTAACTGCGGCAGTGGCCGAATTCTCTGAAAAGGGATATGCCGGGGCGCGTGTGGACGCCATTGCAAAAATGGCAGGCTGTAATAAGGGAATGATTTACCAGTATTATGAGTCCAAGGAACGGCTGTATGAATCGGTGATTGCGTATGAATATCAAACGCTCTCCAAGCTGGAGGCCGAGATTATCCAGCAATATACCGATCCCGGCGAGCTGATAGACGCCATTGTGGACAAATATTTCGATTTTCTGCTCGCACATCCGGATTTTGTGAAGATCATCATGTGGGAAAATCTCAATGAAGGACGTTCGGTCAAAGCCAGCTCGACTCTGCAGAATGTGAAAGCTCCCATTCTGGAGTGTATCCGGGAGGCAGTTCGCAAAGGCAGAGCGGACGGGATATTCAAAGAAACCGCGTCCAGCAAGGCGGTGGCTTTTGCGCTGATCACCGGGGCGTTTTCCTACTTTTCCAATTGTCACACCCTGCCTGTGATACTGAACGTCGATTTGCGGGACTCCGATTTTCTGGTTTCGCATAAGGAGATTGTCAAATCGGGGATCCGGAGCTATCTGAAAAAATAAGTGATGTGAAAGGATGGGCACATGGCAGAATCACTTGACGAGCTGCAAGGCCGGATCGGCTACCGGTTCCGGGACGTCCGGTACCTTGAGCAGGCGGTGACGCACTCCTCCTATGCGAACGAAACCGTTGAAAAAAACCGCCATCTGCACTGCAACGAGCGGCTGGAATTTTTAGGCGACTCGGTGCTCTCGCTCACGGTCAGCGAATATCTTTACAGCAGCTTTCCGTCCTCTCCCGAGGGAGACCTGACCCGTATGCGGGCCGCGTTGGTCTGCGAGGAGACGCTGGCGGGCTATGCCGCCGGGCTGGGGCTGGGGGAATTCCTGCGCTTCGGAAAGGGAGAGCGTGCCGGCGGAGGGGCGAAAAAGCCGGCGATTCTGGCAGATGCCTTTGAGGCTCTGCTCGCCGCGATCTATCTGGATGCGAAGGAGGGGGGCAGGCAGGCGGTATCGGACTTTCTGCTGCCCCGTATCCGGCAGACCGCCGAGGGGCTTCCCGCGTGGGGAGGCGACAGCAAATCGCAGCTGCAGGTCTTTCTGCAAAAGGACGGCTCCCGGCTGCCGGAATACCGGGTTGTGAGCGAAACCGGGCCGGATCACGCCAAATGGTTTGCCGTGGAGGTTTATCTCGATTCCAATTGCATCGGCAAGGGCGAGGGGACGACCAAGCGGCATGCCGAGCAGGAGGCCGCGGCCGATGCGCTCCGGCTGTTCGGCGTCGGGTCGTGAGCGCACATGCTGCCCGGGGCGCGCGCGGTCGTGCGCCGGAGCCTGCGGGCTGCAATCCCGCGGCCCCGCGCAGTGAGGAATCGTGCGGTGCCGAAAAAAGCGGTGCCGCAATCCGGTGCGGTGCCGGAAGGCAGGAATCTGAAAGGCACGGCGCTGTGGAGCAGATGCGCTGCGTCCCGGTGCGTCCTCACCGCAACATCGCGGTGTTCATTCCGCACATGGGCTGCCCGCACCGCTGCGTGTTCTGCGATCAGCATTCCATATCGGGCAGCGGCGGCTTCGACGAGAGCCGGGTGCCGGAACAGATTGAGACCGCCCTGCAAACCATCCCCACCGGAACCGATGTGGAAATCGCCTATTTCGGCGGCTCCTTCACCGGCATTGACCGGGGGCTGATGCTCCGTCTGCTGGAGCTGGCCGCCGGATATGTGCGGGCGGGCAGGGTGAGCGGCATCCGCCTCTCCACCAGGCCGGATCTGATCGACAGCGAGGTGCTCGGCATCCTGCGGCAATACCCGGTCCGTGCCGTGGAGCTGGGGCTGCAGAGCATGGATGACCGGGTGCTGGAGGCCAGCCGGCGCGGGCACACCGCGGCGCAGGGAGAGGACGCCTGCCGGGCTGTGACCGGGGCGGGCTTTGCGCTGGTGGGGCAGATGATGATCGGTCTGCCGTGCTCCACGCCCGAGAGCGAACGCCGCACGGCCGAGCGGATCTGCCGTCTCGGCGCGTGCGCGGCGCGCATCTATCCCACGGTGGTCTTTCGCGGCACGCCGCTGGCCGGTATGATGCGCAGCGGTGTATACCGCCCGCTGACGACCGGGGAGGCCGTTTGGCGGTCGGCTGATGTGCTGGAAATTCTGAAGGCCCATGGCGTCGCCTGCCTGCGCATCGGGCTTTGCGCCTCCGAGTCGCTGACCTCCCCCGAGGAGGCGCTGGCCGGAGCCAACCATCCGGCCTTGGGCGAGCTGGTCTGGGGCGAGCTGTATTACCGCAGGCTGCGGGCCATGCTTGGTGAGGATGAGCTGCTCGGGCAAAAAATTGAATTGATTCTGCCTGCGCGGGAGATCTCCAAGTGGGTCGGTCAGCGCCGGCGCAATCTGGACCGGCTCCGGCTGGAGAGCGGCACCGAGGTGCGCAGAGTGGCGGGGGATTGGAACGCATCGGAGCCGCGCGCGATCCCATGGAAGGCATATTGACGGCCGATTGTAAAAAGCCTTGAGACTCTGATCAAGCCGACCGCATACCAAGGCATACGCTTTTATGGTGATTGGTGACGGTTTTGATCAACATGCCTGCACGTTTTACATTACAATCGGCTATGAGCATACTGAACGAAGGAGAACATCTGTTGTGTATCTGAAATCACTGGAAATGCAGGGCTTCAAATCCTTTCCGGACAAGACCCGCCTGCTGTTTGATAGGGGCGGGGAGGAGACGGCGGAGGACGGAGCCTCGCAGGGCGTCACGGTCATCGTCGGGCCGAACGGCTCGGGCAAATCCAACATCGCCGATGCGATGCGCTGGGTGCTGGGTGAAATTTCATCCAAAAGCCTGCGCGGCAGCAAGATGGAGGACGTCATTTTCGGAGGGGCGGACAGCCGGCGGCCGATGGGCTATGCCGAGGTGTCGGTGACCTTTGACAACCGCGGCGATTTTGCCAAGCTGGATTGCCCATACGACGAGGTCACCGTGACCCGCCGTTACTACCGCGCCGGGGACAGCGAATATTTCATCAACCGCAAGGCGGTGCGCCTGCGGGATATTTACGAGCTGTTTATGAACACCGGCATCGGGCGGGACGGCTATTCCATCATCGGGCAGGGGCGCATTGCCGAGATGGTCTCCCGGAAGAGCGAGGATCGCAGAAGCACCTTTGAGGACGCCTCGGGCATCGCGAAATACCGCCACCGCAAAACCGAGTCCGAGCGCAAGCTGGCCGAGACCGAGGACAATATGAACCGGCTGAACGACATTTTCTCCGAGGTTTCCGCGCAGGTCGGGCCGCTGCAGAAGGAGGCCGAAAAGGCCAAACGGGCGATCGAGCTGCTCGAAAACAAGAAGCGCGCCGATGTAAGCCTGTGGCTCTATGACACCGAAAAGCTGCGCGGAGAGCTGACCGCTGCCGAGGAGGCCATGCAGCATGCGTCGTTCGATCTGCAAACCGCCGAGGACAGCCTGCAATCGCTCGAGGCGCAGAACACCAGACTGTTCGACGCCTCCCAAAGCAGCCGGCAGGAGAGCGAGCAGCTTCTCGCCCGCATTCAGGAGCAGACCGAACGCTGCCATGAGCTGGAGAGCCGGCAGCGCGTGGCCGAAAACAGCATTTCGCACGCAAAGGAGCTGATCGAAGCCACAAGGGTCAGCGCGGAGGGGACCGAAGCCTCGGTCCGCGCCGAGCAGGAGGCCGTTGCGGCACATACGCAAAAGCTCGCCGGACTGGCGGAGCAGTCTGCCGGGCTGAACGCCGAGCGGGAGAAGCTGTCCGCCGAGCAGGCGTCGCTTGAGAGCAGGGAGGCCGGACTGGAGGAGAAGATTGCGCAGGCTCTCGACGACATCCGCTCTCTGGAGACCGAGCAGATGGATGTGCGCGTGCGCATCTCGGTCCTGGAAAATGCAAGAACCAGCGATTCGGACAAGAACAGCTCGGCGCTGCAGGAGCTGGACGGCTACCAACGGGTGTCCGACGAGCTGGGAGCGCAGTGCGCCTCCAAAAAGCAGACCGTTGACGGCTATGACGCCGAAATCGCCGGCATTGACCGGGAGCTGACCGAGCTTGGAGAGCGGTTGGAGACTGCCGCCGCCGAGCTGCGCGCGGGCACCGATTCCTGCAACAACGCCCGTTTCCGCAGGGATTCGGTCGCCCAGCGCATTGCAACCATCCGCTCGATGGAAGAGCATTTCGAGGGCTATTCCGGCGCGGTCAGATATGTGATGAAACAGTATGACGAAGGCCGCATCACCGACGCGACCGGTGCGCGCTGCGGTGTGATCTATGGCCCGCTCTCCAAGGTGATTGCGGTGGACGACCCGTATATCACCGCACTCGAGATTGCGCTGGGAGCCAATCTCCAGAACATCGTGGTGCAGGACGAGGCCACCGCCAAAGCGGCCATGTATGCGCTCAAGCGGGGCGAGGCCGGACGGGCCACCTTCTTTCCGCTCACCTCCATGCGCGCTTCAGCCCCAAGCCGCGAGCTGACCGAAGCGGCGGGCTTTCGCGGCTACATCGGCGTGGCCGACAGTCTGGTCAGCGCCGACGATAAATTCCGCAGCGTGCTTTCCTCTCTGCTCGGCAGAACCGTGGTGTTCGACAGCATCAATCACGCCACGGCCATGGCCAAGGCGCTGCATTACCGGGTTCGCGCGGTCACGCTGGACGGCCAGCTCATCAATGTGGGCGGCTCGTTCACCGGCGGCTCGGTGCGCACAGGCAGCGGCATTCTCTCCCGCGCGGGCGAGATCAAGCGGCTGGAGGGCGAGCTGGAGCAGTGTAAGCGAACCGTTTCCGAAATGGAAAAGCGATTGTCCGATCTGCAGGAGCAGATCGAGGAGACGGAGCAGCAGCGAAAAGCGGCCGAGGATCGCCGCGAGCTGATTGCGGTGCTCCGCAATACCGAAAACGGACAGCTCGAGCAGCTTCGCGCCAAGCTGGACGCCAACAACACGCTGCTCGAAAGGCTGATGGATGATACCCGGCAGCTGCAGGAGGCAAAGCAGCGATACGAGGAGGATCTCGGCCGCCTGACGGTTGAGGAGAAGGAGCTGAAGCGCCGCATCGGCGAGATGCAGGCCTTTCGCGCGGAAAAGGATGCCGAACGGGGGGAGACCGTCCTGCAAAAGGAGGAGATTTCCCGCAGGCTGACCGATCTGCACATCCGCATCAGCGAAGCACAGAAGGATATGGAAACCGAGTGCACGCTCCGGCAAAATGCCGAGGCGCGCATCGCCTCCTTCTCACAGGAGCTGGAGACGCTGCATGCGCGCATCCGGGCACAGGAGGAGCAGATTGCGGCCACGCTCGCCTCGATCGAGACCGACCGTGCCGAGCTGAAGTCAGGCAGCGAGCTGCTCGGGCAGCTCAACGCGCGGCGCACCGAGGTGGAGAAGGGAAATCAGGAGTTTGAAAAAAAGCTCAATGATCTGAACGCCCGTATGCGGGACAAGATGAATCAGAAGGAGCTGATTTTCCGGGAGTATACCAAGTGCGAGAGCAAGCTGGCCAGCCTGCGGGAAACGCAGGATAAGCTGGCGGGCAAGCTCTGGGAGGAATACGAGATGACCCGCAACGATGCGGTCGCGCTCGGCTATCCGCCTCTGACAAAGGAGACCCGCCCGGAAATGCTTGCCCTGCAAACCGAGTGTAAGAACAAGCTGCGTGTCATCGGGCATGTGGATCTCGACGCTGTGAACAAGTATGAGGAGGTCCGCGTGCGCTATGAAAAGATGAAGGAGCAATTGGAGGATCTCGAAAAGGCCAAGCGGGAGCTGAACGACATCATCGGTCAGCTTGAGGGCGAGATGAAGACCGCCTTTGTGGATTCCTTCAATAAAATCAACGAGAATTTTGGAAAGGTGTTCGCCGAGCTGTTCGGCGGCGGATCGGCCGAGCTTTCGCTGACCGATCCCGAGAACGTTCTCGAAAGCGGCATCGAGATCCGGGCCGCTCCTCCCGGTAAAATCATCAAAAGCCTCATGCAGCTCTCGGGCGGCGAGCAGGCGTTCATCGGTGTGGCGCTCTTCTTTGCCATTCTGCAGGTCAATCCCACGCCGTTCTGTATTCTCGACGAGATTGAGGCCGCACTGGACGAGGTCAATGTGGAGCGTCTGGCGCAGTACATCAAGCGCTATTCACACGGCACCCAGTTTATTATGATTACGCACCGCCGCGGAACCATGGCGGCGGCGGACCGGCTCTACGGCGTCACCATGCCGGAGCATGGCATTTCCAAGGTGCTGATGCTGAATATCAACGATATTTCCAAGAAGAAAGGAGAGGACTGGGATGGGATTTTTGGATAAACTGTTCGGCAGAAAGAAGCGGGAAAAGGAAGAAGCCGCCCGATTGGCGGAGGAACAGGCCCGCGCCGAAGCAGAAGCCAAAGCTTGTGCCGAGGCAGAAGCGAAAGCCAGAGCCGAGGCAGAAGCCAAGGCCGAGGCAGAAGCAAAAGCCAAAGCCGAGGCAGAAGCGAAAGCCAAGGCTGAAGCGGAAGCAAAGGCCAAAGGTGAGGCAGAAGCGAAAGCCAAAGCCGAAGCAGAGGCGAAAGCCAAGGCCGAGGCAGAAGCAAAAGCCAAGGCCGAGGCAGAGGCGAAAGCCAAAGCGGAAGCAAAGGCCAAAGCCGAGGCAGAGGCGAAAGCCAAAGCTGAGGCGGAAGCAAAAGCCAAAGCTGAGGCGGAAGCAAAAGCCAAAGCCGAGGCAGAGGCGAAAGCCAAGGCCGAGGCAGAGGCGAAAGCCAGAGCCGAAGCAGAGGCGAAAGCCAAAGCCGAAGCAGAGGCAAAGGCCAAAGCTGAGGCAGAAGCGAAAGCCAAAGCCGAGGCGGAAGCAAAGGCCAAAGCGGAAGCGGAAGCAAAGGCCAAAGCTGAGGCGGAGGCAAAAGCCAAGGCCGAAGCGGAGGCGAAAGCCAGAGCTGAAGCGGAAGCAAAGGCCAAAGCGGAAGCGGAAGCGAAGGCCAAGGCCGAGGCAGAAGAAAAAGCCCGTGCCGAAGCAGAAGCGGACAGTCCGGAAACCCGCAAAAAGGAGAAAAAATCCTTCTGGGGACGGGTGAAGGAAGGGCTGACCAAGACCAAAAACGCGTTGTTCGGTCAGATTGACGATCTGCTCAAATCCTTTGTCAAGGTAGACGAGGAGCTGCTCGAGGAGCTGGAGGAGCTGCTGATCTGCGCCGATGTAGGCGTCAATTCCGCCGAGCAGATCATCGGGGAGCTGCGCGAGCAGGTCAAGGACGGCAGACTCAAGGAGAAGGAACAGGTCATGTCGGCTCTGCGCGGCATTCTCGAGGGAATGATCGGCCCCGGGGAGCCCTTGAAGCTGGAAACACAGCCGTCGGTGATCCTGATCATCGGCGTCAACGGAGTGGGAAAGACCACCTCCATCGGCAAAATCTCCAACCAACTGCGCAAGCAGGGCAAAAAGGTCATTGTGGCCGCTGCCGATACCTTCCGCGCCGCCGCCATCGATCAGCTTGCCGTCTGGTGCGAGCGCGCAAAGGTCGAGCTGGTGCGCCAGAATGAGGGGAGCGACCCCGCCGCCGTGGTATTTGACGCCTGCCATGCCGCAAAGAAAAAGAACGCCGATGTGCTCATCATCGATACGGCCGGCCGGCTGCACAACAAAACCAATCTGATGAACGAGCTGGCAAAAATCAACCGCATCATCGACCGCGAGCTGCCCGGCGCTTCCCGGGAAAATCTGCTCGTGCTGGACGCCACAACCGGGCAGAACGCCATCATTCAGGCGAAGGAGTTCAAAAACGCCGCGGCATTGACCGGACTGATTCTGAACAAGCTGGACGGAACCGCAAAGGGCGGAATTGTCATCTCCATCCGTCAGGAGCTGAATATTCCGGTCAAGTTCATCGGCGTGGGAGAGAAAATCGACGATATGCAGGAGTTCGATCAGGCAGAGTTTGTCAAAGCACTGTTTGAGAACTGAGGGGATATTAGGATGAAACTGGTATTGGCGTCCCGGAACGCAAAAAAGATCAACGAACTGAAGGGCATTCTCCGGGAATGCTTCCCGGATGTCGAAATTCTTTCACTGGATGATGTGGGAGTGACCGGCGAAATTGAAGAAACCGGCTCGACCTTTGAGGAAAACGCGCTGCTCAAGGCGCGCGCTGCCTCGATGGGGCGGTATATCGGCGTGGGGGACGACTCCGGCCTGACGGTGGATGCGCTGGGGGGTGAGCCGGGAATCTGGTCCGCCCGCTACGCCGAACGCCATCACTATGCCGGCGGGCATGACGACGAGGCCAACAACCGCCTGCTGCTGGAACGGCTTGGATCGGTGCCGCAGGAGGAGCGCGGGGCAGCGTTTGTCTGCTGCATTGCCTGCGTTCTGCCGGACGGCCGCAGCTTTACCGTGCGGGGAGAGGTGCGGGGCAGCATCCTGCAGAGCTACCGGGGCAGTGGAGGCTTTGGCTATGATCCGCTGTTCTGGTATGAGCCGCTGGGCCGCAGCTTTGCTGAGCTGACCCCGGCGGAGAAGAACGCGGTATCCCACCGCGGCGTGGCGCTGCGGAAGTTTGCCGCACGGCTGCGGGAGGAGCTATGAGAGAGATGAAATTTTCGGATTATTTTTTCGCACCCGGCGTCCGGCCGCTCTCCACCATTCTCGGGGTTCTGCTGGGCTGCGTGGTCGGGCTGTTTGGCGGCTGGCAGATCGGTGTGCTGGTCGGCGCATCGGCGGCTGTTCTGCTCTCTGTGATCATTCCGATTGCCATATATCGGGAGGATGCGCCGTATGCCAAGCTGAAAAAGACGCTGCAGCGCCCCTTTCTCTTCGACGAACGTGTGCGGTTCACGGTGCGTGACGGCAGTGTCAGCGGATACTTCATTCTGACCGAGCACAGCATGGTGTTTCTCTCGCTGGATCGGGGTGTTCACCGGATGGAGCTGGTGCGGGAGGACGTGAAGTCGGTCATTCTCGGGGAGGATTCCAGCCTGAGCATTTTTCTGAGCAATACCCAGTTCATCCGGGTGCTGTCCGCCGCCTGCACAGAGATGTTCCGCGTGCTGCGGGAGAACGGCTGGGCATAGCTTTGAATCGGAAACGGAGAGGATAGATGATGATGACATCCAAGCAAAGAGCGTATTTGCGCGGGCTTGCGAACGACATTCCCGCGATCATGCAGGTGGGCAAGGGGGGCATTTCGGAACCGCTTGTCAAAACCTGCTCCGACGCGCTGGAGGCGCGCGAGCTGATCAAGCTGCACATTCTGGACAACAGCGGTCAGCCTCCACGGGCGGTTGCCGATGCACTGGCAGAGCGCCTGCATGCCGAGGTGGTGGCTGTGACCGGCAAAAAGGCCGTGTTTTACCGCCGCTCTGCCGGCAAACCGGTCATCGAGCTGCCGGAGCGGACATGACCCGCATCGGCATTTACGGAGGGACCTTCTCCCCGCCGCACAACGGCCATCTGGCTGCGGCCAAGGCGTTTATGGAGCAGATGTGGCTGGATCTGCTGTACGTGATTCCCACTGCGCTTCCGCCGCACAAGGAGATGGAGTGCCCGGTTTCGGCTGCCCACCGGCTGGAGATGTGCCGCCTGGCCTTTTCCGGCGTCGATGGCGTGTATGTGAGCGATATGGAGATCCGGCGGGGCGGGCGGAGCTACACCGTGGACACCCTGCGGGAGCTTTCGGGGGATGACCGGCGGCTGTTTCTGCTCTGCGGAACCGACATGATGCTCACGCTGGATGAATGGCGCGCGCCCGAGGAAATTTTCCGGCTCTGCTACCCGGTCTATATCCGCCGTGACAGAGACGCTTCGCTTGACGCGCAGATTGTGCGGAAAATTGCGGAATATCAGGCAAAGTACGGCAAGGTGGTGCGCCGGATCGTGGCCGAACCGGTGGTGCTTTCGTCAAGCGAAATCCGGGATGCCATCCGCGCCGGCCGTCCTGTGAGCGGTAAACTGCCGCCTGCGGTAGAAAGATACATTTCAGACAATCATTTATACGTTTCAAACATCGGAAGGTGAGTGATAATGATAGAGATTACCGAACCAATGCTGGACGGGCTGCGGGAGTCTGTCCTGTCCCGGCTTTCCGCCAAGCGGTTCCGCCATACGGTGGCGGTGGAGCAGATGGTAGTCCGGCTGTGCGAGCTGTACTGTCCCGACCAGACCGCACGCCTGCGCGCGGCGGCATTGCTGCACGACCTGACCAAGGAGCTGACCCCTGCGGAGCAGGAGTCGCTCTGCGCTTCGCTGGGACTGCCGGTCTCTCCGCAGGACCGGCTCGCCCCCAAGACCTTTCATGCCCGAACCGCAGCAGCGCTGATACCGGAGGAATTTCCGGAATTTGCCGATCATGTCATTGTCTCGGCGGTGCGCTGGCACACCACCGGCCGCAGGGAGATGACCCTGACCGAAAAGCTGCTGTATCTGGCCGATTATATCGACGAATCCCGCAGCTTTGAAAACTGCGTGCTCCTCCGGCGCTATTTCTGGGGAGCCGGGCCGCAGGAGCTGACGCCCGAGAGGCGGGAGGCGCTGCTGCGGGACACGCTGATCCTCTCCTATGACATGACCATCCGCGATCTGCTGTCCGAGCATGCCCCGGTGGCCGAGGAGACGATCGAAGCCCGCAATGAGCTGCTCTTGGAGGCGGCGCAGGCCTGATTTTGTTTCGGATTCCTTACATATCCAATTTGCGAGGTACCCGATATGAAAAAATTCCGGATTTGTTATCTGATCATCACCGCCGCCGTGCTGGCCGGCAGCATCTTCTGCCTGCACCCAAGCGTACCCGCGCAGGCCTCCGTGTCCGAGCCGGACGCGCAGGCGGCGGGCCAGACGGCAGGCACCACACGCATTCTGGTGCTGGGCTGCGACCGGGCCGCGGCACTGACCGACAGCATTCTGCTGGTTTCTCTGGAGGCGCCGTCCGGTGCGCTGCGTATTCTGCAATTGCCGCGGGACACCTATGCCGTGTATACCGACCGGGACTATAAAAAGCTGAACGGGGCCTATGCGGTGCTGGGGCTGGACGGGATGAAGCAGTTTCTGTCACAGTCGCTCGGCGTTTCCATCGATTATGCCGCGGCGCTGGATCTCGACTGTGTCTCTTCGCTGGTCGACGCGGTGGGCGGCGTGGATGTGGAAATTACCCAGCCCATGCAGTATACCGATCCGTCGCAGAACCTGCTCATCGATCTGCAGCCCGGCATGCAGCATCTGGACGGCCGGCAGGCCGAGCATTTTCTGCGCTACCGGTCCGGCTATGCCAATGCGGATCTGGGCAGAATGGATGCGCAAAAGCGCTTTTTGCAGGCATATCTGCAAAAATGCCAGAGCATGGGGACCGGAGGGCTTGTGCGCATGATGCTCGCCGTGCTGCCCAAAATGCAGACCGACCTGCCGGTGCAGGAGGCGGTGCGGCTGGTGCAGCTTCTGCCGCAGGCCGATATTGCGGAGGTACCCATGACCACCGCGCCGGGAGAGGCTGTGCGGGGGAGCAGCGGCGCGTGGTATTACAGCCTCAACCGCGCGGATATGATCTGCGCCGTCAACGCCTATCTTTTGCCGCAGGTGCCGGTAACCGACGCATCCTTTGACCCCAACCGGGTGTATGACCGGCAGGATTTTCCGGAATTTCACCGGATCTACACCGCTCCCGGAACATGGGAGGGAGCGGAACCCCAATCAACCGTCAAATCAGAAGAAAGGACATGATATATGAACGAAACACCCAACAGCCAGGTGGCACTGCCTGCGCTCACCGGCGCTTCGCCGGAGGAGCTGGCACACGCGATTTTTGACGTGCTGGACGAAAAGAAGGCCGAGGACATCAAGGTGCTGCACGTCAGGGATCAGACCGTCATCACAGATTATTTTGTCATCTGCTCGGGCCGCTCCAGCACGCAGGTCAAATCGCTTGGCGGAGAGGTCGAATTCAAAATCGGGCAGCGCGGCGTCAGTCCGGCTCATTTTGAGGGCAGGGACAACAACAACTGGATCGTGCTGGACTACAGCTCGGTCATTCTCCACATTTTCAGCCGGGACTCCCGGGAATTCTACAATCTCGAAAAGCTGTACGGAGACGCTGAGGAGATTCATTTCCTCAGTGTGGACGAACGGACGCAAGCGAGGGAAAGCGAAAACTTATGAAATACGATTTCAAAACCATTGAACCCAAATGGCAGGAGCGGTGGGAGCAGGCCGGCGCCTTCCGCGCCGAGGATCACAGCTCCAAGCCTAAGTATTACACATTGGTGGAGTTTCCATACCCCAGCGGCGCGGGGATGCATGTCGGACATATCAAGGCCTATTCCGGGCTGGAGGTGGTCTCTCGCAAGCGGAGAATGCAGGGCTACAACGTGCTGTTCCCGATCGGCTTTGACGCATTCGGCCTGCCGACCGAGAACTATGCCATCAAAACCGGCATTCATCCGCGCGAGGTGACCGACCGCAACATCCGGAAATTCACGTCGCAGCTGCGCCGCGTCGGCTTTTCGTTCGATTGGAGCCGCGTGGTGGACACCACCGAGGAGGGCTACTATCACTGGACGCAGTGGATCTTCCTGAAAATGTTCGAGAAGGGACTGGTGTTCCGCGACACCGCGCTGGTCAACTATTGCCCGAGCTGCAAGGTGGTGCTCTCAAACGAGGATTCGCAGGGCGGACATTGCGACATCTGCAAGAGCGAGATTGTGCAGAAATCCAAAACCGTTTGGTATCTGCGCATTACCGATTATGCCGACCGGCTGCTGCAGGGGCTGGATGAGGTGGACTATCTCCCCAACATCCGCCAGCAGCAGGTCAACTGGATCGGCAAGTCCACCGGCGCGTTTGTCAATTTTCCGCTCAAGGACTGCGGCGAGTCGCTCCGCATCTACACCACCCGCTGCGATACGCTCTTCGGCGTCACCTTCATGGTCATCGCGCCGGAGCATCCCATTCTTGACAAATACCGCGACCGCATCGTCAATACGGCCGCCATGGACGCTTACCGCGAGGAATGCGCCAAAAAGACCGAATTTGAGCGCACCCAACTGGTCAAGCAGAAGACCGGTGTGCGCATCGAGGGGCTGACGGCCGTCAACCCGGTGTCGGGCAAGGAAATTCCCATCTACATCTCGGATTACGTGATGATGGGCTACGGAACCGGCGCGATTATGGCGGTGCCTGCGCACGATGAGCGGGACTATGAATTTGCCAAAAAATTCGGCATCGACATTGTGGAGGTCATCAAGGGCGGGGATATCTCCCGGGAGGCCTATACCGGCGACGGGGAGATGGTCAATTCGGATTTTCTCAACGGCCTGACCAACAAAAAGGATTCCATCGCCCGGATGCTCGCATACCTGGAAGAAAAGGGCATCGGCGAGAAGGGCGTGCAGTACAAAATGAAGGACTGGGCCTTTAACCGCCAGAGATACTGGGGCGAGCCGATTCCGATTGTGCACTGCCCGCACTGCGGCATGGTGCCGGTTCCCTATGAGGAGCTGCCCCTGAAGCTGCCGCAGATCAGCAATTTTGAGCCGGGAGAGGGCGGGGAAAGCCCGCTGGCGAAAATCGACAGCTTTGTGAACTGTCAATGCCCGCGCTGCGGCGGGGACGCGAAGCGTGAAACCGATACGATGCCCCAGTGGGCCGGCTCCTCGTGGTACTATCTGCGCTATGTGGATCCGCACAACCCCGACTGCATTGCCGATCCCGAGAAGCTGAAATACTGGATGCCCGTGGATTGGTACAACGGCGGCATGGAGCATGTGACCAGACACATGATCTATTCGCGCTTCTGGCACAAGTTCCTGTACGACATCGGCGTGGTGCCCTGCTCGGAGCCATATGCCAAGCGGACGGCGCAGGGGCTGATTCTCGGGCCGGACGGCGAGAAGATGTCCAAATCCAAGGGCAACGTGGTGGATCCCAACGACGTGGTGGACGCATACGGCGCCGACGTGCTGCGCACCTATGTGCTGTTTATGGGGGATTATGCCAGCGCCGCGCCCTGGAACGAAAGCTCGATGAAGGGCTGCAAGCGCTTCCTCGAGCGTGTGGCGGATCTCTTTGAGCTGATTCGTCCGGACGGCGGCAGCCCGAAGCTCGAAACCGCGTTCCACAAAACCATCAAAAAGGTGTCGCTGGACATTGAGGAGCTGAAATTCAACACCGCCATCGCGGCTATGATGGCATTGCTCAACGACATCTATGAGGTGGGGAGCCTGACCGGAGAGCAGTTCTCGGCACTCATCCGTCTGCTCTGTCCCTTTGCGCCGCATCTCTGCGAGGAGCTGTGGGAGGCCACCGGCGGAGAGGGGCTTTGCTCGCTGGCCGCCTGGCCGGAGTGGGACGAGAGCAAAACCGTGGACAGCACGGTGGAGGTTGCGGTGCAGATCAACGGAAAGCTGCGCGCCACAGTGGAGCTGCCCCTCAACTGCGCAAAGGAGGAGGCCATTGCGCTGGCAAAGGCCGATTCCCGCATCGCACCCCAGCTCGAGGGCAAAACCATCGTCAAGGAGATCAGCGTTCCGAATAAAATTGTCAATCTCGTTGTGCGCTGATATGCATTATCAGGTTGTCATTCTTTCGGAGGACGCGGTGTTCGCGCGGATGCTGGAGCTGGAATTTGCACACCGGGGCATGTCTGTGCTCACCGCGTCCGCACTGGACGAGCCGGACAGCGCCGATGTGCTGATTCTGGATCTCGACAGCGCGTACGCACCGCCGCCCGGCAGGTATCGCAAGATGATCGGCTTCAGCCGCCGTCCGGCCATCACCGCCAAGGACGCACGGAGCTGTACCATGATTCTGCGCCGCCCCTTCCGCCTGAGCCTTTTGCGCAGGGAGGTTCTGGCGCAGACCGGTTATCCGGCGCCGCAACTCGGCTATCCGGTACCGCAGACCGAGGCAGCGCCGTTGCCGCCTCGTCCGGCGCGGCAGCCCGAGCGGCGTCGGATCACCCTCAATGAAGCAGACCGGACGCTGCGCTGCGACGGGCAGACCGTTTCGCTCAGCCCGCAGGAGTTCAGACTCCTGCGGCTTCTGCTCGAGCAGCGCGGCAAGACCGTATCCCGCGCTGCGCTGGCAGAGGCCATCGGAGCCGCTGCGGGCAATAAAACCGAGGTTTATATCTGTTATCTGCGGCGCAAAACCGACGGGCTCCCATCCGGCCGCCTGATCCGTACCGTGCGGGGAGAGGGGTATTGCGTGGATTGACGGACGCGCCCGGCGCGCGCCTGCCCGGGAGGGGCAGGCGGAAACAGGAGAGTCATATATGGCCAACGAAACAAAAAAAGATTTTCAAGCGATGCTGCTGGACAACCGGGATATGCCCAGAATTCAGATCGTCACCGACCCTGCGGTCATCAGAAAATACGGTGGAAGCAGAATGTATTTTGCACCGCCGATCGAATATGACCGGGTCATGAGGCAGGTTCCCCGGGGGCAGGTCGTTACCGTTGGGGATATCCGGCAGCTTTTGGCAAAGCAGAACGGCGCGGATTTTACCGACCCGTTGACCGCGGGCATCTTTGTTCAGATTGCCGCATGGGCCTGTGAGCAGCGCGGAGACCGGGAAACGCCGTATTGGAGGACGCTCAAAACAAACGGGGAGCTGAATCCGAAATATCCGGGCGGCACAGAGGCGCAGAAAGCGCTGCTGGAATGCGAGGGGCACACCGTAATTCGGAAGGGGCGCAGTCAGATCCGGTATTTTGTAAAGAACTTTGAGGCCGTGCGCTTTGCATGGGGTGACGGGACCGAGAGCGGACCCCGCAAGGCCTGAGGGCGGCATACAGATACGCGCCCGCCGGGGAATACCCCGCAGGCGTTTTGCTGTTTTGCGGCTGCACGCCGGATGTATTTGCGGAACAACCGGGGGCCGGAGGTTCTGCGCAATCGATCAGTGAACGAAAGGGATAGAGATATGGCATTTGATGCTGGGATGCTTGCCTGCACGCTGTCCGAGCTCCGGCAGGCCGCGCTGGGCGCCAGGGTGGAAAAGGTCTTTCAGCCCGAACGGGACGAAATCATATTGCAGATGCGCAGCTTTGAGGGGGGACGGCGGCTGCTCATCAATGCCGGCTCCAACAGCCCGCGCATCGGCTTCAGCGGGATGCAGAAGGAAAATCCCGCCGCCCCGCCCATGTTCTGTATGCTGCTGCGCAAACGTCTGCAGGGAGCCAAGCTCGTCGAGGTCCGCCAGGAGGGCTTTGAGCGGGTGGCGGTGCTGACCTTTGAGGGGCGGGACGAGATGGGCTTTGAATGCCGCTGCCATCTCATCGCCGAGGTGATGGGGAAGTACAGCAACCTGATTTTTACCAATGCGGATCAGCGGATCGTCGCCGTGCTGCACCCGGTGGATTTCACCACCTCCAGCCGCCGGCAGGTGCTGCCGGGAATGCTCTATGAGCTGCCCCCGAAGCAGGAAAAGCAGAACCCGACCGAGCAGTCCCCCGAACGGTTTGCGGCGCTGCTGCAGGCCGCACTGGCCGGGCCTGCCGGGAGGGAGACGCTCTGCGACCGTTGGATCACCGGAACCTTTCTCGGCATTTCGGCCTGCGTGGCACGGGAGATCGCCTTCCGCGCGTCGGGCATCACGGGAGCCGTTCTGGGGCAGTGCAGCCCCGAGCGGCTGTCCGCGGCTTTTTTTGAGGTGATGGACTGCATCCGGGAGGAGCGCTACTCCCCCTGTATGGTGCTGGACGGAGAAAAGCCGGTGGAATATGCGTTCTGCACGCTGACGCATTACGGAAATCTCACAGTCAGGCCGTTCGACAGCGCCGGCGCGCTGCTGGATTGCTTTTACGGCAGCCGGGATCGGGAATACCATATCCGCCAGCGGGCATCGGATGTGCTGCATATTCTGACCTCCGCCGACGCGCGCATCCGCAAAAAGCTGGAGCTCCAGCGCCGGGAGCTGGCCGATTGTGAAAAAGGAGCCGACTACAAAAAGGCCGCGGATCTGATTACATCCAATCTGCATCTGCTCAAAAAGGGAATGACGCGCGTCGAGCTGACCGACTATGAGGATTACCGGGAGGACGGCAGCTTCGGCACACGGGTGCTGGAGCTGGACGCTCGGCTGTCGCCTGCGGCAAACGCCCAGCGTTACTACAAAAAGTACAACAAGTCCAAGAACGCCAAGGTCGAGCTGACCCGGCAGATCGCGCTGGGGGAGGCCGAGCTGCACTATCTGGATTCGGTGTTCGACGCGCTGACCCATGCCGAAACGGCAGCCGACCTGACCGAGATCCGGGATGAGCTGTACCGCTCCGGCTATGCCTCGCGTATGAAGCAGTATACCGCTTCCCGCAAGCCGTCCAACCCCACGGTCGCGCAATTCCGCACAACCGGAGGCTTCCGGGTGCTGTGCGGAAAGAACAATCTGCAAAACGAGTATATCACCCACCGTCTGGCCGGCAAAAACGACTATTGGTTCCATGTCAAAAATCTGCCCGGCTCGCATACCGTGATGCTTTGCGAGGGGAGAGAACCGGGCGAGCGCGACTTCACCGAGGCCGCCGAAATCGCCGCGTATTTTTCCAAGGCTGCCGGCGGACAGAACGTGGAGGTGGATTATACGCTGGTGCGGAACGTGAAAAAGCCGGCAGGGAGCAAGCCCGGGTTTGTGATTTATCATACCAACTGGTCCTGCGTGGTCACTCCGTCCGCCGGGGAGATCGCACGGCTGCGGGAAAAGTGACGACCCGACCGCCCTGCCCGAAAACGAACGGTCCCAATTGTGCGGACGGTAATCCCCCAATGCCGCGCGCGGCAGCCCCTGCCGGGCACAGGGTGGCACAGGCCCCGGCACATTCTGCCTGCGCGGCACAGCCTTGCCCCAATCAAAGAAAGGAGCGAAACCGTGATTCAAGATGAATTCGATTTTGACCGTTACAACTGGAGCATTGAAGACGTCAGCTTGGATCTTCTGACGCACTCCGAGAGCTTTTACCAGGGGCGCAGCGCGAATGATGAAAAGCCCCCGCATTCCCATGTATACTATGAGCTTTTGTTTTCCGCTTCGGATGGAAGCGCCGAGTTCCTGTATGAGGATCAGCGCGTGACGCTTTCCCGCAACGCGTTTGTCATTACATCTCCGTATTATACGCACCGCGCGGTGGTCAACCGCTGTGAGGATCTGTTCAGCCTGGGCTTTCTGTACAAGCCGAATCACCAAAAGGAAGCGTCGCGGCAGGATCTGCACCGTCTGTTCTGTCAGGTTTTTGCCGGCAACAACTGCATCATCGGGCAGGGGGATGAGACGCTGGCCGGGTTGTGCCGTCAGCTCAAGCGCTATTCGGTCGTGTCCGATTCCCTGGCAGAGGGGAGCCTTGTCGCATCCTTTCTGCTGGTGCTGTTTCATGTGATGACCTTGCTCAGAGACGGGGAACGCACGGGAGAGATCATTCTGGTCAAGCAGCAGAGCGAGGCAAACCGGAGGCAGGGGTCGCGCATCCCGAGCGACATTGCAAGCAAAATCAACAACATTCTTTCGGAATCCTTTATGACCGACGTCACCCCGGAGGAGCTGTCCGGCAGGTATTATCTCAGCGCCAAGCAGATCAACCGGTATATCTGCAAGCAATACGGGCAGACCTTTATGCAGCGCAAGCATGAGCTTCGCATGTCTTACGCGCAGAAGCTGCTGCGTGAGAGCGATTGCTCCATCCGCGAAATTTCCGAAAAGGTGGGCTTTCACTCGATCAACAGCTTCTATTCAGCCTTCAAGGCCCGCTTCGGGGTCACGCCCAATCAGTACCGCACCATGGGGGAGCCGGCCGGCGATGCGCAGCCGGCCAAGCCGGAGGAGTTGATACACTGATGCATCGGGCGGTTCTTCATAGAGAAAAGAAACCGGCGGGCAAAGGCGAGCCCGCCCGGTTCTGACAGGAGGCAATCATGATCGAATATATCAAGGCAACAACAGAGGATCTGGAGGACCTGATTGATTTTATCAACATGGTTTTCAGCCAGGACCATCGGCCGCACGATTTCAAGGCTCTGCTGCCAAAGCTGTACGGCGACCACAAAGATACCGCGGGCTGCCATTACATTGTCAGGGAAAACGGAAAGATCCGGGCGGCGGTCGGCGTATTTCCGACCACCATGCACGTCGGAGATACCGAGCTGCGCCTGGGGCAGCTCGGGTCGGTCAGCGTTCACCCCTATGCAAGGGGAAAGGGATATATGAAGGCGCTGATGCAGGAGGCCGTCAGGGACTCCAGAGAAAAGGGAATGGATGCGTTGGTTTTGGGGGGACTCAAAAACAGGTATCAGTATTTTGGCTTTATGCCAACCGAATCGGCTGTGCGGTTTACCTTTTTGCCCGAAAATATCCGGCATCTGTTGTCCGGAACCGACAGCCGAGCGCTTTCGTTTGAACGGGTGTCTCCCGGCAGCTCCTGTCTGGCGGAGATGATGGCGCTCTATCAATCCTGCCCGGTTTATACCGACAGAGTGAGTCCGGAATATTTTTACGATGTGCTCTGTTCCTGGAACGGTGAGGTTTATGCCGTCAGGAGGAACGGCGCTTTTGCCGGTTATCTCTCGGCCTCCAGGGATCACAGAGAAATCCATGAATATATGCTGCGCGATCTGTCCGATTTCGCTCCTATGCTCAAGGCATGGTTTGAGAGGCAAGCCCCGTCCAGCCTGCGCACGCGGTGCGGTATGTACGAGCGGGAAAAGTGCGAGGTGATGGGGCGGTATTGTGAGAGCTTTGAGAGCGGCATTGGACATAGCTGGAATATTTTCCATATGGAAAAGGTGCTGTTGGCATGGATGAAGATCAAGGATCGCTATGAGCCGCTGGCGCCGGGAGTGCTCACGCTGAACATCAAAAACGCGGACGGCACGGAGGAAACATGCAGGCTTTGCTGGAATTCCTCGGGTACGGAGTGTGAAAAAAGCGTCGAAATCTGCCGGCTTGATCTGATTGAGGCCGCTTTTTCGGGAGCGGTGGAATTCCGGAGCTATGGGGAATGCGGCACGATGAAGTACCAAAATTGGTTTCCGCTCCCGTTGTTTATCGCCGCGCCCGACGCCTGCTGAGGTCATCAGATATGATGCGGAGGGGCATTCCACCGGAATGCCCCTCCGCACAGATTTGCCTTGGCGGGAACAGTTGTTTTGCGCCGGGGCTTCGGCATCAGCTTTGCAGCATGGAGAGAAGCTCCTGCTTGGAAATCACCCCGACCGAGCGCTTGACGGCCTTGCCGTTCTGAAACAGAATCAGTGTGGGAATGCTCATTACCCCATATTCGGCGGCGAGCTGATTCTGCTCGTCCACATTCACCTTGCCAATCTTTGCGCCGGGGGCTTCGGCGGCCACTTCGTCTACAATCGGTCCCAGCTTCTGGCAGGGGCCGCACCAGCTTGCCCAGAAGTCCACCAGAACCGGCTGCCCGGACTGCAGCACCTCCTCCCGGAAATTGCCGGATGTCAGCGTGAGCACCATTCTCAAACCCTCCTTCGGTGTTTTTGAATAGTATGCCCGGCTCCGGCAAGGGTTATTCGGTTCCGCCCAGCGTAATCATCACCAGCTCTGTCTCGTTGAACAGGCGGGGAATTGAGGTGTGGTCGCCAAGCCCCCGGCTGATGACGCAAACGCCATCCACCACCCCCGAGGTGTATTTTGGCAGCAGCCCCTGCCCGGGCGCGTAAATCCCTCTGCCAAACAGGCGCCAGTGGCCGCCGTGCGCGTGCCCGCAGACCACCAGATCCATTCCCAGTTCACGCAGGTAGGGCATAAAATACTCCGGGTGATGCGAGAGCAGAATTTTTGGCGTTCCGCCCAGCTTGCGGAAGCGCTCCAGCGTCGGCAGGTCCGGCACATTTTGCTCCTTGCAGATTCCGGAGCTCAGTCCGCAAACCGTCATTCCGTTCAGAAAGGCAAAATCGTTGTCGAGAAAGCAGGCGCCGGTTTCCCGGACCGCGCGGCGATAGGCGTCAGGGATCGGGACAGGAGTCGGATGCCGGAACGGGTTTCCGCCATGGTAGCAGCGCACCTCATGGTTGCCGGGAGAATAAAAGGTGGGAGCCATGGCGGCGCATTCCCGCAGGAAGGCCAGCGCGGCCGCGGCGCCACGGCGGATTGTGCTGTCGTCGGTCAGATCTCCCGGCACCAGAATCAGATCGGGCTTTTCCTGCCGGAGCAGCCGCACCACCGGTTCATAGGGATTGTCGTGCAGGTCCGAGGCAAGCGCAATGCGCAGGGGGGAAGCGAGCCTTTGACACGGCACGTGATAATGTGTTGTTTTCATGCGGATTTCTGTTTCCTTTTTTGAATATACTTCACCAACATCAGTATGCCGGATACCGCGAGGCAGCCGATGAGTGCGCCGGCACAGTCGATCAGAACGTCGGTGAACCGGCCGGAGCGCCCTTCCTTTGCCAGAAACTGATGCAGCTCATCCGCCGAAGCACAGATCAGCACCGCCAGCATCGACCACAGCCCGCAGTGGAGCAGCGGCAGCTTCCATGTGCGCAGCAGCAGAAGGATGAGAATGCCCAGCATTCCGAACTCGGTCATATGTGCCAGCTTCCGCACGGGAAGCTGCAGGCTTGAAATGATGTTTTCCTGCTCTTGCTGCGGCTTGCTTTCAAAATCCTTTACAATCACCTGTGCCACCGGCCGGATGACCTTTTCGCTGGTTTTGCCGGAATCCTCAGCCGACTGGCTGGAAAAACCGCAGATCATCCAAAGGTTGAGCAGAATCAGGATTCCGAGAATGCATCGCAATAGGGTAATTTTTTTCATCGAGCTCTGTATCCGTCCCTTTCACCGGCCTTTGCCGGTTGTATTCCTTTGTATTATACTACATTTCGGGCCGCTTTGCAAGTACTTTTTTATTTGCAGAACAGGAGAAGCGCCAGCCAGAGAATCACGTCCGATTGCTGGTCGTTGTGTGAGAGCAGGAGGATCAGACCGAGCAGCAGCAGCTCGTCAAACGCCATTCCTCCCGGAAAGGCAGGGAGCCTGCCGCCGAACAGCGAGCGCAGCCCCTCTGGCAGCACGGACGGGACGAATGGCGGGTGCTCGTCTTTTTTTCGCTCCGCCTCCGGGGCAGGGCCGGAGCCTCCCGGCGGAGGGGGCACTGCTTTGTTCTCCTCTTCCGCGATGTCGTCGTCGCGCCTCTCCTCCGGCTCCGGAGAGGCCGGACTGAAGGGAACCGGAATGGGCGGACGCTCGGAGGGAGGCATGGATGGCGGGGATGCGGAAAACGCACAGCCGCTGTAATGCTCCGGCAGTCGGATGGGACGGTCGGAGGAGCGTGGAAAGCGGGAATACATAGCCATACCTCCTTTATTTCATTTGTCGGAGCACGCTGCCCAGCTTGGAAATGCGCATGATGGCGTCCACCGCATTCCGGCGCTCCGGCGATAAAAACGGCTTGAGCGCAAGCAGCAGATCGTTTCGGCATTCCTCGGGTGAGCGTTCATGATGATGGTGCGGAGCCGGAGGCTTTGCTTCGTTTCCCCCGAGCATCGGCCCCAGCATCGCCATCACCTGTGGCAGCTTTGCCATCAGCTCCGGGTTGGCAAGCACTGCGGAGAGGCCGTCCGCGGGGATTCCGCCCGTCCGAACGCTGTCGCTTCCGTCGCCGGACGACGGCGGAGCGCCTGCCGAAAGACCGGCCAGCAGGCTGCCAAGCGCACCGGTCAGATTACCGTCTGCGGTGCTCCCCTCCGCAGAGCCGTTCGCATCGTTTTCCGCGCCGCCTTCTGTCCCGCTGCCGGATGGGGTCCCGGATGCAGCCGTTGCTCCGGCCATGTCCGTTGCTCCGGCCGTGCCCATCGCTCCGGCCGTGCCGGCGGAGGACGCGGTATTTCCGAACACTGCCTGAATCTGACGCAGCATTTCGGGATTGGAAAGCAGGGCAGACAGCATTCCGGAAAGCGGAGAAGCCGCACCGGCTTGGCTCGCCGGCGTTTTTTCGGGTTCCATGGTTCAAATTCTCCTTTCTCTCTCCGGTGTGCTTGGAGAGGGGATGCAGTTATTTTTTGCGGCGGTTCTGGCGGTAATCCTCATATACGCGGTTCAGCTTTTCCAGATCGGCATCGGTTGCGTTTCCCAGCGCCTGCCGGATGCTGGCAATGTTCTGCGGCTGGAGTCCCAGCTCAGCCGGATCAATTCCCGCCTCCGAGGCGATCTGCCCAATCAGGGCGCCCAATTGCTCATCATTCATGGCGAGCAGGCGGTTCAGCATTTTCTGATCAAGTTGCATTTTCAAACACTCCTTTCGGGTTCTTTCAGGAGCAGTATATGGCAGCGGGAGGGAAAGGGTTATGGGAATTTTTCAAAATTTCCGTCACCCGGTAGACAAAAGCCCGAAAAAGTAGTATAATTAATATATCGATATGTGCGCTGTCCTGTGTTCTGCCGGCGGCAGGCGCGGTTTTCTCCCTCCGGGGCTTCTCTTTGCCCTGCGGCGGCTTTCGGGGCGTTATACGGGGGCCGGGCGCCTGCACGGATACTCGCAGGCAGACAAAGGAAGCAAAAGGAACGGTTTATGGAAATTCTCATTTTTTCGGACTCTCACGGAAGAACCGAAGGCATGCGCGCGGTGCTGTCCCGTCAGGTCAGTCCGCCCTCGGCTGTGATGCATCTGGGGGACGGCGTTCGGGACACGGGCGCGCTTGCGCTGGGCGAGATTCCGTTGTATATGGTTCGCGGCAATTGCGACGGCTTTTTGTACGGCGTGGAGGGACCGGTGCCGGAGGAATGCCTGACCTCCATTGGCGGGCATCTGTTTTTTCTGACGCATGGAGCGCGCTATGGCGTGAAGGGCGGATTGGGCGGGCTGCTGCGCGCAGCTCTGCAAAAGGGGGCGGACATCGTGCTGTTCGGGCACACCCATCGCCCGTATCTGGAGATCCTGCCCGCGGGCACCGAGGCAGAAGGGCAAACCCTGACCCGCCCGGTGTATCTGTTCAATCCCGGCAGCATCGGGCAGGGAGGGGAGCGAACCTTTGGCATGCTGACGCTGAAGGATGGCGCGGTGCTGTTTTCGCACGGCGTGCTTTGAGACGACACCGCGCAATTCACGGCGGCTTTCTTGTCAATAGGTCCACGATTGCCTGCTGTCAAAAAATTCTTTCAGAATTGGTTTGCCCCACGAAAAATCTGCGTGCAGAGAGCCGCAAGAGGCGCACAGTCAGAATTGTGCGGTGTTGCCTTAAAAAAGGCATGGAGCCATCATGGTCCATGCCTGTCTGCTGTTTCCCGCCCCGAAAAGCTGCGGCGGGAGATTCCTGCGAATCTCCCGCCGTGTGTGCGGAGGTTTGCTGTCTGCCCCGCTGATGTGCGCGGCAGGGCAACGCTCCGCTTGCGGTTATACCGTTGTGGGCGCGTGAACGGTTTCGGCCTCGGCGCGCTCAGCCGCTTCCTGTGCCAATGCCGCCTCGTAAGCCTCGATCACCGCGGATTCCAGCATCCCTCTGAACTGTGCGTTGATGGGATGTACGATATCCCGATAGGTGTCGTCCGGATTTTTGCGGCTGGGCATCACAATGAAGAACTTGTCCCGGGCGTTGATGATTTTGATGTCGTGGACAGCAAGCTGACCATCAAAGGTTACCGAAACAATTGCTTTCATCGGGCCTTCGCTAAACAGTTTTCTCACTTTAATATCGGTAATTTGCATGATGTGATACCTCCATATCGTATTCGTCTTGGTTGGCTGGTTATGTATATAGTATAAAGGTCTTTTGTGATAATTATTCAATGGAACTTGGATTTTTTGGTGAATTTCTCGATTGTTTTTTGACATCTGTGTTGTGCTTTTTCGTTGCAATCGGTCATTTTTCCGCATAAAATGGGAATGATTTCATCAAAAAACGGGAGGAATGCAAAATGTCTCTGTCAAATACGCACTGGGGTGCGGAGAGGATCGGTGCCATGCTGCGGTCATGCCGCACGATCCATTTTATCGGCGTGGGCGGGGTGAGCATGTGCTCGCTGGCCGAAATCACGCTGCACGACGGTATGCATGTGTCCGGGTCGGACCGGACCGACAGCGAGCGTCTCGACCGTCTGCGCCGGCTGGGCGCCGACATCTGCATCGGGCACAACACCGCCTGTGTACAGGGGGCGGACGCTGTGGTTTACACCGTGGCCATCGGAGAGGAAAATCCGGAGTATCAGGCTGCCCTGCATGCGGGCAAGCCTCTGATCTCCCGCGCCGATTATCTCGGATACCTGATGATGCGCTACCGCACCCGCATCGGTGTGGCAGGGATGAACGGCAAGAGCACCACCACCGCCATGTGCGCGCAGATCCTTCAGAACGCGGGGGACCCCACCGTGTTCTGCGGCGCGGAGCTGACGGCGCTGGGAGGCGCCCCCTGCCGCATCGGGCAGGGGCGGGAGCAGATGGTGTTTGAGGCCTGCGAATATATGGATTCCTTTCTCGATTTCAACCCGACCATGGCAGTGCTGCTCAATATCGGAATGGATCACGTTGATTATTTTCACAGCATGGAGCAGATCCGCGGCTCATTTCTGCGGTTTGCGCAGCGGACGGGGGAGGACGGCTGCATTGTGGCCAATGCCGACGACCCGGAGCTGATGCGGGCTATGGAGCCGTACCGGGGAAGAACATATACCTTCGGCCTGAGGCGGCCGGCGGATTTTCAGGCTGCGGATTTGACGGCGGTACATGGTTGCAGGCGCTTTACGTTCTGTCATCGCGGTGAGCCGGTCTGCCGGATCGCGCTCAGGCAGCCCGGGGAATTTCAGGTGGTCAACGCGCTTGCCGCCGCCTCGGCGGCCTTTCTCTGCGGAGCCTTCCCCGAGCAAATTGCGGACGGTCTGAATGCGTTCCCGGGCGTCCACCGCCGCATGGAATACCGGGGAACGCTGAACGGCGCGGCGGTATACGACGATTACGCACACCACCCGTCTGCCATTGAGGTGACGCTGGCCGGCGCGCGGGAGATGGGCTACCGCCGGGTTCTCTGCGCCTATCAGCCCCATACATACAGCCGGACGGCGGGCCTGTTCCGGGAATTCACCCATGCCTTTGACCGCTGCGACCGGGTGTATTTTGCCGACATCTACGCCGCCCGGGAGCGGAACGAGAGCGGCGTCAGCTCCCGCCGGCTGGCGGAGGCCGTCGGCGCGCGCGCGGTTTACTGCGGAGACCTGCAAACACTTGCCGACACGCTCTGCCGCGAGGCCGGGGAAGGGGATCTGCTGATCATTATGGGGGCCGGGGATATTGAGAATGTGTTCGGGCTTCTCCCGCTGCAGCCGTCGCCGAATCCGGCCCACTGAGGCGGGGGCAGTGCCCGCCTCCCAAAAAAACGGGGAATGCGCGGCAATGTGCCGGACTGCATTCTCCGTTGTTTTTGTATCCTGAAAACCACCAGCAGTGCTGGTGGTTCCAAAAAGCTTAAGCTTTGCCAAGTTTATTTATCCGAGCGAAGTGAGGAACCCGCCCCTATGCAAATAATAAAATTTAAGCTATCAAAGCGGCTATAGATATTTACTATTTCAATAGTGGTGGGGCAATTATCGCGATTGGCGTATCATTCGACGAGCCTATAGTCTCATCGAGTGGAATGCCCCAAGGGGGCTATCGCAAGCCACCAGCTCGGCTGGTGGTCATGACTATTGGAGATGAGGCGATTTTCCGATCCGGCCGGTCAGCCCTTCCGGTCAGTCCCCGCCACGCAGCACGTGGGCGGCACAGGCAGCCACGCGCCCGGCGCATTCCCGAAGCTGCTGCCCGGCGCCCTCGCTGCCGCAGGCAAATTCCCGCATCAGCCGGCCCTCCTCCACGCAGAGCTCATCGTGAATCGGGAAATAATAATTCAGCAGGAACCGGGTATACGCCACCAGCCGGTAGGGGCCGTGTACCCGGGCTTCTTCGCCGTAGGGCTCCTCCACCGCCACGCTGTACCCGTCGCGGATTGCTGCGCAGATCGAATCAAAGCCGCAGTCTGGCGCGAACAGAACGGTTTTGGACATGTTGAAGTAGGATGCGGGGTCGGTCCCGTGCGAATCGCTGGAGCCGACAATCGGAATCTTCCGCCCCATGGCGCGCTGCTCCTGGTAAAAGGCCAGCTGCAGGTTGTTCTCATGCACGGTCTGCCCGCAGGTCAGCTCAAACGCATCATAGGTCCCCTGCTCCAGCACATAGTTCAGCATCCGTGTGTTCATATTGTAAATACCGGGTTTGTGAATCCAATAAGGGTGGGGGACGATCGCCATGCCGCCGGCGCGCCGGATCTGTTCCACCATCCACAGGCGCAGGGCGTATTCCTGCCGGTTTACACCCTGCGGCGTCGGGTGTCGGTCCGCCAGTTCGCGGATTTCGGCCCGGCACTGCTCCTGATTGCTGCGGTAATGGTCGGTGATGCTGTACCGGCTACCGAAATTGACCATGTGAATGATGGTGTCCAGGTGTACCTCCTCGCCGTGGAACAGGCGGATGCCCAGCGGCAGGTCGCCATAGGCCTGAAGCATCTGTTCGGAGGAGTGCCAGTTATTGTGGTCGGTCAGGGCAAGAAAGTCAAAGCCCTCCCGGCGGTAGTTGGCGGCCACAACCGCGGGGTCCTCGCGCCCGTCCGACCCGGTGGAGTGGGAGTGCAGGTCCCCCCGGTAGGGGTTCCGGCGGTACAGATCCTCCCGCAGCGCGTAAATGTGAAATTCCACGGGCTGTCTGCCCCGTTTGCGGTTTTCCTCCCAGTCCACCGACAGAACCCACTCCTGCTCGTCGGCAAAGCGGCAGGTGACCGTCAGCGTCCCGTCCACCGGGCGCACGGTGAGCGTATCGGGCTTCATGGAGCCGTCAACATAGCTGTCGCTGTAATAGGACATGGGAACCAGACTGACCGTGTAATCGGTCTGGTCGTCAAACCGCTTGGATGGTCCGCAGGGAATGATCGAGACACGCGTCGGCGTGTCGCAAAGCACTGTGCGCGGGATGATCCGATAATCCGAAACTGATTTTTCTTTTTTGAAATTCATGGCTATCCTCCTGCCGTCCGGGGCGGCAATCTGTATGAAATGGTTCCGCGGAAAGTCCCGCGGGACAAAAAGCGGAGATCGTTTGCGGGGCAATCCGTCCGGCTTTTCCGACGTCCTGCTTTTTGCAGGCTCATTATACCACAAATTCGGGCAAATGTCAACAGAAATCAAAAAATATATTGACAAATATGTGGTTTTGTGATATACTGAATGGGATGGACGGACGGGATTCCCCCGGACGGCCTAAATCGGCCGCTTTTGCGGCAGATGGAGGAAGACGGATGTTATCAGATGAAAGAAGACAGGAAATGGCGGATTGGATCTGCCGAGAGGGCAAGGCGGACATTGCCGAGCTGGCGGCACATTTCAGGGTTTCCGGGGAGACGGTACGCCGGGATCTGGCGCAGATTGCCGACGGCATGCGGATCCGCAAGGTGCACGGCGGCGCCATTGCCGTGCGCCAGTCGGTGCGGGATGAAAGCTATGCGGAGCGTCGGACGCACAACATGCTGCTCAAGCAGAAAATCGGGGCCTATGCGGTGCGCTTTCTGGAGGACAATGATGTAATTGCCATCGATTCGGGCACCAATGCGGAAAGTTTCGCGCAGGCGATTTACCGGATCCGGAATCTGAAAATCATCACCGGCTCCATTCCGGTTGCCCTGATTCTGGCCCGCAAAATTGCCGCCGGAGATTTTACCGGCAGCGTCATTCTGCTCAGCGGGACCGTCAATCCCGAAACACAGACCGTCTCTGGGGTTCTGACGCTTTCCCAGATGCAGTCTCTGCGGGTAGACAAGGCCTTTCTTGCGGTTACGGCAGTCGACGAGAGCGGGATGATGACCTGGCAGGAGCAGGAAGCAATGCTCACGGGCGCCTTTCTGCAGCGGGCCGACCGCTCCTATCTGCTGGCCGAAAGCGAAAAATTCGGCAGGCAGAGCTTTTTCCGTGTTGCCGGTTTCCGGGAGCTGAGCGACATTGTGACCGACAGCCGGAGCCCCATTCCGGAGGAAATCCGCGCCGCCGTTCTAGCGGCGGGCGCCGTGCTGCACGTGGTGCCGGTTCCGGCGGAAGGAGCGGAAGAGGGAGGGGATGTATGCCGGTAGCCGTGAATGCCGCCGGTCAGGCGCGCCGTGCAGCACTTTGGATTGGCGGGAGCTGCTTTGCGGCCTATGCCGCATGTTACATCGGCAGGAACGTGTTCAGCGCCCTGCTGCCGCAGCTGCTGCAGGAGCAGACCTTCGCGCAGGAGGAGCTGGGGCGGATGGGGAGCGTTTTTCTGCTGGCCTACGGCGTCGGACAGCTGGTTAACGGGGTGCTGGGCAACCGGGTGCATCCACGGTATATGGTATTCTTCGGCCTGTTTCTCCCGGGTGTACTTCTGGCGCTGTTCCCGTTTTGCGGCAGTGCTCTGGCCGGGACTCTGCTGTGGGCGGTGTGCGGCTTTCTCAGCTCCATGCTGTGGGGACCTCTTTCCCGCATGGTGGGGGAGAACACCTCACCGAGGACCGCACGGCTGCTGCTCACGCTTCTGACGGTGGCCTCCATGCTGGGCACGCTGCTGGCCTATTTGCTGGCCGCATTCGCCTCGCTGTGCGGCGCCACGCGCCCCGCGTTCTGGATGGGGGGCGGGTGCATGGCTGCGGTGGCTTTGCTGTGGCTGCTTGCCTGCCGGCGGATGGAGAGCGGCGCGGCATTGTCCGGCAGTGGGAAGGGAAGCCTCCTGTCCGCCGCAGGCGGCGGAAGGCAAACCATAAGGGCGCTGCTGCACAACCGCGTGTTTCTTTGCGTGGTGGTTGTGACCATGCTCAACGGCGTCATCCGGAACGCGGTTTCCTTCTGGATTCCCACATTTCTCTCGCAGCATCTGGAGCTACGCCCTGAGTGGGTTTCGGTCGCATCCTCCTCACTCCCCTTTGTCAACATCGGGGGAACCTTCCTTTCGCTGTGGGGGCTGCGCTTGGTGCGGCAGAACGAAAAAACCATGTGCGTCCTGCTGTTCGTCTTTGCAGCGGTCTGCTTCGGCGCGGTGTGGCTTTGCCCGGCCGGGCTTCCGCTGCTCTCCATAGCCGCGCTGTTTGCAGCAAGCGCCGCAATGACCGGCGTCTGCAATATGATTTTCAGCGTGTACATTCTGGATTTTCGCTCCACGGGCATGATTTCCGGCATTACGGGTTTTCTGGATTTCTCCTCCTATCTGTCGGCCTCCGCGGCCAGTCTGCTGTTCTCTGACATGATGGCACAGGGGTGGGATACCGTGATTCTGTTCTGGATTGCGACCACGGTCCTGGGCGCGCTGGTCTCGCTCCTTGTCCGCCTGCTTCCCGGCAGCCGGACAGAGCAGCCAGACGGGGGGAAGGACTGACCCCGGGGCACCCCGACAGACAAAAAGCACCTGCCGCCGTATGGAGGGGCAGGTGCTTTTTGCACGGTCGCTCAGACAATCTGAAAGATGAAAAACTTCAGGTAATCGGTCTCGGGCACATTCCAGAGAATCGGGTGGTCGGGGGCTTGCTGACGCGCTTCGATCTGCCGCAGGCCCACGCCGGCGTCTGCCGCCGCGTTGTGCAGCATCTGCTTGAAATAGGATTCGGTCATGAAGTGAGAGCAGGAGCAGGTGGCCAGATAGCCGCCGCGGCGCAAAAGCTGCATGGTGCGGCGATTGATTTCCCGGTATCCCTTGATGGCATTGCGCAGCGTATCCCTGCTTTTGGTGAACGCCGGCGGATCCAGAATGACAAGGTCGTAGGGAAAGTCGCGCGATTGCGCGGCCTCGGTCAGATAATCGAACACATCCGCACAGACAAACTCCATGCGCCCGGCAAGCCGGTTGCGTTCGGCGTTGCCGCGTGCCAGCCGGAGCGCATCGGCCGAGACGTCCACCGCCGTGACATGTGCCGCGCCGGCCTGCGCGGCATTGAGCGCAAAGGAGCCGGTGTGCGTAAAGCAATCCAGCACCCGTTTTCCGGCGGCAATTCTGCGGATCGCCGCGCGGTTGTATTTCTGATCGAGAAAGAAGCCGGTTTTCTGACCGTTGATGTAATCCACCGCATACACAATGCCGTTTTCGGTGATTTCGGTGACGCCTCCGGTGTCTGTCAGCAGTCCCTCTCCCTGCCAGAAGCCCTTTTCCTGCCGCAATCCCTCCAGCTCGCGGATGGCGGCGTCATTGCGCTCGTACAGCACCCGGATCTCCTGGCCGAACTCCTCCCGCAGCAGGCGCAGCAGGGCAGGGTAGAGCAGATGCTTGTTCACCTCGATGCCGAGCGAGAGCACCTGAGAAACCAGCACGTCTCCGAAGCGGTCCACGGTCCAGCCCGGAAAGGCGTCGGCCTCTCCGAAGATCAGGCGGCAGCAGGAAAAATCCGTCTCTCCCATCACCGACCTTCTGTATTCCAGCGCCCAGCGCAGCTTGCGCTCCCAGAACGCGGGGTCAAAGCGGTCGTTCGCGTTTTTGGTGACAATGCGGACCTGAATTTTGGAGTGCGGATTCCAGAAGCCGCTGCCGAGATATTTGCCCTTTTCCGAATATACGCCGGCAATGTCTCCCGCCGTACCGGTTCCCGCGTGGGCGATAATTTCGTCCGCAAATACCCAGACATGCCCGCCGCGCAGAAACTCCTCTCCTTTTTTGGTAACGGTCACCTGTATTTGATGTTCCATTGACGCCTTGGTCCTTTCCTGAATACCGGCAAACAGGCCGGTTGCGCGCAATGCACGCTTTGTATGATTATATCATTATAGCACAAATACGGACGGAAGCGCAAGCCTTCATAAAAAGTTAACAAACCCAAAGCGAAATATTTCTTGCATTCCATGCCGAAAAAAGGTACAATATAGTGGGTAAAACGGTTCCGGCTTCGGCCGGATTTTCCCTGTGCACAGCAGGTCCCGCATCGGAGCCTGCCGCGCCAAGCTGTGTTCATAACGGGCAAGTCCCGGGTGAAACCATATATTCAAGCAGTACGGGGACGGAAACAGCATCCGGTCCCGGAAAGGAGGACAGCATATGCTGGAGCTGAAAAACGTTTCCTATACCGTTCCGGAAGGGAAGGAGATCCTCCGGAACGTCAGCCTGTGCATCGACGACCGGTTTGTAGCGATTACGGGACCGAACGGGAGCGGCAAGTCCACACTGGCCAAAATTATTGCAGGCATCTATCAGCCCACATCCGGGCAGATTCTTCTGGACGGGGAGGATATTACCGCCCTGTCGGTTACCGAGCGCGCCAGACGGGGGATCAGCTATGCGTTTCAGCAGCCCGTGCGCTTCAAGGGCATTACGGTCAAGGATATGATCTCGCTGGCCGCCGGAAAAAGCATGACGGTTGCACAGGTCTGCGAGTATCTCGCGGAAGTCGGTCTGTGCGCCAAGAACTATGTCAATCGCGAAGTGGACGGCTCGCTTTCGGGCGGGGAGCTGAAGCGGATCGAAATTGCCATGGTCAACGCCAGAGGAACCAAGCTCTCTGTGTTCGATGAGCCGGAGGCCGGGATTGATCTCTGGAGCTTCAACAATCTCATTCAGGTGTTCCGCGGCATGTACGAGCGCACCAAGGGGAGCATTCTCATCATTTCGCATCAGGAGCGCATTCTGGATATTGCCGACAAGGTGATTGTAATTGCAGACGGAGAGGTGAACGCCTGCGGAACCAAAGCGGAGATTTTGCCCAAGCTGCTCAATGTGCAGATCGGATGCCGCTATACAAAGGAGGCGACCGGGGCATGATGGACGCGATTCAGAAGAATTTACTCGAGCAGGTTGCGGGCATTCACGAGGTGCCGCAGGGGGCATATTCCTTCCGTGTGGACGGCAGTCTTTACGATAAGCATGATTCCGAGAACATCACGATTGTCAAAAAAGAGGACAAGCCCGGCATCGATATTTATATCCGCCCCGGCACAAAGCACGAGAGCGTGCATATCCCGGTGCTGCTCTCCAAAACCGGCCTGAAGGAGCTGGTTTATAACGATTTTCACATCGGGGCCGACTGTGATGTGACCATTGTGGCGGGCTGCGGCATTCACAACAGCGGGAGCGCCGAGAGTGAGCACAGCGGCATTCATTCTTTTTATGTCGGTAAAAACGCGAGGCTCAAGTATATCGAGAAGCACTATGCCGAGGGAGACGGAAACGGCAGGAACATTATGAATCCCGCCACCATTGTGGTGATGGAGGAGGGGAGCTATATGGAAATGGAGACCTCCCAGATCAAGGGGGTGGACTCCACCCGCCGCTCCACCACGGCCACGCTGGGCGACCGCGCAACGCTGGTGGTACATGAAAAGATCATGACGCACGGCGAGCAGTTTGCCGAGACCAATTTTACCGTCGAGCTGAACGGGGAGGGCTGCGGTGCGCATGTGGTGTCCCGCTCGGTGGCAAAGGACCGGAGCCGGCAGAGCTTTCTTTCCAACATCAAGGGCAACAACCGCTGCTCGGGGCATACCGAGTGCGACGCGATTATCATGGATGACGCCAGCGTCACCGCCATTCCGGAGATTGTTGCCAACCATGTGGACGCATCCCTGATTCATGAGGCGGCCATCGGAAAAATTGCCGGTGAGCAGCTCATCAAGCTGATGACGCTGGGCCTGACCGAGGAAGAGGCTGTGGAGGCCATCATCAACGGATTCCTCAAGTAATATGCTGTATCTACAGTCTGAGGGTGGCAGAAAAATCTGCCACCCTCAGACTGTAGACCAAAGCAACGGCTTTCGTCAATTTAACTAAAGTTTTGGCCATTTTCAAATTGCGAAAAATACTATACCTTATCCAACTAAAAAACGCCATCGCAGAAAAATATCCGAGATGACGTTTTTCAGTTGTTTCGCGGACATGCTTTTCGGTGAAACACCGAAAATACCCCTCAAAAGCCTATAAAAGCAAAAAACAAGGACTATAATTCCATCAAAATCATAGTCCTTATTTGGTCGAAGTGGCGGGATTTGAACCCACGGCCTCTTGGTCCCGAACCAAGCGCGCTACCATCTGCGCTACACCTCGAAAACAATCAAATTTTCACGGGAATATCCACAATCATCTGCCTTTTGATTCAGATCAACTTTTACCAGCGGGCACTCCCCACCGGCGATTTGTTCCCGAACCAAACGCACAACCAAGCTGTGCCGTACCCCGTACTTATTCATTATAGCATATCAAAGCGGTTTTGTCAATAGATTTTTGGAAAATTCTCAGGTCAATCACTTACGAAATGATAAAAAAACCGAACAGAGGATATCGATATACAAAACGGAGGGCAAATGTATCTCATAAAGGCGGGTCACAGGGGAATGATGGGCTGGCAGGGGGGGCCACAGCCAGCCGCTGTTTTCATTTGCCTTCGTAAAAATATTTACGCTTTCGTAAGTGATTGCCGTAAAAGTTTGCTCCATCTTTGGTGTAAGTTGGGAGGCGGGGTGCCCGTGGTAAACGATTTGCCTGCCTATACCCGTGTTTGCAAGTAAGGGCGGTATACTGCCTTACTTGATTTCCGAAGTGATTTGTATGGAAGCGTTTCGGAAAAGACCATATGTGAAAAAGCAGATTTATGGACGCCGTTTCGGGCAGCTTCCGGTACAAATTCAGAACATCACCCGATCCACATCGTCCAGCGAGTCGAACACAAAATCCGGCCGGTCTGCCGGTGCGGCGGCCTCCACATCGGCCGGTGTGGTCTCACCAGACAGGACCAGCACTGCGGTGACACCGTGCCGTTTGCCAATGGCAATGTCGGTGTAAAGCCGGTCGCCGAAGATGCACATCCGGTCTTGCTCAATGCCGGTCGCTTCACAAATCATGTCCAGCGTCTCGCGGTATGGTTTGCCGAAATAGGTCGGTGTTTTTCCGGTCGAAGCAGTGACAAAGGCGGCAATCGCGCCGCTGTCTGGTATGAAGCCGGTTTCGGTCGGGCAGTTGAAGTCCGGGTGTGTGGAGAGGTATTCCGCACCGCCGCGGATCAGTCGGCAGGCGTTTTCCAGCTTTTTGTAGGTCAGGGAGGTGTCAAAGCTGGTAATCACGATGTCTGCGCTCGGCTCTTCTCCGTTAAGCAGGGGGATGCCGTTCTCCCGGAAGCTGTCCGTCAGGTCCTCGGTTCCCACCAGATACACGCGCTTGCCCGGACGATGCCGCTTGAGGAACTCGATGGTCACATCTCCCGAGGTCATAATTTCATCCGCCGTCGGCTCAAAGCCAAGGCGGGTCAGCTTTTGCAGGTAAAAGGCCGGGGAGTGCGAGGCATTGTTGGTGAAAAACAGCACCCGTTTGCCGGAACTGCGCAAATGCTGGATGAAGCGGATGGCAAACGGAAATACCTGATTTCCAAGATAAATCGTGCCGTCCATGTCAAAGATGTAGAGCTGCTTCCCGGTCAGAACCGAGCTGTCGGGATTGGGAAATTGCATTTTCATGTTTGCTGCGGGGCTTGCCGCGTCCTTTCTGTAGTTCGGTTGCTTACCATAATCATATCATAAATTTGCCGAATGTCAATACCTGCGCGCAAAAACGAAACAATGCGCACCATTCTTCACTCCGGAGCGTCAAATCTGCAAAAATAATCACCCATCACCAAAGCCACGGCCCCGTGGCAAAAAACTGCTTGGCTTTTGCAGACTGTAGACCAAAGCAACGGCTTTTGTCAGTTTAGCTAAAGTTTTCGCCAATGCGCAAAGCGCATTTCCTTTTCTCAAAATGGCGGCAGGCGGCAAATAGCCACAAACAACCGCCATGGCGGTTGTACGAATTTTTGCTTTGCAAAAAGTTCCCACGGATCCAACGCCGTGGGGCGTTGTGTCGCAAGGCACCATAGGTGCCGGAAATTCTGCTACGCAGAAGTTTCCGCCCGCAGGCGGCGAAATTTCCCCATTTGGCGGCGAACTCGCGCAGCGATTCGCGGATTTGGAACAAATCCTTTTCTTCTTTGGGCAAATTCTGCGAAGCAGATTTGCAGAGGAGCTACGCGGAGCCTCTGCTTCTTTCTTTGCGCCTACACGCTCAAAGAAAAAGCGGACGAACGCTTTTGTGCAGTTTTTATTTGATGCGCCTTTTGTCTACAACCTGCAAAAAGCCTGCTTGGCCTTTGCGCGTGCGGCGGGGAGGATCATCCGGCCGACCATTGGTTCCGGCCATTGCGCGGCTCATTCGGGTGCGGCGGAAATCCACTGGCGGACGCTGTTTTTCATTGCCGTCTATTGACTTTGCATGGTTTTTATGGTAAACTATTATCGGTTTGGCATTTGTGATGATTTCATGCTCCCGCCGGGATGCGGGAGGGGATGGAGATGTTGAGATGATATTGAATCTGGTTGTTCTGATGCTTTCCGCCGCCGGTTCCGTGGGGGTATGGTTGGGAGCCGGGATCAGCCCGTGGTGGCTGCTTCTGCTGCTTCCCGCGTTTTATATCGGCTTGCTTGCCGTGTATTTCGGGACACTCTGGTTGGTTTCGCTGTTCTTTCCGAAAAAGGGGCCGAAGCGCTCGGGCGCATTTTGCCGCCGGGTCATTCAGTTGAGCCTCGATTGGCTGCTGCTGCTTCTGCGTGTGAAAATATCTCTGAGCGGAACCGAGCTGCTGCCCGATTGTCCGTGCGTGCTGGTGAGCAATCACCGGTCGGATTTCGACCCGCTTGCAATGCTTGCCGTTCTGCGCGGACGAGGGTTGATTTACATCTCCAAGGAGGAGAACTTCCGTCTGCCGCTGGCCGGCAACTATATCCGTCAGGCCGGTTTTCTGGCCATTGACCGGGAGAACGGGATGAAGGCCATGCGCACGCTCAAGCAGGCCGCGGGCCGCCTGCGGGATGAGGGGCTGGACGTTGGCATCTACCCGGAGGGCACCCGGAGCAAGACCGGGGAGCTGCTGGATTTCAAGTCCGGCGCCTTTTATCTGGCAAAGAAGGCCGACGCACCGATTGCGGTGATGACCACGCAGGGGACCGAGCGCATCGGCAAAAACTTTCCGCTGCACAGCACCGCGGTTCGCCTGCATATCTGCCGGATCATCGACCGGGAGACCGTGCGGGCCAGCTCGCTCGAGGAGCTTTCGGCCACCGTGCGCGGCATCATCGAAGCCGATCTTTCCGCAGCGGACAGCGAGCGCCATTGAACAGGAGGTGAGCCGCCAATGCGCTATCCAAGATGCAATCTTCACACGCATACCGTTTTCTGCGACGGGGAAAACACCGCCGAGGAGATGGTGCAGGCCGCGATTGCCGACCGTATGGAGCTGCTCGGCTTTTCGGGGCATTCCTATACTCCGTTTGACCTGTCCTGCTGCATGTCTCCGGAGAACACCGGTGCTTACCGGGCGGAAATTGCCCGCCTGCGCGAGGCGTACCGCGGGCAGATCCGCATTCTCTGCGGAATCGAGCAGGATTTTTACTCTCCGGAGCCGGCGACGGGATACGACTATGTGATCGGATCGGTGCACTACCTCTGGGCGGGCGGCAGCTATCTGTCGGTTGACGAGAGCCGGGAGAGCTTCTGCCGGGCCGTGGAGGAGCAGTTCGGCGGGGATGTGTACCGGCTGACCGCCTGCTACTACGAGACATTGGCGCAGGTCGGATATAAAACCGGATGTGACATTGTGGGGCATTTTGATCTGGTGGAAAAATTCAACGAGGGGGATTGCCTGTTTTCCACGTCAGATTACCGTTACCGCCGCCCGATGCTGGATGCACTGGAGCAGCTCCTCCGGCAGGACGTCATTTTTGAGATCAACACCGGAGCCATGTCCCGCGGCTATCGCAGCACGCCCTATCCCTCCGCCTATCTTCTGCGCAGAATTGCCGAAAAGCGGGGGAGGGTGATGCTGAATTCGGATGCGCACAGCAAAAACGCGCTGATGTGGAAGTTTGACGAGGCGGCGCAGTATGCACGCTCCTGCGGTGTGGGTGGCCTGACGGTTCCCGGTGAGCATGGCTGGCAGGTGATTCCGCTGGGGCGGGAGCGGCTTTGAAGGGGCGCATGGCTCATCGGAGCATCGGTTTTCACGGAAATCGGTTTGAAAGCCGCAAATATTTTCCGCAATTCGGAATTTCTTGCCCGAAATGGGTTGACAAACCGGGTAAAATGTGATATACTGACAAAAAATAATGATAGAGGCGCACTTGGAATCAGTAGGGAATTGTGTCAAGCCATCGCAGGGCGTTGCATTTCCGAAAGGTCCCGGTGCCGAAGACGGCCGAGGCGTAAGGCTGGTCTGGCAGAATTGGAGAAGATCCGTTATGCTGTCGCAGAAATGCGGAGAGCTATCCAAACTTTTCACCCGAACGGTTCCCATTGGATGGGAAGGGAAGGTCAAATGAACAGGCAGAGTTCTCTCCGTGAGCGGCTCTGCCTTTTTTGGCGGCGTCGGCACGACCCCTCTTGATACACAGAGAAAGGAAGGCTTTTCATGATGAGCAAAACAACTGTTTTTGAAGGCGTTGGCACCGCGCTCATCACTCCGATGACGCAGACCGGGGTGGACTTTGCCGCATTGGGCAGACTGATTGAATGGCAGATTGCAGAGGGTGTAAACGCCATTGTCTCGTGCGGCACCACCGGTGAAGGCTCTACGCTGAGCGACGAGGAGCACCGCGAGGTCATCTCGTTCACCGTGCGGCAGGTAGGAGGCAGAATTCCGGTCATTGCCGGAACCGGGTCGAACGACATCGCATATGCGGTGGATCTCACCCGGTTCGCCTGTGAGGCCGGCGCGGATGCGATGCTGGTGGTTTCCCCCTACTATAACAAGGCCACGCAAAAAGGGCTGATTCAGTCCTTCACGGCCATTGCGGATGCGAGCACCAAGCCGCTGATCCTGTATAACATTCCGTCCCGCACCGGCTGCAACATTCTGCCGGCCACGGCATCGGTTCTGGCCGACCATCCGCGGATTGTGGGGATCAAGGAGGCGAGCGGCAACATCTCGCAGATTGTCGAGCTGGCCGCCGCCGTCCGCGGGCGGATGGATATTTATTCGGGCAACGACGACCAGATTGTCCCCATCCTCTCGCTGGGGGGGAAGGGTGTGATTTCGGTGCTCTCCAACCCCATGCCGGCGCAGACGGTGGAGATCTGCCGGCGCTTCTTTGCCGGCGATGTGGCGGGCAGCACGGCGCTGCAGCTCGAGCTGCTCCCCTATATTCAGGCACTGTTCTGCGAGGTCAACCCAATTCCGGTCAAGGCCGCGATGGCGGCGATGGGCTTCTGCGAGAATATCCTGCGCCTGCCACTGACGGCGATGGAGCCGGAGCATGAGGCGCATATGCTGGAGCTGATGCGGGGGCTGGGCCTGCTGGACGGAAAGGGAGGGACGCGCACATGAACATTCTGATCTGCGGCGTCGGCGGACGCATGGGCCGGGAGGTGGCGCTCCTGGCGCTGGACGGCTGTCGGGGGGCGGTGCCGGTGGCGGGGTTTGACGTCATTCCGGTGGACACCAGGGAGTTCCCCAGCTACACCGATTGGAACGCCGTGCGGGAGACGCCGGACTGCATTGTGGATTTCTCCAACCACGTTGGCACCGCCGCCATGCTGGACTTCGCCGAGGCACGCGGCATTCCGGTGGTCATTGCCACCACGGGGCACACCGAGGCCGAGCTTGCCCGCATTTCCCGGGCGGCCGAACGGATCCCGGTCTTTCATTCGGCCAATATGTCGGTCGGCATTGCGCTGCTGGCCGAGCTGGCGCAGCAAACGGTCAAGGCCTTTCCGGACGCTGAGATCGAAATTGTCGAGAAGCACCATGACCGCAAGCTGGACGCTCCCAGCGGAACGGCACTGATGCTGGCCGAGGCCATCCGCAAAATCCGCACCCGCGCCAAGCTGGTGCTCGGCAGGAGCGGGCAGGGCAAGCGCGACCCGGAGGAAATCGGCATTCACGCCATCCGGATGGGGAATATCGTCGGGGATCATGAGATCATCATCGGCACCGATTCCCAGACCATCACCCTGCGGCATGAGGCGCACAGCCGCACGCTGTTCGCCGAGGGTGCGCTCGCCGCTGCGGCATATCTGGTCCGGCAGCCGGCCGGGCTTTACCGGATGCAGGATCTGCTGCAAACGGCCAGATGAGGAGGGAAGACGCATGAAAATTTCATTTACCAAAATGCACGGCCTCGGAAACGATTATATCTATCTCAACTGCATGGAGGGGGAGCCGAAATATCCCGACATGCTGGCGCTCGCCATGTCTCCCCGCCGCTTCTCTGTCGGGGGGGATGGGCTGGTGCTCATCTGCCACTCGGCGGTGGCCGACGCGAAAATGCGCATGTTCAACGCCGACGGCAGCGAGGGGAAAATGTGCGGCAACGCCATCCGCTGCGTGGGCAAATATCTCTACGACAACCGCATTGTGCCCAAGGAGGAGATGACGATTGAAACGCTCTCGGGCATCAAACGCCTGCACCTGAACCTGTTTGCCGGCAAGGTGCAGACGGTTGGCGTGGATATGGGGCAGGCGACGCTGGCGCCCTCGGCCATTCCGGTGCTGTTTGAAGGAGAGCGCATGGTCAGCGAGCCTGTCGAGGTGGAGGGGAGCACCTACAACATCACGGCTGTATCGGTCGGCAACCCCCATGCGGTGATTTTTCTGGATGATGTGAATTCCCTGAACCTTGAACAGCTCGGCCCCCGGTTTGAGCATCTTCCGCTCTTTCCAGACCGGGTCAACACCGAATTTGTGCGGCGAATCGACGCCGCCACCCTGCAGATGCGGGTGTGGGAGCGGGGAAGCGGCGAGACCTTTGCCTGCGGCACCGGCTCGTGTGCGGCGGTGACGGCCGCGGTGGTCAACGGCTACTGCAAGCCGGGCGTGCCGGTTACGGTACAGCTCAAGGGGGGCGACCTTGAGGTGACCTGCGATGAGAATCTGAATCTGCGGATGTTCGGCCGCGCCGAAACGGTATATGAAGGAGTGTATGAGTATGAAGATCCGGATCAATGAACATTTTGGAGACATCAAGGAGAGCTACCTGTTCTCGGATATTGCGAAACGGGTGAATGCCTACAGCGAGGCAAATCCCGGCAAGAAGATCATCCGGCTGGGCATCGGTGACGTGACGCTTCCGCTCACACCGGCAGTCATCGCCGCCATGCATCGCGCGGTGGACGAGATGGCCTCTGCCGATACCTTCCGGGGCTATGCGCCGGAATACGGTTATGACTTCCTGCGGGAGGCCATTGCCGATTACTATGCGCGGCTTGGGGTGAACCTTCGCGCCGGCGAGATTTTCGTGAGCGACGGGGCAAAAAGCGACATCGGCAACTTTGTGGACATTCTCGGGAACAATGACATCCTCATCCCCGATCCGGTTTACCCGGTGTATGTGGACAGCAACCTCATGAGCGGACGCCGCATCACCTATCTGGAGGCAAACGCCGGAAACGGCTTTCTGCCGATGCCCGACGGGCTGCCCGAGAAGCCGTATGTCATCTATCTCTGCTCTCCCAACAACCCGACGGGAGCGGTGTACAGCGCCGCACAGCTTGGGGAGTGGGTCGCGTTTGCGCTGCAGACCGGCTCGCTGATCCTGTTCGATTCGGCCTATGAATCCTACATTTCGGGCGACTACCCCCACTCGGTTTACGCGGTGGAGGGCGCGCGGAGCTGTGTTGTGGAGTTCTGCAGTCTCTCCAAAACCGCCGGCTTCACCGGTACCCGCTGCGGCTGGACCGTGCTGCCGGAGGAGCTGGAGGCGGGCGGCGTGAAGCTCGGCAGGCTTTGGGCGCGCCGACAGGCCACCAAGTTCAACGGAGTCCCCTATGTGGTGCAGCGTGCCGCCGAGGCCGCGGTCTCGGCGCAGGGGCACGCCGAGGCGATGGAGCATGTCCGGTATTATATGGAAAACGCAAGAATTCTTGCGGATTTCCTGCGGGAAAAGGGAATCTGGTTCACAGGAGGGGAAAATTCCCCGTACCTTTGGCTGCGCTGCCCGGGAAAAATGGGCTCATGGGAATTTTTCGATTATCTGCTGCAGAACGTGCAAATTGTCGGTACCCCCGGCGAGGGCTTCGGCAAATGCGGCGAGGGCTATTTCCGCCTGACCGCCTTCGGCCGCCGGGAGGCGACCGAGGAAGCGGTTGCGCGCCTGCGGAATCTGCTGTAAGGAGCTGTGCATGATTTGTAAGAATCTATCGGTCAATTCGGACGGCCATCTTTGCTTTGCGGGAGCGGATACCGTCAGGCTGGCGGCCAAGTACGGAACCCCGCTCTATGTGATGGATGAGGACCGCATCCGGGAGCGCTGCCGCACCTATCTTGGAGCCATGCGGGAGGCCTTCGGAGAAGCGGCGCTGCCGCTTTACGCCGGCAAGGCGGCGGCCTTCCGGCAGATTTACCGCGTGATGCGGGAGGAGGGAATGGGCATCGACGTCGTTTCCCCCGGGGAAATCTACGCCGCCGCTTCTGTCGGGTTCCCGATGGAGCGCGCCTATTTTCACGGCAACAACAAAACCGACGCGGACATCGCCTATGCCATCGAGCAGGGAGTGGGTCGCTTTGTGGTGGATAACCGCGAGGAGCTGGACGCCCTGAACCGCATCGCAGGAGAAAAGCGGATCCGCCAGAAGATCCTGCTTCGGCTGACCCCTGGCATCGATCCGCACACCTATGCCGCCGTGGCCACCGGAATGGTGGATTCCAAATTCGGCGTTGCGATTGAGACCGGGCAGGCGGCCGCGCTGACCGCCTATGCGCTGGCGCTGCCGAACCTCTCTCTGGAGGGCTTCCACTGCCATGTCGGCTCGCAGGTATTCGATTCGGATGTCTACCTGCGCGCCTGTGCCATCATGCTGGAGTTTGCCGCGGCGATGAAGGCCGAGCACGGCTATGTGATGCGGGAGCTGGATCTGGGCGGCGGCTACGGCGTGCGCTATCTGGATTCCGACCCGGAGATCGACATTGCCGCCAATATCCGGCAGGTAGGGGAAGCGCTGCGCGCGCATTGTGCCGCGCTGGGGCTGCCGGTTCCGGCCGTGCGGATGGAGCCGGGGCGGAGCATTGTCGCCGACGCGGGACTGACGCTTTACACCGTGGGCACCTTCAAGCAGATCCTGGGCTATAAAAACTATGTTTCGGTGGACGGCGGCATGACCGACAATCCGCGGTTTGCCCTCTATCGCTCCCCCTATACCGTTTATATCGCCAACCGCATGAACGAAAAGGCAGCTCTGCGCGCGTCGGTCGTCGGCAGATGCTGTGAGAGCGGGGATATTCTGCAGGAGAACGTTCCGGTTCCAGATACCGTCACGCGCGGGGATATTGCCGCCGTGCTCACCACCGGTGCGTATAACTATGCCATGTCCTCGACCTACAACCGCATTCCGCGCCCGGCGATGGTGATGCTGCGGGATGGGGAGGACAAGCTGGTCGTCCGTCGGGAATCCTATGAGGATCTCTGCCGGAACGAACTGTAACGGCAGGCCGTTTGATACTTTGCGCCAGAACGCCCCTGCGCGGCAAATTGCCGCGCAGGGGCGTTCCACAGACTGTAGACCAAAGCAACGGCTTTCGTCAGTTTGATGAAAGTTTTGATCAACGTGCTGCGCACGTTTCACTTTCTTCAAAGAGTTTGAGGCGGCAAGCCGCCGGAAATTTTTGCTCCGCAAAAAGTTTCCCGGGGTCGAGGGCGCGGAGCCCTCGTCGCCCTCCGCAGAGGACGAAAATCCTATACGGCGCTTTCTTTTTGCCAAGCTTTTTCTTTGCGCCTATATGCTCAAAGAAAAAGCGGATAAACGCTTTTGTGCAATTTTGATTGAATGCGCCTTTTGTCTACAACCTGACCGAAACGCCCCTGTGCGGCAATTTGCCGCGCAGGGGCGTTCCGGTGTATGTATCTGTCTGAAGGGTCAGTCCTCGGTCTGCCCGATCCATTCCAGCCGCGGCGCGTTCAGAACGCCTTCGTCGGCCAGCGTATAGCCGTAGGTCCAGCGGTCGCCCTCGGTGCGCCACAGAGCCGGACCGTAATAAATCGCATTGCGGTCGGCGTTGTGCACCGTGCCGAAGGTGTTGGTGCGGTTGAGGTAGGCGGTCAGCTTTATGGTGTGCTCCCCGGCGGCCAGCGCTTTTGTCTCTGCCGTATAGGGTGAGAACGCGATGAGACTGCCGTCCTCCTCCCGGTCGGCCGAAAGCTCCAGCACGGCCGCGCGGAACTGCGGCACATGCAGCCGCACGCATCCGTCGGCCGGGAGACTGACCGGCAGCAGATAGGTCAGCGTTCCGCTGTAAAAGGGCAGTCCCTGCGAGGTGATGCTGCCAAAGCCCAGCGTGCGGGGCATGGCGACAACCGTTTTTTCGCTTCCCTTGAGCCTTACGCCGAATTCTCCGAGCAGATGACACCATTCCAGTGTGACCCGCTTTTCAAACGGCATTTCCAGCTCGAGCAGATTGTCTCCCTGCTTCAGCGGGGGCAGGGGAACGCGCGGAATCTCACGGTCCACATACCAGCCGTCGGCAATGCCCGGCACGCGCTCCCCGTTCCAGCGGATGGATACGGTTTCGGGATGCTCGATGGCCAGCGCAATGCCTGCGCATTCGCTCTCGCTTTTTACGGTCATCCGCAGTGCCAGCCTGTGGGCTGCCGGCTCCTCGGGAATGCAGTAGGGCTGTGCCGCCCGTCCGCCGCTCTCCTGCCAGCCGAGCCGGCCGCGCAGGATGTTGTCCAGACGCAATAGCTCCTCCTCCGGCTCCCACTCCCCGCCGTCGAGACAGAATTCGGCTTTGTCGAGCAGCAGTACATTGGGGTCGCCCAGCCGGAACGGCACCTCGGCGGGAACCGGGAGCGACAGGGCCTTTTTCGTTCCGGTGGCCTTCGGAGGCTGTCCGGGCGATTCTGTTTCCGCCGCGGGTGTGAGCCGGAGCAGCAGGCTGTCGTGCTCGTAGAGCTCCGCCGTACAGGATGTAAAACCGTTCCGGACAGCGGCGGAGAGCGGAGACACCGTGCCTGTCACAGTATCGTAAAGCTGTATGGTGTAGCTTCCCTTAACGTCGATGCGCAGGGAGTCTGCCTGCGGCACATCCATACCTGCCGGAAGCACTCCCCGTGCCAGAAACAGCCACCTGTCGCCGTCAATGTCCCGCAGCTGGGTCAGAAAGCCCTCGGCCGGCGTGCCGTTCCGGTTGGAGATGCGCAGCTCACGCAGCGGCTCGAGCGCGTGAAGCAGCGCCGCGCGCGAAAAGGAGAGACTGACCGACCGGCCCGCAAGCGCCGCGGGGCGGCTGTCCGGCCGGGCGTTGACGCAGAGCGGGGCCGCACCCAGAAAGATCAGCAAGCCGCCCTGCGCGCGGAAGGCCTCCAGACGCTCCAGCGTGCTCTCGCGCAGCGTTTCGCACTCGGGAACAATCACCGCATCGTAGCGCTGACAGCCGACCGGCAGCGGATTGGCGCCGGAGGGGCAGAGGTCGGGCAGCAGCGATTCGCTGATGAAATCGAAATCGATTCCGCCGAAGGCCAGCCACGCGGTGACGTCGGCAAAATTGCGCTCGAGCTGTTCGCAGGCCACGGCATTGCGGTCGAGCGCGCCGAGGTGCAGCCAATAGCTCTCAATCGGGTGAATCACGCCCACCCGCACACAGGCCTTTCCACGGGTCAGCACGGTGTTCAGGCGCGCAAAGTGGTTTTCCACCAGAGGGTATTTCCGATACCAGCAGGACTGATACTGAATGGTCTGCGGATAGTCCCGCTTGGCCTCGCCCTTCATGGTGTAGAGCGAGAGATGAGGAACCCGCACGGTTACACCCATGGCCGCCTGCCAGTCTCCGTGGTGCTTATGCCCGCGGAAGTCGAGGTCCCACCCCAGCACGCCGTACAGCTCGCTGAGCATTCCGCAGCGCCCATATTGGCGCACGGCTGACTGCGTCTGCTTGGCGGTGGTCAGCTCATGGTAGCCGCACAGCATGTCAATGCCGGGCAGGGTCATGCTGCGGTAAAAGCGCATGGCCTCACCAACCGTCGCCGACTGGCTTTTCAGGGTCGGCTCCTCATAGAGGTGCCCGGTAAAGAGAATGCCCGCCTCCCGGCACCAGTTGCCGATGGTGTCCGAATAGGCAGCAACAAAGCGCTCGCACACATGGTCGTGGAAATGGTAGCGGATGACAGAGGGCCGGTCGTCCGGCAGATTCCAGAACAGCTCGGGCAGGCAGGCCACCAGATCTTCTCCGGGGTAGGCGGCGGCATAGGTGGCGGGCAGATCATCGGTCCATACCACCCGCGCGTCAGTCCGGGAGAGAGAGTAGGGAAGCGGCGCGATTTTGGCAAACTGCGGCTCGTCCGTGAAGATGGCCGGAACACTGCCCCCGAAGCGGTCGCCCAGCCGCTTTCGGTACGCTTCGTATGTACAGGCCACAAAGCACTCGACCGCGCGGGGATTGAGGGTGTCCAGATAGGCGGCGTTGTTGAAGCGCGGGCTTGGCTGCTCGACCAGCACCTGCGCGAACCACTCGTCTCCCGTCGCCGCCTCACCGCCCGAAAGCAGGCGATAGGACGCCAACGTGCCGTCGGCATGGAGCGAGACGTCATAGCGCCCCACCTCATATGCGCGCCCGGGCACGGGAGCGGCCGAGAGCACCAGCCAGCGCCGGCGGTATTCGGGGTGCTCCCGTGTGACCAGCCCCCCGGCAAAGCCGGAGGGCCAGCGGTCCTCGTCATACAGCCACGCCAGCATGTCCCGCCGCTCGGCCTCATCGGCGCAGGCTTCAACCAGATCGAGAAATTCTTCGCTCATATAGGGGGTGGAAAGCCCCGAGCGAACGTGCATGTGAAAGCCTCCAAAGCCCATTTCCCGAAAGCAGCCGATCTGCCGGAGCAGCTCCTCGCGGTCGAGCGCTCCGTTCCATGCCCAGAAGGGAGCGCCGCGGTACTCCTTGCCCGGGCTTCGGAATTCTTCGTCGGTAAACGGCTTGGTCTGATCGTACAGCATGGGTTACCTCCTGAAAAAATGGATTCGGTTGGAATGGTAATATCCTACCATAAAAAAGAGCTTTTGTCAATCCGCAGCACAAAATCCGATAAAAACGACCGTGATTTGCGCAACATTGACCGGATTCCCCTGCGCCCCGTCGCATGCCCAGATACCGAACCGACAAACCGTCTGTTCCTTTTCCGGCTGATTCTTGACCACCTCGCACATTCCTTGACTTGCAGCCAACGGTTGTCGAAATTTAGCAAAACAAAATTCAAAAATTGTTGACAAAAACATAAAAATATGATATACTGGATTTGTTCAGTATAGCAGATGAAGCCATGCTTTGCAATCCGATTTTTCCGATTCCGTGGGAGGCAATATGAGGCGCAAACAGAAACCGACCGAAAAAAAGAAGAAAAAAATTCCGTTCCGGCGCAGGGTGGTCAACAACCTGTTCGCGCTGCGCTGTATCTGGGAGGCCGCGCCCCTGCATCTGATCATCTACGTCGGTTCGGGCGTGGTTTACGGCATTCTGAACTTTTTGAGCGGGAGCTATCTGCTGCGCCGGATTGTGGACGGCGTGGAGGCCGGGGAGCCGATTTCCTCGATTCTGCGCTATGTGTGCATTCTGGGTGTGGTAACACTGGTGATTGAAACAGCACTTCAGTGGTATTGGCGGGTGATTTCTCCCGTGCTGAACTGCAGAATCCTTGCATATATCGAAAAAAAGCTGTTCCGGCAGGCGGCCCGCGTGGAGCTGGCCTGCTATGAGGACCCGGAATTTTATAACCGGTATGTCAAAGCGATGGATGAGGCTTACAACCGGATAAGGAAGGTGATGTACACGCTGGACGATCTGATTTCCGGTCTGGTGACGCTTTCGGCCAATTCGCTGCTGCTCTTTCTGATAGATCCGTGGCTGATGCTGTTCGGGCTGTTTCCGCTGGTGCTGGGGGTGTTTCGGCGGCTGGAGAACATTGCCAAGCACGATATGGAGACCGAAAAAAAACCGGTCAACCGCCGCAAAACCTATGTCCGCCGCACCTTTTATCTCGGTGAATACGCAAAGGAAATGCGCATCGGCGGCATGTACGGCCGGATGCTGCGCGACCTGCGGGAGAGCTTTTCGGATTACCGCCGCATCATCAAAAAGTACGGCTTGCGGCAGGCGGTTTACGGGTATCTGCAAAAAATCGGGCTGGAGGTGGTCACAATTCTGGGTGCCACGCTCTATGCCGTATGGAGCGCAATGGTGGTGGGCAGCGCCAACGGCGGCATGAGCGTGGGAGACTGTCTGGTGGTGCTCTCCTCCATCAGCTCCATCTCCTACGAGCTGAACCGGTTGGTGCAGTATTTTGCCGAGTTCGGGGAGCACGCGCTGTTCCTTGAGGATGTGCGTTTCTTTCTGGATTACATCCCCGCCATTCAGGACGGGCCGGAGACTGCGCCGAAGGAGGGCGGAGAGCTGGAGCTGCGCAACGTCACCTTCCGGTATCACGGCAGCGAGCGAGACGCGATCCGGAATGTCAGCTTCACCCTGCACCCCGGAGAGCGTGTGGCGCTGGTTGGCAGCAACGGTTCGGGAAAAAGCACGCTGGTCAAGCTGCTGCTGCGGCTCTATGACCCCACGGAGGGCGAGATTCGGCTGAGGGGCACCGACATCCGCGCGTATACGCTGGACTCCTACCGGGGGGATTTCAGCACGGTGTTTCAGGATTTCAAGCTCTTTTCGATGACCGTGAAGGAGAACGTGCTGCTCCGCCCCACCTGCGAGGGGGACGATGAGCTGGTGGCACAGGCCCTGAAGGAGAGCGGCGCCTATGAGCGGGTCAGCCGCATGGAACACGGGATGGACAGCATTCTCACCCGCGAATTTGACGACCACGGCGAGAACCTTTCGGTCGGGGAGCAGCAAAAGATGCTGCTGGCGCGGGTATTTGCCGAGCGGCGCCCGTTTGTTCTGCTCGACGAGCCCTCCAGCGCGCTCGACCCGATTGCCGAATACCGCATGTTTGGGAACATGATGCGCGCCACGGCCGGGCGCAGCGTCATCTTCATTTCGCATCGGCTTTCCTCCGCCGTTCTGGCCGACCGCGTGCTGCTGATGGAGAACGGGGAGCTGGCCGAGTGCGGCACCCATGCCGAGCTGATGGCAAAAAACGGGAAGTACGCGACCATGTTCCGCCGGCAGGCCGAAAACTATCTGGGGAGTGAGGTGAGCGAAGATGCGTAAAGTGAAAAAAGAGCGCCAGAAGCTCTCCTCCATCCTCCGCAACAACTGGCTGATGCTACGCAAAATCGCGGCGTACACCCCGGAGTATTTTGCCCTGATGATTGTCGAGGGCGTGGTGTGGGGGTGCATCAACTCGGTTTCGGCATGGTTCATCTACACCCTGCTCAACGCGGTGCAGGATGGGGGCGATTTCCTCTATGCCGCATCGATCATCGCGGTGATGGCTGCCTTTTATCTCGTGGCCTATGTGTTTGACAAATGGTACTGGAACATCAAAAACCCGCTGATGCGCCAGAAGCTGCACCTGCGGATGCACGAGGAGCTGTTTGCCAAGGCGCGCTCGCTCGACCTCTCCTGCTTCGATGACCCCGCCTTCTACAACGATTTTGTATGGGCGATGAACCAATCCGACAGCCGCGCGATAGAGGTGATCGAGGACACCGGCAAGCTCATCAACCGGCTGATCGCCTCAGCGTCGCTGTTTACCCTGCTGCTGACCGTGGATCCCGTCATCGCGCTGGTGCTCTTTCTTTCGTCTTGCGTCACGGTTGTCTGTAACCTGGTCGGCAACAGAATCAGCTTCCGGCATGATCGGGAGAGAAACCCGCTCCGGCGCAAAAGGGACTACATCAACAGGGTATATCACCTCGCAGACTATGCCAAGGAGCTACGCACCGGGCGAGCCGATGAGCTGCTGACCCGGGAATACGATGAGAACAACGAACGCTTGGTTCAGACCGATGTGAAATACGGCAGGCGCTATTTTCTGCTGTACGGTCTTGGCTGGAATGGGCTCGGAAATGTAACCTTATTTGCGCTGCTGCTGTATATGATCACGCAGCTGGCAAACGGCCGCATTGCGGTGGGCGGGTTTGCCGCCACCGTGCAGGTGATCTGGGATATCCGCTGGACGCTGAACAACCTGATCGAGCGGATCACCAAATACGCCAAGCACTCGCTGTACATCGAAAAATACCGCGAGTTCATGAGCTATGAGCCTCGGGTGAAGGGAGAGAAGCACGAAATCCCGCCGTTCGAGCGCCTGGAGCTGCGGAATGTCAGCTTTGCCTACACGTTCGATCACCCGGAGTACCGCTTCCGCGAGGATCAGGATGACAAACCGGCCGACCGTCAGCCGCCGCAGGAGGCACTGCGCAACGTCAGTCTGACGATTCACGCCGGCGAAAAGGTGGCGATTGTCGGCTACAACGGCGCCGGAAAGACCACGCTGATCAAGCTGATCATGCGGTTTTATGACCCCACCGAGGGCGAGATTCTCTACAACGGTGTGAATATCCGGGAGTACGCCCCAGAGGCCTACCGCAGGCAGATCGGAACCGTGTTTCAGGACTTCAAAATTTTTGCCGCCACGGTTGCCGAAAACGTGATGAACGGCGAATACCGGCAGGAGAATGAGGCAACCGTTCGCGAGGCGCTGCGCGCAGCGGATTTCACAGAAAAGCTGGAGCAGTTGGAGCAGGGGCTCGGAACCCATCTCACCCGCGAGTTCAACGACAAGGGGACCAATCTCTCCGGAGGGGAATCCCAAAAGGTGGCCATTGCCAGAGTGTTTGCCGGCCGCTATCCGATTGTGATCATGGATGAGCCGTCCAGCGCGCTGGACCCGATGGCCGAATATCACCTCAACCAGTCCATTCTGCGCAATACCGAGGAGAAAACCGTCATTTTCATCTCCCACCGTCTCTCCACCACCCGCATTGCCGACACCATTTACCTGTTTGACGGCGGCAGGCTTGTGGAGCAGGGCAGCCATGAGGCACTGTTGGAGAAAGACGGCAAATATGCGGAGATGTTCCGCCTGCAATCCGAAAAATACCGCCAAGGCGAAGCATAAACCGCGCCGGGCAGCGACGGCTGCCCGGCGTTGCAATTTTCTTTCATTGAGGGGAAATTTTTGTTTTGGGAGCGGCGGAGCTGTTGTTTGATCGTGACAAAATTCACAGATTTCTTATTATGTATTGACAAAAATGTTTGCTTTTGTTATAATGTTGTTAACAACAAGCAGAGGAGGCAAAGGATGAACTGCGCTGGCTTGCCGGAAGCCACGGCACAGGCGATTCAAAAGAGGGGGAAGCGCCTGCTCGTCAGTCGTGTGCTGAAATGTCTCGTTTTTTACGCTGTCTTTATGACAATCTTATTTGTAACCGAACGCAATAACGATCTGTTCACACGGGAAACACATCCGGTCTGGTTTTGGGGAATATTTGTCATTCTGGTTCTGCTTCCGTTGTGGAAATGGAAGCTGTATCAGTTGATTACCTGCCGCAATTGCTACGGAACGGTGGAGCGCTTTCGGTCCAGACGCGCCATCGGAAACGAAGACGGTGAATACACAGGCGGCCTTTCGGGCGCCGGGCTGAATTTCCGTTATATTGACGCCTGCACCATGGTGGTTCGCTCTTCCAAAGGGTGGAGACACCGGTTTGTCGCCTATAATGAAAAAGCAAACGTTATCCGCAGCAATTATCAGGTCGGAGACCGTGTGTTCTGTCCCATGTTTGCTGCATATCCTTTCAACATAAGCCGTGCGCCGGAGCGTCCGTTCTGCCTGTGCTGCGGATATGTGGGAACGCAGGACGAGACCGTTTGCCCGGCATGTGATATTCCGTTTGTCAGGAACCCGGCCGAAGATGCCAAGACTGCTTGCAATGCGGAGACGGGAGGGAAAACGAAGATATGAAACGGGCAAAAAATTTTTTTCTGAAGCTGGATATTGTGCGGAATTACTGCAGAGTTTTGTTGGCACTTTCTCTGCTCCTTCTGCTTTTTTCCAGACTGTTCTCCATTGCGTTTTTTCTGATGCTGTTTCTCAGTATTCTGTTCGCGGTGGGCGCGGTTCTCCGGGTCCCGGCACCGAGCTCGATTGCCGGGTATGTGTCGGACGTCAACGCCGAGTTTGAGGCTCGCTTTCGCCGTGGGCATTCCACGCTTGGAGAGGAGGACTGGACTGTCCTGTACGCAAACTCCCCCCGTCATGCTGGCCGTGCGCGAAACATCGGAAACCGGATGTACTTTCCGGAATTCTATACCCTGATTTTTTACCGGGCGAAGGGGACGCTTCACTTGCGGATGAAGCAGACAAACCTGTATGATTCGGTTGAACCGAAATCCATTGAGACATCGTGGCAGGGGGAACGGATTACCGTTCTGCAGAGCGAACCGGTAAAGAGCAGCGAGGAATACATTGCCGTCACGGTTCGCGGCGGGGAAGAGCTGCTGCTGGAGTGCTATGTGCGGAACGATCACTCATGGCAGAGTCTGCTGCGGTTTGACCGGGAGCGCATTCAGATATCGGATAAACAATCCTGATAAGGAGAAGACAGACATGGAGGAAAAAGCAAACACCGCAGAACTGTATCAAAAGCTGAATGAACGTGTCGGAAAGGTGATTCTGGGCAAGGAGGACACGGTCAGGAATGTGCTGTGCGCGCTTTTCAGCGGCGGACACATTCTGCTGGAGGATGTGCCGGGAACCGGAAAAACCAGTTTGGTTCGTGCGCTTGCCGCCGCGCTGGGCGGAGCCTGCAAACGGGTGCAGTTTACGCCCGATCTGCTGCCGTTGCTCCATCTGGGCTGGCGCGCAGAATCGCCGAGCATACCAATATCGCGTCCATCGGACGGCTGACCGATGTGTTCATTCAGCTCACATATGCAAGGGAAGGGCGCCATGCCTCGGCGGATGATCTCTCGGCAGTTTGCCGGGCTCTGCAGGGATACCTGCCGTAAGCGTTTCAGACCTGCAAAAAGGCCTGCGCCATTATCATGGTGAGCGCAGGCCCCGCAGCCGGGTTATGGCAGCCGCCGTGGCAGGCGGAGCGGACCCCGGCAGCTTACAAAGCACAAAAGGGGCTTTCCGAACAGCTTTTGCGTGTTCCGATGCGTGCCGGTATTCCGTGCGGTGCAAAAAAGCGTCGCGCCGAAACGCCCATGTGAACTGTTTTATCCCTATTTGATATATTTTTCCAGAGAACAGATCAGGTTTTCGGCATAGAGCGACATCCCGCAATCGTTCGGATGCAGGTATCCGTCCGAAAAGAAGGTGGGCAGCGGAGGAACGAGAGAAAGCCCGTCGATCACGGTCAGTCCCAATTTTTCAGCCTGACCGGCAATGATTGCGCGGCACTCCTCAAAGCTCCCCAGCTTCTGTCCGTTGCGGCGGTCCCGCCAGATGGGGGTGATGACAAAGATGCGTTTTCCCGCATAGGTCTCTGCGATCAGAGAAAGATGCGCCGAGCAATGCGCGGTCAGCTCTTCCTTTGTGCTCCAGTGCCCGAAATCGTTGGTGCCGTAAGACGCAATCACCACATCGGGGGCAAAGGGAATGCGGTCGAACGCATCCTCAAAATAATAGGTGCCGCCGATGCCCTGATTGACAATGTCCGCGTCGAAATGCCTTGCCACGCGCCATGCATAGGAAAGCGAATCGAAAGCGGTTTCCCACCCCTGTGTGATCGAATCGCCGATGTACAGCATTCTGAAGCGATACGTATGCGGGATCAATCCGGCACAGTGATCCAACCTGACAGAGGTCAGAACTGCGCGCTGGTGACACGGGAAGCAGACCGTGACGCGCTTTTCGGGCAGCGGATGCCCGAGCGGATCGTCCAACGGCAGTGCGAAGCTGTCGCCCGCCTGCAGCTGATACTGCGCGCGCAGCAAGCCGTTGATGCAGACCTCGTATTTACCCGCGTGACCGACCGTAAGCGCGAGATTTTGAGCGTCGGTGTGAAAATCCAGACGGATGCCTGTCGCGCTTTCCGCTCTGTCTCTGTAAACGCGGTTTTGGGACGCCCATACGGCAATCTGCTGATCCGTACAGCGGTAAAAACAGATTCCCTCTGTGGTTTTCTCAATGTGCAGTGCCCCGAACGTGATATTCCTGATTTCTTCCAGACTCAGCTCTTTCATGGATTTCTGCCTTCCGATATCATTGTAAGTTTTGCCTTGGTTCCGCATCAAAAAACACAACTCTTCTCCGCGATCACGAAAGCAGCGGAATGAGATATGGACATGCAATGTTGCGATTGCATAGAAAACACACCTGCCGATCCGACACGGCTGCATAACAGCTACCGAAAACCGGCACCCAGCCGCAGGGCCAGATGCCGGTGAAAAACGAATGTGGGAATTACTGCTGGTTGTGCGCCTCGAGATAGGAGACAACGTCGCTCACGGTGACAAACTTGTGAATGTCCTCGTCTTCAATTTCCACGCCGAATTTATCCTCGCAGAGCATAATCAGGTCTGCCAGTTCAATGGAATTTACACCAAGGTCGTTTGCCAGCTCAGATTCCATGGTAATTTCATCGGGTTCCAGCTGCAATTCTTCCACAAGAATTGCCTTCAATGTTTCAAACATACGTATTTCCTCCGAATCATTTCGATAATTTCGTGAATTGAAGCATCAATCCCATACATTATAAACGATAAATTGAATTTTGTCAAGACTTTTTTTAGAATCTGTTACATTTCAGGCTAAATTTCTCATAATGTGCGCAATTTGGCAGAGAGGAGGGAAGCGTTGCATATTTTCCGGGATCGTCCGCTTGCGCTCGGCGCCTGCGTTATGGCGCTGACTGCTGTTCTTGCACAGGCTGCGCCGGGGCGGCTCCGGCTGGTTTTGTCGGCTCTCTGCCTGCTTTCCTCTATGATATGCGTCACGGTCGGCCTGCTGAAAAAACGGCTCGGCAGAATCGCTTCGGTATGCACGCTCTGCCTGATTTCCGCCGCGGTTGCATGGCTTGGCTCATGGTTTTTCTTTTCCTGCCGGACAGGCATTTTTTCCGAACGGGTCGGGGAGGAGCTCACTGTGGAGGGCTATGTGGCCGAGCGTCTGAATGCCGCGCCGCATCAAAGCCGGTTCCGTGTGGAGCTGTCGGAAATTGATGGGGAGCGCAGCTCCGGGCGGGTGCTTCTCGAGTGTGACTATCTTTCCTCCCTGCAGCCCGGGGAGGTGTTCCGGCTGACGGGGCGGGTGCGTGCGCCCGAGAACACCGCGGCATATCCGGAGGAAACCGTTCTGTATGCGGACGGCTACATCGGCATTCTGTGCTGTGAGGACAGCCGGAGCTGCACGGTCTACCCGGAGCCGGTGCAGACGGTGGAGCTGCTGCTCAAGAAATGGAATCTCCGGCTGTGCGACCGCTTGCAGGCCGTCATCGGCGGGGAAGCCGGCGCGCTGGCCGGTGCGCTGCTGCTCGGCAACCGGTCGATGCTGTCGGACGATACGGTCCTGAGCTTTCGCCGCGCCGGCATTTCACACATTCTGGCGCTCAGCGGCCTGCATGTCTCGGTGCTCATCGGTGTGCTGGAGTTGCTCCTGCGCCTGCTTGGCCTGCCGCGGCGGCTGCGTGCGTTTCTGATTCCGCCGGCGGCACTCTTTTATTTCGGACTGACCGGCTGCGCGCCCTCCACCTTCCGCGCGGTGGTCATGACCTGCGTGCTGTATCTGGGGCTTCTGTTTCTGGAGCAGTACGATTCCTTTACCGCGCTTTGCGCCGCACTGATGCTGCTTCTGACCGTAACGCCTTATGCGGTTCTGGATGTTTCTCTCTGGCTTTCCTTCACCGCGGCGTCGGCCATTGTTCTGTTTATGCCCGCCGCAACCGGGCTGTTTTCGGGTCAGCGCTGGAAATACCGGCCGCGGTGGATCTCGCGCCTGCTGCGCACGCTGGTAACGGCTCTGGCGGTGGGGCTGTTTTCCAATGCGGCCATTCTCCCTCTGCTGGCATTGTTCTTCGGCTCCTCCTCGGTTTTTTCGGTTCCGGCCACTCTGCTGCTCTCCCCGCTGCTGACGCTGACGCTGGTTCTCCCGGCGCTGGTGCTCCTGTTTCCGGCCTTCCCGCCCGCGGTCTTTCTGGCGGAAAACAGTCTGCGGCTCATGCTTGCCGTGGCCGGGTGGTTTTCCGGAATTCCGAACGGAACGGTGCTGTTGGACGGTTGGCTGCAAACGGTTCTGCTCCTGCTGCTGGCTCTGTCTCTGATTCTTTGCGCGGTGCTGCGTTTGCGCCGGCGGGGGTGGCTGATGCTGCCGCTGGCGCTCTCGGTTGTGGTTCTGGCCGCCGGATCTGCCGACGTTCTGCCGCGCGGCAAGGGGATATGTGTGACCTATCTGCGGGAGGAGGAGAACGAGGCGCTGCTGCTGAGTTATTGGAAGAACGCCGTAGCCGTGGATTTTTCGGACGGATCGGTCTCAATCGGCCAGAGTCTGCGGGAGGCGCTGACCTCGGCGCGCTGTACCGAACTGCGGGAGTTGGTTTTTACGCATTATCACTCCAAAATGTCGTATCTGATCGCCTCGCTGTCAGCCGATACCCAAATTTTTGCGCTCCGGCTGCCCGACCCGATCAACGAAAAGGAGCAGGCCATTGCCGCACGGCTCGAGCAGGAGGCGGGACTGCACGGCATACCGGTCATATATGGCGGTGGTGCGCTGGCGCTGCCCGGAGCCGAGCTGCTTGCCTGCCGGCGCACCGATACCGAAGCGGTTGAGGTGCCAGTTCTGCTGATGCTGCGCATCAACCGGCAAATCGTCACCTATCTCGGCGCGGGAGCCGTGCAGAGCGATTGGGCGGATATTGCGCAGAATGCCGTGCTTTCGTCGGATGTCCTGATTTTCGGGCGTCACGGCACGCAGCCGGGCACACAACCGCTCTCCCTGCGGCTGCCGGAGCATGCGGAGCTGCTGCTCTTTGGCTGCCGAGAGCTGATGAACGCGCTGCCCGCCGTCCCGGAATCGGCGCAAATTCTTCAGGAGGTCGAATATCATCGCTTTTTCCTGAAATAAGCCGTATTTCTGTGTATCGGAAAGCGGCTTTTTTTCATATTCTGTTAAGGCAACACTGCACAATTCTGACTGCGCAAATCTGCCGTCAGATTTTTCGTCAAACAAACCAAATTGACGCAGGCAATAGTGGATCTATTGCCAAGGAGATTTGTGCAGTTTGGCGGAAAAGATGCAAAAAGTTGTGCGG
>CALXUY010000015.1 GCA_944391805.1 uncultured Clostridia bacterium
CTATACGGCGGCGAACTCGCGCAGCGTTCGCGGATTTGGAACAAATCCTTTTCTTCTTGGGCAAACTCTGCGAAGCAGATTTGCGGCTGAGCCACGCGAAGCCTTTGCTTCTTTCTTTGCGCCTACACGCTCAAAGAAAAAGCGGACGAACATTTTTGTGCAATTTTTATTTGATATGCCTTTTGTCTAAAACCTGACCCGCCATTCATCAAATGGCGGGTGATTTTTTTGCACGGATCGGCAGGGAATCAGGCAGAACCGGCTGGCTTGCCGTCGGGCGACCGCCAAACGGTCAGCTCGCGTATAACCGTCAGCCCCGGGTTGAACAGCAAAGCGCCGCCTGCGGCCCGGCAGTTCGTTGTTTGCAGTGTTTCAAAAATCAGCTTTGTGTTGCGTGAGGGATGCCGGATGTCCCGGCTTCTGCAACCGGTATGTGCGTATCCGAGGCATCTCTTGCCCGCTGCGATAGATTCTCGGGGGAGGCTGCTGCCGTTTTGCTTTTTTCGGCTGTGACCGACGGGTTCTCTCCGATGATCAATCGGTACATCTTGGCAAAATACGCCATGTTGTCAAATCCGCAGTGGAGTCCGGCTTCGGTGACCGTATAGCTTCCGCTGGACAGCATGGCTTCGGCATCACGGCATTTCATGCTGTTGATGTATTTTTTTATGGTCATATTTGTGACGTCCTTGAAGCAGGCACAGAGATAATTGACGGTAATGCCGATTTCCCGGCTGATGTCGGAGGTGGAAATCCCGTCGAGATAGTGCCGGTTGATGTAGTCCATGCACTGGCGCACCAGCCGTACCTTGGAATTGTGCGCTGCATCCCGCCCGACAGAGGGATCATGATTCCGATAATCCCGGCAAAGCTGAACCAGCAGGCTGGATACCGCGGCATTCTGCGCGGTGCGGTAAAAGGGGAGGCGTTCCCGGTTTTCGGTGATCACGGTTTCAAAAAGCCCGGAAATTCGCGGGTCCCGGATGAGCGGGACAAGCGAAACATCATCTGGCAAACCGATTCCCTTCAAGAAAGCAGGTGATATGATCAATGCGTGATAGCGGATCGGCTGCTCCAACAAAAGATAGTGAATTAACCAACCGGCACCGACGCCGGAAAAACAGACCCGTCCGCCCCGGAGGAATTTGACTATGAGAGCGGCGACCGGCTGGATCCCACTCTGGATTTCGGATATGAGGATTTTGAAATTTACACATGGGATACCCAGCAGATCACCGAATGGGTGGATCAGCAGCCGGAGGACGGCGCACTTTCCACCGTAGACAAAACGCTGTATGATCACCTGAACAATGCGGAGGAGCGACTGAAGCTGACCATCACCATTCACACCGAGCCGGGGAAATATCTCCAGATGGATCAGTTCCTGGCCACGCTGGAAAACCGAATCAGCGGCGGTCTGAACCCCGATCTGGTCTGCCAGTACAGCCTGACCTCCTCCAAGGGGATGATCCGCGGGATGTCGTGATGTAATGGCCAACGGCTTTGAGCCGGGCTTTGATGGCTGGAGCGACACCGGCGACGTCACCTTTGAAATGCGCACCGAAATTTTTGAATCGTTTGTCGGTATTTTTCAGCCGGATGTCATCGGCATTCAGGAGTTTTCCCCATCGTGGTATGCGTGGTGGGAGGAGGCATATGCCGGTACCCCGTGGCGGCTTGCCGCAACGGATGGCGACCGTTCTCAATCCACCGGCATGATCAATCCCATCATGTACCGATCCGACCGTTACCGGCTGGTGGTTGAGGGCTGGCGGGATTATTCGGTTTCCAATTCACAGCGCTACGCCAGGTACATGAGCTGGGTGGTGCTCGAGTCGATTGCAACCGGCGAGCGCTTTGCGCTGGTCAACGTCCATTGGGACGGCTGGTCCAAGCCCGAGGCCAATGCGGTTCAGCGGCAGGAGACGTTGGCAAAAATCCGGGAGCTGGCCGAGACCTACCGGTGCCCGGTGTTCAATACCGGAGATTTCAACACCAACGAGGAAGCTCCGGATTATGAAGCATATCTTGCGGACGGCTATATGAAGGACGCCAAGTTCAACTGCGATATTCAGGTCAACAACGTGGGAAGCTGCCATGGCTGGGCGACACAGCCGGCGGGCGACTGGTCCTTCGACCACATCTTTACCACGCAGGACGCGGTTGTGCGGCAGTTCTGCACCGCGTCGTATAACCAACAGATCTATGCCTCAGACCATGCCTGGTTACTTGCGGATATCGACGTCAGCCCCGAGGGCGCCCAGCCGGTTCAATAAGAGGGCTGGCTCTATGGCCTGTTGACAGTCTCCCGCCGGCGGTTTTCGGCGGTCGCTACGCAGCCCGGCGGCTGCCCGGAAAATCGGCCGCCGCCATATCGTTTCACAGAAAGGAGTCACCCGATGAAAAAATGGATATTTCTGCTTTTTGCATGTCTGATGTTGGCGCTCATGGCCGGGTGCGGCCATGTCTCGGAAGATCCCGCGGCCACCGATGGCTCTACCCCGGGAAGCACGCCGGAGGCGACCGGCGGGGAAGCCGGTTCGGGCGCCGATACCGATGATACAAAGGGGCCGGAGCAGCCCGGCGAATTGCAAACCGTCAGCCTGAACAGCGGCACCGAGGGCATCCGGATTCTCGGTGAGAGATTTCTGGCCGGCGATGAACAGCTCAATCTGGACTGGACCTGCTCCGGGCTGGAATTTGTGCTGGACAGCAGGGGCGGCGATCTGACCATTCATGCCGAGACCAGCGCGCCCGCCTATTTCCGTGTCTGGATTGACGGGCGGGAGTGGGAAAATGCCCAAGGGGAGCTGTACTACGAGGTGGCGGGCAGGCAGGATATTGTCGTGCCGGCAGTGCCGGAGGGGGAGCATACCGTGCGGGTGCTGAAGGTCACCGGCTACACGCTCTCCCGCGCCCAGCTTACCGGCATGAGCTTTTACGGTTCTCTGCTGACCGGAAAAACCCCCCCGGCAAACGACCTGTACATCGAGTTTGTAGGCGACAGCATTTGCTGCGGATGGGGCAATATCGGCGCTCATACCGGCGCCTATACCGATCAGGACGGCTCACAGGCATATCCGTATATGATTGCCGAGCAGATGCAGGCAGACTACGCGGTCACAGCGCTCTCGGGGCAGGGGCTGCTTTGCGGCGCTCCCGGTATGACAAACGGCTACCTGTACGCCAGCCCGCTGCGGGACGCCTCCACCGCGTATCACTTTCCGCGCAAGGCCGATATTGTGGTTGTCAACATCGGCACCAACGATTACGGTTACCGCGAGCAGTACGGCATTGACGAGGAAAAATTCGGGCAGGCGTATCTGGCTTTTCTCAAAACCGTATATGAAAAGAACGAGGGCTGCCGGATTTATTGTCTCTACAACGCCATGAACGATACCTTTTCACAGGCCATTCTTGAGGCCTGCCGGGAGGTGGGCGGTGAGGCGGCCGGCGTGTATTCCTTTGAGATGACCCGCACCGCTGCCGGCGGTCACCCGACTCTGGCCGAGCACAGCACCTATGCCGCGCAGATCGCCTCTTATATCAACCAGACCAAGGAAAACCCGATCACCGGTACCTTCGGGGAACCCGCGGGCGGCGGCTGGGGCGCCGATGAGGACGGAATGTTTGTCATTTCCTCGCCGGATGACATGCTTGCTTTTGCGGCCTCTGCCGAGGCCAACGGCTGGTACGAGGGCAAGGTGGTGGAGCTTTCGGCTGACATCGACATGACCGACGTGGAATGGGTACCGCTTGTATACTTCAAGGGGACGCTGGAGGGGAACGCTCACGCCATCCGCAACCTGGTGTGCGGCTCCTCCAATGCCGGCGCAGGGTTTATCGCTACCATCGATGGGGCTACCATCCGCAATATCCGTTTTGAGGCCTGCAGCTGCGTGGACGAAGCCAATACCATTGCCGGTCTGGTCACATATGCGTCCGGCGGGACGTCGGTGTTTGAAAATGTGTTTGCCGACTTCACGGTGAAGGGCTCTTTGAGCGGAGGCAAGGGAATCGGCGGCTATATCGGGCGTGTCGACAACCTTGTATCGGTGGAGTTCCGCAATTGCATGAGTACCGGAACCATCAGCGGGCTGACCGGTATCGGCGGCTTCATCGGAAACGCGGAGACCGGCTCGTCCGTCACCATGACCGATTGCCTCTTTACCGGCGTGCTCGTGAGCGACAATCACGCCGCGGGTATGATCGGGCGTTCGGCGGGAGCCGTCACACTGACCCGATGCGTCAGCATGGGGCGCTTCGAGGCCGACGCCGTGATTGACCCGGTCTATTCCCGCGCCGGGCTGCTCTTCCTGTACAATCAGGATTTTGACGCGGATAAAACCATGTTTCCCACCGCGCAGGAGGTCATTTTGACCGACTGCTACGCCGTTGTCGACAATGTGCTGTCGCTCTATCCGGTTTCCTCCCATACCGTCAATGCCGGGCTGAGGCGCTTCCACCTGACGGTGTTCTATACCGGTGTGGATGGCCCGGTTTACGACAATGCCGACGGGGAGCTTGCCAATCAGGTTATCAATGACGAGCTGGCCGGAGATGCGGTGATCCGCCTGTTGGCGCTTGGCGAGGAGGTGCGCTTCAGCGCCGAGACCTTCGGCAAATATGAGGCGTTTGCCGGTTGGGTGCTCACCGGCGAGCAGGTTTCCTACAGTGAGACCGGAAGGCTTGACGGTATCATGCCGGCGCCGGTTGCCGGGCTGCTGGGGCTGGAAACGAAGCCTTCGGCCGGATGAGCTTTTCGCCGGCGTTACCGCGCACGAGCTGTGCCGGCACGTCTGCTCTGTCCGCGTATTCGGGCCGGCAGCAGCGCAGGGCGTCACCGGCTATGTCCGGCTGCCTTGTGGGCAGCGCCATCGGATTGGCAGGGCGTGGCTCATGCATCGCGCCGTGCCGCTCCGATGCCCCGGGCTTTTCTCTCTGTCCGACGTTTTTTCGCGGATTGCGGCAGCCTTTTGTCGGGCGGCTGCAACCGATCTCATCAAAGAAAGGAAATTGTCATGAAAAAAGTCAATCGTTTGTTTTCTCTGATGCTCGCAATTTTTCTCGCGGTTCTGTGCCTTCCGATCACGGTGCAGGCCGATGCGATTACCGCCACCGAAGGCTGGACGGCCGGAAGCGACGGTGTGTTTCGGATCTCCTCTCCGGGGGATCTGCTCGCCTTTGCGGCAAACGCCGAGGCCAATGCGTGGTACGAGGACAAAACCGTTGTTCTTACCGCCGACATTGATATGGACGGCGTGGTCTGGGTTCCCCCAACCCTCTTCAAGGGAGTGCTGGACGGCCGATCCTTCGCTATCCGCAATCTGCTTTGCAAGTCGGGCGGCAAATCCGGCTTCATTGTGGCGGCCGACGGAGCCACCATCCGCAACATCCGCTTTGAGAACGGTACCTGCACCACAGCCGGGGGGGCCTATGTCGGGCTGATTGCCAATGCAACCGGGGAGCCTTCCCGCTTTGAGAACATGTATGTCGACTTCACTGTGGCGGTCAGCATGGAAACCGGAATGGCCTGCGGCGGCTATGTCGGGCAGGTGGAGCCGGGGGTGTCGGTGGAGTTCACCAATTGCGTCAGTGCCTCCACGGTCTCGGGGCTGACCGCCGTCGGCGGATTTGTCGGCGTCAATTCGATCACCTCTGCCGTCACCATGACCGACTGCCTCTTTACGGGTAAGCTGGTCACCGACAATCACGCGGGCGGCATGATCGGCCGCTCGGCCGGCAGCGCGATTCTCACCCGTTGCGTCAGTCTGGCGCAGTACGAGGCTGATAACGACACGCTTGCCACCCCTTCCCACTACCGCACGGGGCTGCTGCACGCCTATAATCAGGACACCTGGGGCACCGTGCGGCCGGCCGCCGCGCAGGTGCTGACGCTGGTGGACTGCTACACCACCATCGATCCGACGCTGCAGTCGCATGCCATTTCCTCGCATGTCAGCAACTGGGGGCTGCGTCACTATGACGTCACGGTTTCTTACTCAGACGAGGAGACCCCGACCTACCGGAACAATGACATTCTGGACAACGCTGCGGTGGCGGATGCCGTGCGCACGCTGGCAAAAGGGGAGAATGTGAGCTTCAGCGCCGAGACGTTTGCCGAGTACGATGAATTTGAAAACTGGGTGCTCACCGGAGAAAAGACGGCCTACAGTGCGACCGGAACGATTGATGTGATGATGCCGGCCTCGGTTGCGGCCATGCTGGGGATCTGCCCAGTTGCCAACCTGCAGGTTCAGTATGCGGGCGAAGAAAACCCGGACGGAAGCATTGATCTGCGTTGGATTGCGGTGGTGGACGATCTGAGATATGCCAATGTGGGCTTCCGCCTGCAGGCAAGCAGAACCGCCAACGGCGAGACCGAGTCCTCCGCCGAGGTGGTAAAAACCACAACCCAGGTTTATACCTCCATTGTTGCGGATGGGGAAACCGTTACGGCCGGGCAGCTTGGAGGAAAATACATCCTTGCCATCACTGTTGAGGGGGTGGATTACCGGAGCTACGATCACACCTTCACTGTGAGCGCGCTTGTCACCATGCGGGACGGAACGGTTCTGACAACCGCGCCGGGTACTTTCACGGTTGCGCGCAGTACTACCACCCAATAAGATGCTTATCTGATCAAATTCAGTACGGAAAAGGAGATTTGCCATATGAAACGCTACACACAGCCGGAAATCAGAACAACTCTGTTCGTTGAGGATATGTTTACGCTATCGGTGACTCATGGAGAGTCTCCGGAACTGAATCTGCCATATGAGGAGCTTTTCCCTTCGGATTGAGGCAGCTTCTCGCACGTGAACCGGGTTTATCATTCTCCGTTCAGCATTTTCGATCCATCTGTCGGATGCTGCACAAATGCTGACCGGAGCCGTGAGGATGTCCGGCTCCGGTCAGCGGATGGAGGTATCAACGGGCAGGCGGAGTATTCGGCGTCTGCCGGCGATCATAACCTGAAGGCAGCCGCGGGTGCTGCCTTTTTTCACTCAATCTCCCAAAATGCCAGTGCCCGCGTGAAAAAAGCTGCAAATCAGCTCTCCTCCTCGCTTTCTGTACTCGCTCTCGTGGGTGGATCGAAAAGGCAACCACAAACCCGAGCGCGGAATCGCCGGAGCTGTATGAAAAGGCTTTCCGTGAGAAGGGAATCAGACTTTTGTATTGCAACAACATGCCTGCAATGTCACAGCATATCGCTGAAAACTATCAGCCTGACCTTACCGATGGGCAGATGGAATGATTCATATCACTCCGGCGGGCCATTGATTTGATCGATGGATTTTGGTGGGACGCGCAGCCTTTCCGAACGTGGAGTCTGTTGCCATAACTCCGTCTCCGCTGTTTGTGCTCCACTCCGAATCGGGACTTTGCCGGGAAAGGAATTTCCGAAGGGGAGAGTTTTTTGTGAGCAAAGGAGGCTTCCTCATCATTTTCCGGAGCCGGATTGCTGAAGCCTGCTATGCTGTATTTGAAGCAGCCGGATTCTCTTCAATGCAAATGAGCATTGGAGAGAATCCGGCTGCTTTTTTGGGTTGATCCGATTGTTGGTCGTGATGAATTTCATGAAGTGAAACCGCACGGTTCTGATGATGCACCGCCTGTCCTCGCCGCACGTGAGCTTGTAAGACATGCAGGCAGATGCGGCAAGAAAAAGGTGATCGCAGACAGGTCGGCAAGGGGCGGTCCGGCGGTAAAACTGCCCGGAATTGTATGGTCAGGAGCGGGGGTTGGCTTCTGTTGTGTTCGCTTCGTTTTGTCGGTAACGGAGAGGAGACATTTTCATATGCTTCTTGAACAGCTTGCTGAAAAAAAACACATTCTGAAAGCCGACCAGCTCTGCAATCTGGCTCACGCTGAGCTTGGAGTCGCGGAGCATCTCACAGGCGGCGTTGATACGCAGTTGAATGATATATTGATAAGGAGAAATCTTCATCAGACGCTTGAAAAGGACGTTGAAGCGGGAAACGCTGAGAAATTCCATTGCTGCCAGTTCCGGCACGTTCAGCTCTGATGTGTAGCAGTTGTTGATGTGCTTGATGGATTTGGACAGCCGTTTGGTTTCATCCCCGGGCTTGTAGGAGTGTTTGGCCAGTTCCAGCAGGATGGCGTCCATACAGTGCGAGAGCGCAGCGTCCCGAAAGGTATCGTTTTTGATAAAAATATCAAACATCTTTTGCATTTGATATTCCAACATGACAGAAGCCTGTGGCAGGCTGCGGAACAGCGGCAATGGCAGGAGCGCATACTCATCGAGCAATGACTGGACATGGGAACCGGTAAAATGAATCCAATAATAAAAAAGAGGGGCTTCTCCTGTCTGAAAATATTCGTATGGATAATCAGGGGGCAGCAGAATCAGCGTGCCGGATGTCAGGGTGTGCTGTTCTCCGCTGACAGAGAAGGTTAGGGTGCCGGTTTTTAAGTAAAGCAGATAATAGTCTTTTCTGCCCTGTGTATTTTTGGTGTGAAAGGTCCACTTAATAAATGTGCTGCCGGCACAGTTGACCAAGAGTGGGCGTTTATCCGAGCAGAGGTTACATGCCAGCACTGTATTTCGGTGTGCATCGGGAAAAGCGTGATAGGAAATCGTCTGCATAAAAAACCTCCTTCAGGCATTTGTCAGCGAAATGCTTCGTATAAGAACAGTTGAAAAGTATAAAAAGCGCGATGAAAAGAAAGCAATCGTTTATGGAAATCATGCTCGAAATATTGTATCATAATAATATCATTTTGTCAAGTATTTGGGCATGATCCTATGAATTCTCATGATAATGCACAAAATACGGCGAATGTAAAAATCAGGTGATCCAAACCGAAAAAACAAAACAGAACGGAATGGAGGAAAAAACAGAATGCAACACAGAATGTGGAGGTCGCTCGTGATTTATGTCCTGATGCTCTGTCTGCTTGCGGGGTGTGCGCCGGGGACGGCGCCTGACCGTGAGAGCGAAGGGACCGGGCAGAGTGCCGGGACCCCGGATACGGGCGCTCCAGAGCCGCCTAAATCCGCCGGCGGGAGTATGTCCGATGAAACAACAAATACCCCCGGCGGGCCGGGAACCTCCGGCGAACAGGAGACGCCAGACGAGCCGGATGGGCCGGATGACCCAGGTGCTTCCGACACCGTGACCATTGCCTGTGTCGGGGATAGCATTACAGAGGGCGTCGGGGTGAACGATCCTGCCGTATCCTCATATCCCGCGCGCATGGCAGAGGCGCTTGGTGAGAATTACCGGGTGCTGAACTACGGAAAATCCGGTGCAACCCTTTGCAGCAGCTCTGTCAAGCTCTATGAGAGCAAATCTTGGATACATCAAAGCGGCTACTATGAGGAGCTGATGGAAAATGCTGCCGGCATTGACGTGGTTCTGATACTGTTGGGTACCAACGACGGAAACAGCAGCGTTGAGCAGATCGGGGAGATGCTTTCTTCCAATCCCGAGGCGATTCGCGCGGACTATGAGGCCAATCTGATTCAGTTGGTCAATGAACTGCGCATGCAGAATCCCGATATTGTGATCTATCTGATGAGCAGTCCCAAGTGCTTTCGTACCGGGAACACGTGGGAACAGACGCTGGCGGACGTTTTCCGTCCAATGCAGGCCGGGCTTGCCGAGCAGCTCGGTCTTGAATGGTATGATATGTATCGTTTTACATCTGAAGTCGTGGGCCAGCGGGGCTTTCCGGACAATCTGCACCCGGGTGAGCTGGGGTATCGGCTGATCGGCCGGGAGCTTGCGAGGGTCATCGCTGAGAGATATGGCACAGAACTGGTGCCGGAGAATCCCTCAGAGGCTTTGTTCTCGGTAAACGAGACCTTTGAATCGGTACCGGACGGCAGTGTGTGGAAGGATGTAAATCTGGGGCAGATCACCGTCGGCAGCAGCACGCTCCGGCTGAAAGCCATTGAGGGCAGTACGCTGACAGCGGAGGATGGCGTGCTGGCTCTGACCCGCGCCGGCTCTGATGCCTATTATGATGTGATGCTGGAGCAGAGCCTCTATCAGGGCAGCTATACCTTTGAGATTGACGTGAAGGCCTCTGAACAGTTTGATGCGCGCGGCTGCTTCTTCTTTGTATTCGGCATGCAGTTTGCCAGATTTGATGTGCGCGGCAATATCACCAGTGTGGATGGGACAAAAGTCTTCGGCCAACTCACCTCGGATCGCTTTCAGACACTCTCTTTGACTGTAGATACCGAAAAGCAGACCTACTCGCTTGCTATAGACGGGGAGGTGGTGGATGCGGGCGGCTTTGTGTTCAAGGAAACCGCTGAGTTCCGTCCGCTGCAGTTCTTTGCCTCGGGCAACTGCACGCTGTATCTTGACGGTTATCGAGTCACACAGTTGAGCTGAGGAGGAATGCGGTATGGAAAAGCTGGCTGGAATTCTGACCGAATTGTACCGCTCCCCCGATCCGAATCGGTTGTATGCTTACAGCCCCGGCATTTGTGCACTGCCCGACGGACGGTTGGTGGCAACCATGGATATCGGTGGTCCCAGCGTCGGGGAGCTGCCCGGTGTCAAGGGGTGGATCGGGAAAACTGCAGTGCAGGGGAAAATTTTTGTTTCGGATGACGGGGGAATTTCGTGGCGGCATGTGGCTGATACGCCGATGCAGCACGCGCGACCGTTTTGGGCAGGGAAATCGGTCTATGTACTGGGACATGCGGGGGATTTGACAATTGTCCGATCGGATGACCGCGGTCATACGTGGAGCAAGCCGGCTCGCCTGACCAACGGGCAGCTCTGGCATGCGGCGCCCTGCAACGTTCACTATGCCAAAGGGAATGTATATCTGGCGATGGAGCGTAAAATCAGCGATGCCTGCCGGACCTGGCCGGTCTCGGTTCTTGCCCCGGTTCTGATGCGGGCACGCTGTGAGGATGACCTGACGCGGGCGGAGAACTGGTGCTTTGCCTCCGAGCTGTGCTGTAAAAACACGGTGGATCTTGACAAATGCCATTACTTTGGAATGCCCTTTTACCGGGCGCTCGATGGGGTAACGAACCTGCTTGTGGAGCATCCCAAGCGTCATTTTCCGCCTCCCGGCTGGCTGGAGACCAACGTGGTGCAGTTCACCGACCCCAGCCACATCTGGTATGATCCCTCCGGTAAAACCTTTCATCTTTGGATGCGGGCGCACACGGGAGGAACCAATCTGGCGGCGATTCTCAAGGTAGTGGAGAACGACGACGGCAGTATGACTACCATGACCGAGCTGGCCCCCTCCGGTGAGCCGATCATCTATCTGCCTTGTCCCGGCGGGGAGATGAAGTTTCACATCCTGTGGGATGCACCGTCCGAACGCTTCTGGATGGTGGGAACGCAGCCCACTGACAGCATGGCGAAGCCGGAATCGCTCTGCGAGGAGCGCTACGATTTGCCCAACAACGAGCGGCAGCGGCTGGTGCTCTGGTTTTCCCGCAACTGCGTGGACTGGTGCTTTGCGGGGCTGGTGGACATGGGAGAGAGCCAGAAGCAGTCCAGGCATTATGCCTCTATGGCAGTCCGCGGGGAGGATCTGATGATTCTGAGCCGTTCCGGGGACGCGCAGGCTTTGAGCGCACACAACACCAATCTCATCACGGTTCATAAAATCAATGGCTTCCGATCGTTGGTTTATTGAAAATATTTTTCAGGAGGTAGACTCATGAAACCGTACACAAAATATATGATTTTGCTGGTACTATGCCTGTGTCTGCTGGCGCTTTCCGCCTGTGGAGGAGGAAACGGGCCGTCCGGGGAGACCGACCCGTCCACCGGGGGAGAGGGCGTCAGTGAAACGGCCGGCGGCGGGGAAGGCCCCGAGCCAGCCGATCCGCACGCCTATTACAAGGAACACTTCGGAGACATGGATATGAAGGGGAAGGAGGTCTGGATTTATGACCTGAACACCAGCCCCGATCTGCACATCAATTTTTACGATGATTACAACGGTGATCCGCTGAATGTGGAATTGTATCTCCGGGACCTGTTGTTTGAAGAGCTGTACGGCGTGCATTTCGAGTATTTTTCCAGTACCGCCGGCTCCAAAGTGATTTCCAATTCGGTGCTCAATGACCTCTATGTTGCCGATATCATCTATGGCAGGGCGTCCGGCGACCGGTTGATGACGCTGGCGCAGAACGGCTGCCTCTCCAACCTGCGGAGCTTTTCCGCACTGGATTTTTCCCAGCCGTGGTGGGGCAATTTCATCAGCGATTCCCTCACGGTAAATGACCGGCTCTTCTTTACCTCGGGAGATATTCTTCCCTCATTTTACCAGTCAATCGGCTGCTTCTTTTACAACATCAATCAGGGAAGCCGCTATGGCATCAGTAAGGATTCGCTCTGCAGCTCTGTAGAGGAGGGGGACTGGACCTGGGAGCTGCTGCACACCCTTTCGGCTGACGCCTATGAGAATCTGGACGCGAATGAGGAGCTGACCGCCGATGTGGACCGCTTCGGCTTCCTCTCCTACAATGTTTACAACCATACCAATATGTTTGCGATCGGCGCGGGGCTGAAGCTCTGTGAAGAAACCGCCGACGGGACGTGGATTGTGGATTTGGAATCTCCCGCGGTGGTGGAAACGCTGGGCAGGCTGCTTACGCAGATGGATCATTACAGCATGGGCGCCAACGGTGTGGATTCGATCATGGATACCACCTTCAAATCCGGGCGCGCGGTATTTGCCGAGCACTTCACCGAGTCTGCCTTTGCTACCCTGCGGGATATGGAGGACGATTACCTGATGCTGCCGGTCCCCAAGCTGGATGCAGCACAGGACGGTTACCGCTGCATGGTCAATTCCTATGTGAATTGCTTTGTGGGGGTGCTCTCCAACTGCTCCGATCAGGCTGTGGTCGGCGCGGTTCTTGAGAGTATGGCGTATGCGGGTTACCATGACATTCGCCCGGTTGCCTATGAGGAGGTGCTCAAGGGACAGCTTGCAAGAGATCCGCTGGCGACCACTATGGTGGATCTGATCTTTGACACGGCCTATATTGATTATGGTGTAATTGAAAAGTTTGGCGTGACCACGGAGTACCCGCAAGGGGTGAGCAGCATCCTCTATGGCTATCTCAAGGAGGGAAAGGGGCTGACCTCGGAGTTTCAGCAGATGAAGAATACCATCAACTCTGATCTGGCAAAGGCGCTTGAGGCCTTTACCAAATAAACAATATTACGGATGAAAGGAAGAAAAAACAAATGAAACGTTTTGTCCCACTGTGCCTGTTTGCGGCGCTGTTGTTGTCGGTTGCCTGCCCGTTGTGCGTTTCCGCTGAGACGCCCGAGGATTTTGCTGAACATCTGGTTGCATACTGGGATTTTGAAGCCTACCGTCCCCTGAACGACAAGGGAGACGCCAACACCTTTGACAATACCCTGACGGCAGGAAGCTGTGTCCTGTCTGCTGGTAATGAGAATTACAACAAGGTGGACGAGAATGCTGAAATCACGATTGCGGATGGCAGAGCCACGGTTCCGGCCGCGCTTGGCCATGCGCTGACCAGCCGGGTTTCTTCCAGCGGCGATGATATCGGGAATTTGCAGAGCATGACATTGGGGCTGAAGGTAAACGTGGATGCCTCCAGCGCCGGCGGCGCCATGGTCTGGCGCACCAATGCTTTTGCCTTAATGGTGCAAACCTATGACAAGGATACCGATTCCTATACCCTGCAATACCGCAGCGAGGCCAATGCTGCCACAGGATATGCAGGCGACCCGTTCGGCGGCAAGGCGTTTTCCTGCGGCAAGGATTATTACCTGTTTTTGACTGCGGAGGCAAAAAATGACCGAACCGTGACGGTAACCGGCTATTGGTCAGAGGATGGGGCATCCTTTACCAAGGGAGATGAGCTGACGCTTTCTGTGAGTGCCGCGGTGACTGCCGGCTATCTTTGGAGGGCGGGGGCAAATGCCAGCAAAATCATTCTTGGCAAAGCGCAGAATACCTATGTGCTCAAGGGCGCGAGCTTTACATTTGATGATGTGTGGATCTATGATACTGCGGTGAGTGAGGAATCGCTTCCGGTTATTGCACAGGCTCGGGTACGTCGGCCCGGCGGTAATGTGGATGGGGGACCTGCCTACGCGGGTTGCCAGCTTTCGTCCGTACGGGAGGACCGCTTTGACGTCCGTTTCGTTGGAACGGTGAATTCCTTGGACTATGCGGAGGTTGGCTTTGAAATTCAGGTGACCGACTGCGCCGGCGCTTCCGGCGAGGCAAGGCTCTATACGACCACTACTGTATATGAGACGCTTCTGGGTACGGAGAACGGACCGGGCGGCAGCGTCACCTATACCGCGCAGGATCTTGGCGGCAGCCATCTGTTCGCATTGGCCGTGCGGGGGGTTCCGGCGGATACGGCAGTTACCTTCCGCATTACCCCGTGGTTCAGAGCCGAGGCGGATGCCGAAGCCCAGAGCGGAGAGAGCTGGCTGGTGGTTGTGCGGGGAGGCAGTCTGGTCTCCCAGAGCACACAGGCCTGAATGATGTACAAATCGAGTATGGGGAGGGAAAATCATATGAAACCGTATCAATCGCCTGTTTGGGAGTGGATCTTTCTTTCTGCCGCGGATGCGGTGCGCTGTTCCGGTCTGAACAGCGACCTGGGCGGCGAAGGAGGAACGATGGATTTCGGAGAGCTGCTGCCGTAATCCTTGCCAAGCATATATCAAAGGGGCTGCACGATCGCAGCCCCGAAAAATGGAGACAAACATATGGAAACGAAAAAGCTGATTCTGATCGGAGCCGGTATGCGGGGAAAGACCTATACCGACATGGCGTCCGGTATGGACGGTAAATTTGAGGTGACGGCCGTTGCCGAGCCGATTGAGGAACGCCGAAACTATATTCGGAAAAAGCACGGCATTCCGGATGCCCTCTGCTTTTCCTCCTGGGAGCCGCTGCTGCAAATGCCCAGGCTTGCGGATGCGGCAATCATTGCCACGATGGACCGCGGGCATTTTGCCCCGGCTATGGCCGCGATCGAAAAGGGATATGACCTGTTGCTCGAAAAGCCGATTGCGCCCACACCTGAGGAGTGCATCCGCATTGCTGATTTTGCCAATGAGAGAGGCGTTAACGTGCTTGTTTGCCATGTCCTTCGCTACACCCCCTTTTTCCGGCTGCTCAAAAAGCTGATTGACGACGGTGCGGTTGGTGAGGTGATCAGCATTCAGCACGCAGAGCACGTTGGCAATATACACCAAAGCCACAGCTTTGTGCGGGGGAACTGGGGCAACAGCCAAAGAAGCTCTTTTATGCTCTTGCAAAAGTCCTGTCATGACCTCGATATTCTGCAATGGCTGCTTGGCAGATCCTGCGTCAGGGTGCAGAGCTTCGGCTCGTTATCGCATTTTACCCGGGCGAATATGCCGGCCGGCGCCCCCGAGCGCTGTATTGACGGCTGCCCGCATGCCGATACCTGCTATTACAACGCCGTTAAACTTTACCTCGAGGATCGGAAAAATGGGTGGTTCCGAACCAGCGCCACCAAAAAAATTGCCCCTACGGATGAGGATGTTGAGCAGGCACTGCGTACCACGGATTACGGCAGATGTGTGTATCAATGTGATAACGATGTAGTGGACCATCAGGTGGTGAACATGGAGTTTGAGGGGGGGGCTACCGTCAGCTTTACGATGGAAGCCTTCAACAAGGGGTCCAGAAATACCCGCGTGATGGGGACGCGCGGTGAGCTGATCGCCAACATGGGGGAGGATCACATCACGGTATACGATTTTGCCACCCGGAAGTACCGGGAGGTCCCGATTGCAGGCGCGTTCCCGGATGAGACGATCAATGGCGGGCATGGCGGCGGAGATCCCAAAATTCTTGAGGCCTTCTATGACCTGCTCTGCGGGCGGCCGTCCGGCAAGTCGGTATGCGGTGTTTCGGTGGCGTGCGACAATCATATGCTGGCATTTGCGGCAGAGGAGTCTCGCCTGAGCGGGAAGGTGGTATGTGTTGCGGATTATGTCCGGAACATCCGGAAGGAGGAATAACGGCATGGGAAAGCAGGCACTTGCATGGATTCTCGCATTGGTTTTGCTGACCGCTGCGCTTCCGCTGTCCGCTGCAGCGGAGGAAGCACCGTCCTCTCGCCTCTCGGAGCATCTCGTTGCACACTGGAATTTTGAGGGAGATACCCTTGAGGAGCGGCTTTCGGACAAGGCAACCGGCGGAACCGTGGAGGATATGCTGAAGGAATACTACCCCGGCAAGGAGGAGGGAGGCTCCTCCCCGATTGTGGTGGAGGCCGGAACGGCATTCATTCCGCACGATGAGGGTGTTTACCTTGCCGCCGACAACTCTGCGGATCTTTGCGGTATGACCGAATACACCGTGTTCGCGCGCTTTTGCATGTCCGGCACGCCGAATGCGTTTATGGATTTCATCTTCAAAAACGGCTTTCTGCGCATGTATATCAACAATGCGGGCGACGCGGGAGCCGGGGATTATGCGTTGGAATTTCGGCAGAATGGCTCTGCGGCATATGCTTTTACCGATCCTGCGGAGGTGTCTGTCCGACAGAATCAAATGATCTCTCTTGCCGTTACGGCCAGAATGGAGGGGCGGGACGCCACTGTGGTTGTGTATGTGTCCGCCGATGGGGTCAGTTATACCGCCACGGAGCCGGTCACTCTTCGGGCTCTGCCCCAGGACTATCTCGGTGCGGCCTCCAGTCTGACCGAAAACAGTCCGTTTGTCCTTGGCAAGGCCACGCCGAATGCCAGTGACAGAAGGGTGGATTTTACGATGGAGGACGTCCGGCTTTATGACACGGCGCTTACGTCCGAGGAGGTGAGCAGCATCCGGTTTCCACCATCCGGTGAGGAACCGGGAAGTGAAATTTTGCTGGCCTCATGGAGCTTCGACGAGCTTCGGGGGGATACCGCGGTGGACAGTGTGAGCGGAAGAAAAGCCGTTTTGTCAAACGCCTCCTTTACACAGGGCATTCAGGGAAACGGTGTGCGTCTGGACGCTGCCCGAAACGGAGCCATTGATTTTGGCCGGCGGGGACTGACGGATATGATTGACGGCAAGCAGGCGTTTTCAATGAGCCTTTGGATTCTGCCCTCCTATTATCTCGGCAGGCAGACCATGCGTCTGCTGACTTTGGGGGGCGATGAGGATGGAAAGCCGCTGCTGGATATTCATTGGGCAAAAAACAATGCGGTTGAGCGTCCGGGCATTTCGGTTTCGGTGCGGGGCGCGCACAGCGATGCGGAGGCAATCTATTCCGCTCAATACACCCTGCCCGAGAGTGCGATTCCCAACCTCGGCTATATGGCGACCGATACCAGCAAAACCTTGGGCGTCTGGCAGTTGCTCACGGTCACAGTCGATGCGGCCACCCGAGAGCTTCGGGTGTTTATCAACACTGAGCAGGTCATCTCGGCACGTGTCGCGTTCCGGGAGGAGCATTTTTCGGCAGGTGACGGAACACTGATGAGCGACAGCATCGGATACAGCGAGGCTGCGGCCGGGGTAATGGCCTTCAACGGCGTGGTAGATGAATTCCGGATTTATGAAGGTGTATTGAGCGAAAAGCAGATTGCCGCCATGGTGGAGGGCACGCCGGACACCACCTCTCCCACCGCCGATCAGCGGCTGGTGGACGCGCTGGTGAAGCGGATGGGAAACGCTGCGGCGTTGTACCGCGGCAGCAGCAACGCACTGCTGAGGGGCTATACGGTGAAGCTGGATCCTGCCGACTATACGCTCGGGACCATCTTTCGGCGCGGAAAGGTATACATTCCCGAGGCATTTGCGCTCTCTTATTTTGAATTGGATGCGGTGCCGGCGGATGAGGACGGGTATGTGGAGCTGAATGCGCTCTGTGATCAGCAGGGGTATACGCTGTACTACAGCTTTTCCGAGAAGCTGGCAATCATCACACCGGCGGATGTAGCCGACTTCAGCGGGGACGATGAACTCTCGGAGGGCTATACCAATCTACAGTATCGCAATCGGATGATTGCCTTTTTCAATAACCCCCTGCAGCCCGAACCGGAAAACAACACCGAGCAATCCCGCACAGTGGTGTATACCTCGGAGGAGCTGGGGCAGTATGTCTACAGCCCGAGCATTTGCGTGCTGGATGAGGTTTTGTATGCCTCCTGCGATATCAAAAGCGAGTATACGCTGGTGTTCCGGAGCCGCGATCAGGGAGAAACGTGGGAGCAGATCGGCAAAATAGATGGGCTGCGCTGCGCCACGCTGTTTGCCTACGAGGGGAATCTCTATCTGTTGGGGCTGTTCATCACCACTGCCAAGGATTCGATGGGGATCTGCGGCACGAGAAGTTTGACCGACGGGGCTGTCGTTTGGTCCGCGGTTTCTACAATTCACTGCGATTTCATCGAAAAAAGCGGACACTGCACGCCAAGCCCGGTGCTGTTTGCAAACGGCAGAATCTACAAGGCCTATGAGGACAGCAATGTCTGGGCCGAGGAAGGGGGCAGCATGGGCGCCAAAAAGGCATTTGTGCTCAGCTGCGACCTGAATGACAATCTCCTGAACGGCTCCAACTGGATTTCCTCCAACTATATCACCATCACCTCGGATTGGGTGAAGGAACAGATTGGAAGCACCACCTGCGCGCATCACGGAACTCCGGCCCTGGAGGGGAATATGGTACAGGGGCCGGATGGGAAAATTTACAACATCCTGCGTCTGAACTGTGAACCGCAAAACGGCTATGCCATTCGTCTGGAGCTGTCTGCTGACGGGACTACGCTTTCCTACCCAGAGGAATATCCGGTGATCGGCTTTCCTGGCGGGGAAAACAAGTTCAGCATCCGGTATGACGCGAGCAGCGGATACTATCTGAGCCTGGTCAACAACAATACCGCCGGCTGGTGGCCGATGCAGCGGAACGTACTGTCTCTCTCGGTGTCCAAGGATCTGATTCATTGGGAGGTTGTGGAAACCATTCTGGTGGACCGCACAATGCTGAACTTTGATGTTTCCATGGCGCTGCATGGCTTTCAGTATGTGGACTGGTGTATCGAAGGAGACGACATTGTGTTTGTGGTCAGAGAGACGATGGGTGAATCGCAGATCTTCCATAACGGCTATGAGATGACCTTTTATCGCATTTCAGATTACCGCAGCTTATTTTCTGAACAGGAGCCGCCGCAGACCGGCGGAGACGACGTCACCGGCGAGCCTGCACAGACCGAACCTATTTCAGGGGAAGAAGGAGATGCCGGCCGGTCCGACGGCGGTTGCAGCAGCACTTTTTCTGCGGGATCCGGTGGCGTTGTTCTGCTTCTTTTGGTTTTTTTCGCTTTGCTGCTTCGGAGAAAAGAAAGAATATGCAAAATAAGCCCTGATTGATTGAACCCGCCAATTTGTTCGGAAAAAACTTTTTGTAGCTGTTGACAAAACCGGTCGGCCGTGTTATAATAATTTCAGCTTTCACTGAACGGGTAGGGGTCGATACGGATCCGGCTTGAGAAGGAGAACGTATATCAGACCGCCGCAGGGGTCCGGCATGTCGGTTCCGTTTTCCGGATGCAGGCATTGCCGTACAGATCTGCGCGTGGGGATCTGCTTTTGTCCGGGAGGCTCATTCGGAGTCTCCCGGATGATTTTTATCGGCGGCAAAAAGGGCGGAGGATGCCTGCCGCTTGGCTGACCGCGCGGGCTGAACGTCTCTCCATTGACGCGGGACCGGCCGTATTTCCGGTCCGCACCGCAGGGGTTCCAGTGTGAAATTTATCAGTAAAGGATTACAGGGATGAAATTATCGGAAATTCTTAATCAGAACAGGCTGTCGCTTTCCTTTGAGGTGTTTCCCCCGAAAACCGACACTTCCTTTGAAAGTGTCCGGCATGCCACCGAGGAAATCGCCAGCCTGCGCCCGGCGTTTATGAGCGTTACATACGGGGCGGGCGGCGGAACCAGCCGCTATACGCTGGAGATTGCAAAAAATATCAAGGAGCGCTACAGCGTGCCCACGCTGGCGCATTTGACCTGTGTTTCCTCCACAAAGGAAACCGTGCGGCAGAAAATTGCCGACATGAAGGCCGCGGGAATTGAAAATGTGATGGCGCTGCGTGGAGATCTGACGCCGGCGCTGGAGCAGAGCGACCGCTCCGGCTGGGCCTACCGGCATGCGGTCGACCTGATCCGTGAGCTGCGGGAGAGCGGTGCGGACTTTTGCATCGGCGGCGCCTGCTATCCGGAAATTCACCCCGAAAGCCGGAATCAGGTGGAGGATATCCGCTATCTGCGTGAAAAAGTGGATGCGGGCTGCTCTTTTCTGACCACGCAGATGTTTTTTGACAACAACCTGCTCTATAACTTCCTGTACAAGATCCGGGAGGCGGGCATCACGGTTCCGGTTATCCCCGGGGTGATGCCGATTACCAACGCCTCGTACCTCGACCGTGCCATCCGGCTTTCCGGCTCCTTTATGCCGCAGCGCTTCAAGAGCATGGTCGATCGCTTCGGCTCCTCTCCGGCGGCGATGAAGCAGGCCGGTATTGCCTATGCAACCGATCAGATCATCGATCTGTTCGCAAACGGAATTACGAATGTTCATGTGTATTCGATGAACAAGCCGGACGTGGCCGCACAGATTCAGGCGAATCTGTCGGACGTGCTGGGATAGGTGGCCGGGGCCGTTTGTGTCCGCAGCTTTCTCGCGCCCGAGGTCAACCGCCGGGAGATTCTGCGGTACGCCGGCGTGCGTGCGGAGGCTCCGGAGCTGGAAAAGCCGCTGGAGGAATGCCTGCGCGAGGCCGGAGAAATTCTGGTCTACCGGGTCTGCTACCGGGAGTTTCCGGTGACAATGCACGGGGACATGCTGGACCTTGGCTTTGCCCGGACCGATTCGGCCGACCTGAAAAAGAATCTGGAGGGCTGCCGGAGCCTGGTGCTGTTCGCCGCCACGGTGGGAATTGCGCTGGACAGGCTCATTGAAAAATACAGCCGGCTCTCGCCTGCCAGAGCCGTGCTGCTGCAGGCCGTCGGCGCCGAGCGGATTGAGAGCCTGTGCGATGCGTTCGGGCAGGAGCTGGCCGGGCGGATGGAGGCGGAGGGCCTTTCGCTGCGTCCCCGCTTCAGCCCGGGCTACGGGGATTTTCCGCTTTCCATGCAGACGCCGATTTTTGACGCTTTGGACTGCCCGCGCAAAATCGGCGTTTCGCTGAACGCGAGCCTGCTGATGTCCCCGTCCAAATCGGTGACGGCCGTCATCGGCCTTGCGCCCGGGGCGTCGGGCAGCGACGGAAGCGGACAAAAAGACTGTTCCGATCGGAGGGAAGCATGAGGATTACCGAATATATCAGGGAGCACATTCTGTATCTGGACGGCGGCATGGGGACCCTGCTGCAGGAGAAGGGGCTGGAGCCGGGCGAGCTGCCCGAGCGCTGGAATCTGGACCGGCCGCAGATCATCTCGGACATTCACCGGGCGTACTATGACGCGGGCAGCCATGTGGTGAGCACCAACACCTTCGGCGCCAATCTCCTGAAGTTTTCCCCCGCGGAGCTGGACACGGTGATCCGGGCGGCGGTGGAGAATGCAAGGCAGGCTGCCGCCGGGAGCACCGGCAGGCAGCCCAAATGGGTTGCTCTGGATGTGGGGCCGACCGGAAGAATGCTCCGGCCCTATGGCGACTTCGATTTTGAGGATGCCGTCTCGGTGTTTGCCGAGACCGTGCGGCTGGGTGTGAAGTACGGCGTCGATCTGATTTTGATCGAAACCATGAACGACAGCTACGAGACCAAGGCGGCCCTGCTGGCAGCGAAGGAGAACAGCGACCTGCCGGTTTTTGTCTCCAATGCCTATGGGGAGGACGGCAAGCTGATGACCGGCGCCGACCCCGCCGCGATGGTTGCCATGCTCGAGGGGATGGGGGCGGACGCGATCGGGGTCAACTGCTCGCTCGGTCCCCGGGCGCTGGAAGGCGTTGTAGAGGCCTATCTTGCGTGTGCCTCGGTTCCGGTGCTGTTCAAGCCCAATGCGGGCTTGCCGAAGGTGGAGGAGGGAAGGACCGTTTATGACGTTTTGCCCGGGGAATTTGCCGGGGAGGTTGCGGCACTGGTGCGCCGTGGCGTTCGGATTGCCGGCGGCTGCTGCGGCACCACGCCTGCCTATCTTTCGGCTGTGGTCGATGCCTGCGCCGGAGCGGTCCCGGTGCCTGTCCGCGGTAAAAACCGCACCTGTGTTTCGTCCTATACCCACGCCGTTGTGTTCGGCGAGGAGCCGGTGCTCATCGGGGAGCGTATCAACCCCACAGGCAAAAAGCGCTTCAAGGAGGCGCTGCGGGCGCACGATATGGATTATATTCTCAAGGAGGGAATTGCCCAGCAGGAGAAGGGGGTTCACCTGCTGGATGTGAATGTGGGGCTGCCCGAGATTGACGAACGCGAGATGCTGCGGACAGCGGTGTGTGAGCTGCAGGCCGTCGTCGATCTGCCTCTGCAGATCGACACCTCCGACCCCGCCGCAATGGAGGCTGCCCTGCGCCGCTACAACGGAAAGGCGATGCTCAACTCGGTCAGCGGTAAGCGCGAGAGCATGGAGGCGGTTTTTCCGCTGGCAAAAAAATACGGGGGGCTGATTGTCGCCCTGACGCTGGACGAAAACGGCATTCCCGAGACGGCCGAGGGCAGATTGGAGATTGCCCGCCGGATTCTCGAACGGGCTGCGTCCTACGGAATCGGAAAGCAGGATCTGATCTTTGATCCGCTGGCCATGACCATCAGCGCCGATTCCCGCGCGGCGGTCGAAACGCTGCGGGCGGTCGGGCTGATCCGCCGGGAGCTGGGCTGCCATACCTCGCTGGGCGTGTCCAACGTGTCGTTCGGTCTGCCCGGGCGGGATTTCATCAACGGCGCCTTTTTCACACTGGCGCTGGGTCAGGGGCTGTCGACCGCCATCATGAACCCGTATTCAACCGAGATGATGAAGGCCTATTACGCATATCGCGCGCTTGCGGGAATGGATGCAAACTGTGCCGGCTATATCGGCTTTGCCGAGACGCTGCCGGCCGCACCGACCGCATCGGCGGCACAGGCTCCTTTGGCTGAATCGGATGCGGCAAAGGTCGGCGGAGCGGACAGCAGCACCGGGCTGCAGCGGGCGGTGGTAAAGGGACTGCGGGAGCAGGCCGAAAGGCTGACCGCAGAGCTGCTGCGCACGGTGCCGCCGATGCAGCTGATTCAGGACGAAATCATTCCGGCGCTGAATACCGTTGGGGTGGGCTTTGAGAACAAAACCGTTTATCTGCCCCAACTGCTGATGAGCGCCGAGGCCGCAAAAGCGGCGTTTGAGGTGATTCGCGGTCATGTGACCGGCGGACAGGCCGCTGAGAGCGGGAGTACCGGAAGATGCCGGGTGATCCTTGCCACCGTCAAAGGGGACATCCACGACATCGGCAAGAACATCGTCCGGCTGCTGCTCGAAAACTACGGGTTTGCCGTGACCGATCTCGGGCGGGATGTTGCACCTGAGCGGGTGGTAGAGGAGACCGTTCACCTTCACGTGCCGCTGGTCGGGCTGAGCGCGCTGATGACCACAACCGTGCCTGCCATGGAGGAGACCATTCGGCTGCTCCGCGTCCATGCGCCGTGGTGCAGGATCGTGGTGGGAGGCGCCGTGCTCACACAGGAGTACGCCGATGCCATCGGCGCAGACCGGTACGCGAAGGACGCGATGGAAACCGTGCGCTATGCCGAGGAAATTGACCGCGAGCTTGGTAAAGAGCAGTGAGTTGCCGGTTCCTGGAGCGGCGGGGCAGGGGCCCAATGGCTTCATGCCCTACCTGAGATATATACTCACCTGCCGCGCACACATCGGTTTTGCCTGTGATAGGTTCTGAAAATACAAAACAGCCCGGCGAACCACAATCTTTCAAGAGCAATGAGTCGAGTTTTATCAGGCTCATTGCTTTTGATTTTACATCAAATGTCTTAAGGCAACACCGCACAATTCTGACTGCGCAAATCTGCCGTCAGATTTTTCGTCAAACAAACCAATTCTGAAAGAATTTTTTGACAGCAGGCAATAGTGGATCTATTGACAAGGAGATTTGTGCAGTTTGGCGAAAAAGATGCAAAAAGTTGTGCAGTCAAGGTGCGAACCGTGAATTGCGCGGTGTTGCCTTAA
>CALXUY010000016.1 GCA_944391805.1 uncultured Clostridia bacterium
GGCTTCTACAATTCACACAGGCCTCATGCGTCTCTTGGCTGGCTGACCCCGGATCAGGTCGAGGCTGTCTTTGGCAGTTAATTTACTTTGTATTTTCTTTCTCATTTCCTGTCCACTTTTTTGACTATAGGCCAATAGTTGGAAAGAACGGTGTCGATTGCGTACGGGTTCGCCCTCACGCGCCTTGACGATTATTTTATAGGGGAAAAGTTTACTCATGGTCTTTCCCCTCCATGAGCTGCCGCAATCGTTTCAAAGCATGCTGGATATGCCGCCCCGCTGTGCTGCGTGTCCGGCTGTTGTGGTGTCCACGGTGCTCATCAGTATGTCCACGGCTTTTCTGAAGCGGCATTCCGGCATCGACATGTATGCGGCGAGAGTCGACTTTCGGAAGCCACCCTTTTACGGGTCGCGCTCTGCATGCTTCATTGACGCAAAATATTGGACCCGATATTGTGTAGGGGAGCACCCGAATCGTTTGCGAAAAGCGGTGACCAGGCTGTTTCGGTGCCCGTAGCCGGTAGCGTCCACAATTTCGTCAATCGAGAGTGGGGTGGTGATCAGAACATTTTTGATATAATCCATTTTGCAGTTCTGAATGTACTGCTGGGGGGTTATATTCATCACTTCATGAAAGAGCTGTGAAAAGTATCTGCGATCCAGATTGAGCGATTTGGCAATACCGGCCACAGTGATGGTGGACAGATATGTATGAATGAGCTCGATGGCCTTTTGAATCAGACGCTGCTGTCTCGACGGTCCGGGAAGCTGCTCCTGCCTTTTTTCAGCCGAAAGGTAGGAGAATAGAATGGAAATCAGCCCGGCTGCAAATTTATGCACATCGCAGCCGATGCCGCCCTCATAGAGCAGAACTCTGACAAATTGCAGAATGGTATTTGCATTGGAAAATCGGCCTTTTTGCGTGGCAGTGATGGCTTCGAGCTCGCTTTGCAGCACCGCACTGTACGGACCGGATACCTGAAGCCATACGGTGAACCAGGGATCTTTGGAATCGGCAAAAAGCGAGTGTGTCTGCATGGGCAGTGTGAAGTAAAATTCACCTTCCTGAAAGGCCATTTGATCCATTTTGCCCTTTCCGCTGATGACAAAATTGAGAAACAGGCCATCGGCACATCTGCTTTTGATGCAGTAGCCCGGCGGGGCTTTGTCAATTCCCAGCTTGAGCTGCGTGATGTCTCCCTCCCGGATGTGCAGATTCATACCGTTTATATACATACAGTTCATAAAATAACAGGTATCTTCCCGCAGAATATCTCGGCTGTAGTCGATCTGAATCTTCCGTCGTACGATGCCGCGCCGATATTCCTCATCGTTGTATTCAGCGTGCTCATATAATATTACATAATTATGCATGGTTCCCCTCGGCTCATAGGTAAAAAATGTTCTGCGTCATTGCCTTATTTTATTATAAAAAATGCTTTTCTGCAAGAGTTAAATCCGATGTTTGTAAATAATGTACAAAAAATCGGCAGATTTAACAAAATCAAAAATAAACGCAGAAATCCGACAAAATTGTGCAAATCAGAGACACTTATATATAGACGAGGCAGCAAATTTGTGTTATCATAAAAAAGAGATTTTTCTCAATAAATTTCAAGAAGGAGATGTTCAGGTATGAGCCAGAAAATGATCCGAATTGTGATGCTGGTTTGCACGCTCTGTTTGTGTGTGTGCGCAGTTTCCGCGTGTTCCGGCACGGACACCCCTCCGCAGCAGACGATGCCGTCCGGAGAAACACAGGGGGGCACGGAAACCGACGAGGGGGAGCCGTCCGGAGACGACGAGAGAACTTCGCTGCACCCGCAGCAACAGGATTTTGACAATTATACGTATCGCATGGTGTTTGACGGCGGTCTGTCCCCGTATTATTATGGGCCGCAAGAGGAGGTCAGCGGCGAGGCGTTGGACGTTGCGTTCTATAATCGCAATCAGTTCATCGAAAACTATTTTAATATCAATATCGAAATGTCTACGCTCAGCTCCGAATATCAGATGGCCGAACACCTTTCTGTTGCCTCGTCGGCCGGAACGGATTTTGCCGATGCCTTCTTTTCGGTAGCGGGGCATGTGATGCCGAGTGCGGTGGCCAATGGGTACGCGCTTGATCTGACCAAGCTCGACGAGCTGAATCTTGGTGCTTCCTATTGGGACCAGCGTATTCAGAGGGAATATTCCATCCAAGGCAGGCTGTTTGCATTGGAAGGTGATTTTACGGTATGGGATGATCTGCGCACACATGTGGTGCTTTACAACGGCGATTTGTATCGGCAATTCGGCTACACGGAAATCTATGGCAGTCCCTACGAAATGGTGAGGGCAGGGAATTGGACGCTCGATACGATGCTCGAAATGTTTGAGGGACGGTCGGATATTGACAACGGGCCGCTGACCAGTACCAGCAAATGGGGAATGCTCTCCGAAACACCGTTCCCATACATCGTTTTCCTCGGAACCGGTATGAAGACCATTGAGGTGCAGGAGGACGGCTCTCTGTCCCTGCTCTTCGCCGACAACACGTATTATGACAGGGTATACAATGTGTTTGAGGACATTCTGCGCAAGGTCGGGCTGAACCAGGAGGTTCTGCTGGCCGATGCCAGCAACGGTGTTCTCTCCGGCGACATCTGGACCGGGGTTTCAAATATGTTTGAAGCCAATCTCGCCCTGTTCCGCACCACCACGCTCAGCGCAGCTACGCGCCTGACCAATATGGAGGCGGATTTCGGCATTCTCCCGATTCCGAAATATGATCAAACGCAGGAAACCTACTATTCCTGGTGCACCTCGGACGCGCACACCCCGCTGATGATTCCGGCAACGGCGCTCTCGCACATTGATACAACTGCCGCCATCACCGAGGCAATCTGCTATTTTTCAAAGTACATGGATACCAATGTGCAAACGGTTCTGGAGGCCTTCTACGAAAACATGGCAGTGGCAAAGCTCTGTCGGACCGGTGAGGATTATGCCATGCTGCAGTTGATTTTTGCCAATAAGACCTATGACATCGACGGGGCATTGGGCATCACCGGTATTCGCATGAAGACCGGCAGCCTGGCCGGGAAAAGAGATATTTCCACGCTGGCTTCGGAATTTGCCGCGATCAAGGATTCCTCTTTGAATAAGCTCTCGGAGCTGCTTGCCAATATGATCAAAAACGTGAAGAACTGACCTTGGGGAGGGCTGCACCTTCTTTCGTCGGCTGTGCAAAAGCGTCTGCGGAAAGCCGCAGATTCAACGCAGCACCGTACAGATCCGATTGTGCGCCGTGTACGGTTTTCTGCGTGCCAAACTTTTCGTCAATCCAACCAAATTCATCGGATGGAATGATCATTGGCAATCGTACATCGATCGTAAAGGAATTTTGTGCATGCTTTTTCCGGTAAAAAGCCGGAACATCTCTGCAGTCAAAGGCGAAAGGCTTTCCACCGGAAATCTCTGTGAAAGTACGGTGGAGCCCTAACAAACGATTGAGGTGATATTTTTTATGAAAAAACGGTTTTTATGCTGGATGCTCTGCCTGTGTCTGTTGGGCGGTCTGGCCGCGTGCCGCACAAAGCCGGCGGAAGAGGGCCTGACGTCGGAGTCCCCACAGAGCGAAACGGATCCGGGAGACGTGCCGGAGCCGGAGGAACCGGAAACGGTCATACCGTCCGCGGAGCTTTCCAATTACGTCATCATTTATCCCGAGAATGCCACCGATGAACTGGTTCAGGCGGCGAACGCACTGGCGTCGGCCATCGGCGCGCAGTTCGGCGTCAGCCTGCGGGTCAAAAACGATTTCTATTCAGATATGATTCCGGGTATGGAAATCGGAGAGTACGAAATTTTGCTGGGAGCCACCAACCGTGAGGAATCCGCTGCATTTCTGCAGTCGCTCGGATTCCGGGACCGCGGCTACACGGTCATCGGCAAAAAAGTCGTCATCGCCGCGCATGATGATTATACAGCGTCTCTTGCCGTATCCGATTTCAATCTGAATGTAGTGATCAACGCCAAGCACGGGGCGGAAGTTTTTTATAGCTCTGTCCAGAACACAACCAAAACCGGGGACTATCGCTTTGGCACGATGACGATTGACGGAGCGGAGATTTCGGATTATCGCATTGTGTATCCGGAGAACGGAACCGGACTGGAAAAGCTGCTCGCCACAAAGCTGCAAAAGGCGATTGCGGATGCCTGCGGTGATCTGCTCGAGGTGGTTACCGATGCCACAGGCGCCGATGGAACGCAGGAAATTCTCATAGGCAAAACCAACCGTTCCGTTTCGCTTGGGGAGCTTGACGGCGTGACCGACGGGAGCGGCTATACCGCTCTGGAGGGAGGCAGTGTGGTTTTGTGCGGCAACAATGCGCTTGGCAATGCCACCGCTGTGGATGCCTTTCTCGGATGCTTTGCGCAGGCTGAACCGGCAGAGAGTATGGCGCTGCAGATTCCGTCCGGCCTGCATAGCGCCGAACGCGAAAACGGAGCCATGAGTGCCATGACCTTCAACGTGTTTGTCGGCGACATGACCGCGGCACGTATGGAGCGCGTGGTGGAGAACATTGTGCGCTATTTGCCGGATACGGTTGGACTGCAGGAGTGCTCGGTTCAGTGGCGCAATTACATCACGAAGGAATTGAGCGACTACTATGCGTATGTCGGAATCGGGCGCGAGGACGGGGATACCGGTGAGGCCTGCGGCATTCTCTATGCCAAAGATCAGTTCAATTTGATTGAGACCGGAACCAAATGGCTGACCTCCACACCGGACGAGGTATCCCAGCTTCCCGGTGCGGAATATCTGCGTGTGTACACATGGGTTACACTGGAGCGAAAGACCGACGGCGTGCAGTTCATGCATCTGAATACGCATCTGGACACGGCCGGTTCGGACATCCGGCAAACCGAGGCCGCCATGCTGGTGGAGTTTCTGTATGAGCACCGCGATCTTGCCATTGTGATGACCGGGGATTTCAACTGTTCCTCGGAATCCACGGAATTTGCCATGCTGGTCAGCGAGTTTATGCGGAACTGTGCCGAGATTGCGGCAGAAAAGGATATGGGCAGCTTTACGGTGAACGGCGTGATCGATTTTCTGCTGGCGTATGATCTGTACATCGACGTTCAGTATTATGAAATTTCCGACGATCGTATCAACGGGGATTATGCTTCGGATCACCGTGCCGGATATATCGAGTATGTGATTGATTATAACGGGACGCCGGTTCAGGATAACGAGAACATGGGAGACGGCAATCTGATTGTGGTTCCTGACCGGGAGGGAGCGGATTATGACGATCCGGTCATCGTATTTTGAGAGGTCCGGTATTGTTATGAATACCATTCAAACAGGAAAGGAGGAGACAGTATGAAACGATTGTTGTCTTTTGTGCTTGCGGCGGCTTTTCTTCTCTCATCCTTGGCGCTGACACTGTCGGCGGATGAGCCGGAGAATGCGGCCGGCGGATCGGCAGGGCAAATTTACTCCATACCCGAGGATGCGGAGCAGGTGCTTCTGCAGGACGAGGTTTACACCGTAATCCGCACCTATGCAGAGTTTGCGGCGGCGTTTCCGCAGGATATTCCCGGGGTTACCGACGGTAAATATATTCTTGCCGCCGATATCGATTGCGGCGGAACCGCATTTACCGGAAAAGCCTTTACCTTTGCCAGAGGAACGGTGCTGGAGGGGAACGGATTTGGATTGGTGAATCTGACGGCTGCCGATGGACTGTTCGATTTTGTAACCGGGGATTTGATCACCTTCCGCAATTTTCACATCGGAACGGCGGAGCAGCCTGTGGTTCTGAATAACCCCGAAAAAGGGGGCAATACCGCGGTGGTCAGCTCCTTTACAAACAGTGAAACCAGGTGGGAGAATTGCCATGTGTATGCGGATGTCAGTGTGAAGGACGGATATGCCGCAGTATGGCTGGGACATGCAAGAGGAACGCACACCTTTGTGGACTGTACGGTTCATGGCAATGTCGAAACAACCAATGGGGGCAATGTGGCCCTTTTGGTGGGAGGCGACGGCGAGTTCGGCATGCTCAACCTGAACCTGGAGGGCTGCAGCTTTTATGGCAGTGTCTCGTCCAGCAACAACTCGGCATCGGTGATTGGCTGGTGCCCCTCCAATGTCACGATGGTGGATTGCGCCAACTATGCAAGCGTTACGGGAGTCAACGCCGGCGGCTTTGTGGGGAATTCGGCCTCCTGTGCAATGAAGCTGTCCTTTGAGGGATGTATCAACTATGGTTCCATATCCGGCAGCTCCGGCAGTGCTCTCGTCGGGGGCTTTGTCGGGCAGGACCGGCACGAAAACGCAACCTACACCGATTGCATCAACTTCGGGGATGTGAGCACGGCGAAAAACGGGGCGGGATTTGTCGCCAATCTGGCCAGCACCTCCACGTTTACCAATTGCCTGAACGTTGGCAATATCAGCAAAATGAGCAGCGGAGAGCATCTCGGGGGCATCGTCGGCTGGGGTGTACCTGTGATTGTTGACTGTGCGAATATCGGAACCATTGACGGCGCCAACACGGCCGGAAACCTGGTTGGAAAAGGAGCCCCCGCCTCGATTCAGAACAGTTGGGGCTTTGGAAAAACGCAGGGGGCGGCCGCAAACGGCTGCCTGATCGGCGCGAATGACGGAGAAGGCAGTTTTTCGTCCAACCGGTATCTTGAGAATGTTTCCGGCTCGGTGAGCATCGGAGCCGACGCGAGCGGAAAGGTCACATTGAGCGAAGCGCTGGCACTGGTACAGGAGAAGTATCCGCAGTATCATTTCATTGTGTCGGACGGAAGCATTGTGCCGGCGGATTCCCATCTGCGCGCGGTGCAGAGCAGCCAGTCTGCCGACCGGGAGATGAGCCTCCGCGTTTTGGGTACGGTCAACACACTTTCCCTGAAAACGGTCGGATTTGTCGGCCGGGTGCTGTATCCGGATGAGAACGGCGACCGGGCGAGCAAAGAAGTGACGCTGGAGCAGAGCGGTACATCCAGAGTACACAAAAGTATCCTCTCCAATGGCGGCATTGTCACCTCCGGCGAGCTGCTTGGAGATTATATTTTCACTTTGAAATTGGTCGGCCTGCCGGCACAGGGCGAGGTGCTGCTGGAGCTGGCTCCGGTTTCGGTGATTGCCGGAGAAGAAAATCAACAGATCGTCGGAGAAACCCTCACCATTCGATATGCCGATGGCCGGTTTGTCAGCGCTTTGCCGGGAACTGTGGAAGAGACCGAGCAGGCTCTGATCCCGCTTGAGGCTTACACCGGAGGCGGAGGAGACACGGGAGAGGATGTGGACCCGGATGCCGGTCATGCGCATCCGTACACGATTCCGGCAGACGCGGCCGAATTCACGATTGGCGAACAGACCTACACCGTGATCCGCAGTTATGAGGAGCTGAAGGCTGCGCTGAGCGGGCAGGAAGGCGAGGACGGCACCCGTGTACCGCAGCAGGTACACCTGATTCTGGCGGACACGCTGAATGGCGGCGGGGAAACGCTCGACGCCGGTTCTCTGCTGGTGGGGGCCGGCTCCGTGCTGGAGGGCAACGGTTATACGCTCTTTGGCTATACGGGAGTCAATGTGTTTGCTTTTGAAAACGGGGAAGAGATTCTTTTCCGGAACTTTTACCTTGGATGTGAAGAGAAGCCCATTGTCGGCTTTGCCAGCGGCGGCGGGGACGTCGGGTTGATTGCCGGCTTCAATGAGAGCATCACCCGGTGGGAAAACTGCCATGTGTATGCGGATCTGACCGTGACCGGAGGCGGCAATGTCGCTGCATGGATTGCGGCGCCGAAGGGAACGCATACCTTTATCGGGTGCAGCACCTATGGCAGAATCCTGTCCTCCAACAACAGCGCGCCATGGGGCGGTTATGTGATGGACGGCGAAACCAGTATGACGTTTGAAAACTGTACAAACTATGCCGAGGTACAGGGCTCCGCCTATGCTGGTGGGTTTATCGCTCATGTCAATCAGCAGGTCGGTGCAGAGAAGCTGACCTTCCTCAATTGTACCAATTACGGCGAGCTCAGCGGGGGAACCGTTGGCGGCATCATGGGCCATAACCGCAAAAACGCAACCTTTACCAATTGTGTGAATGACAGCAACCTGACTGGCAGTTCACATGTAGGCGGAATTGTCGCTCTGACCAGCACCAATTCCTCGGCCAGCATGACACTGACCGGCTGCCGCAACTACGGGAGCATTCAGAGCAGCTCGGGCAATGCCGCGGGCATTGTGGCCAATAATCAGATTACCCAGTGCACCATGACGGACTGTGTGAATGTCGGTGATGTGGTGTCATCCTCGCAGCATGTCGGCGGTTTTGTGGGGTGGAACGCCGGAGGACTGACGGTTGAGCGTGGACTGAACGCCGGCGATATTTCCGGCGCACACAGTGCCGGAATCGTAGGCCGGTCGGATACGGGCAAGCCGGTTCAATTGGTTGACTGTGCCAACATCGGAACCATCCGGCAGACGGTTGCCGAAGGAAGCGCCTCCAATATCGGTGGATATATGACAGGCTCCAGCGGAACCATCACCGGCTGCTACGCCCTTGGAAGACTCCATTCCACAAAATATCCTGGAATTTTGGTCTGCAGCCAATCCACTGTTTCCACATCGGAGGGCAACAGATATTTTGAGTTTGGCAATACGGAGGACGCTTCTGCCACCGGATTGGACGAAAGCAGTCTGGTTTCCGAATTGGAGGAGGCCTTGAGGCTGCTGGAGGAGCGATTTGAGTCACTCCATTTCAAAATTGCGGATGGCTCAATCGTCCTCGACATGGCGGAAGCCTGATGCACAATGCCATTTATCCGCAGGGGTGCTCCTGATGCAGATGCTGCAGAGAAGCATTTCTCGTTCCTGCAATCAGGACACCCTCCCTGCGGGAGCCTGCCGTGTCAGACACGGCAGGCGATGGAGCGACCCAGAATCGTTGGAAGTCGTGTATTTGCTTTCGGCTTCCGACAGAAAGGAGAAAAATCAGCGATGAAGGACTATATCCAACCCATGCTGCAGGTTCAGGGGCTTGTCTTGGCCGAAGATGTGATCCGGACCTCAGCAATCGAACTGCTGCCTTCCGGAATTGATGAAGACATGGAAGCAGACTGGTAATGCGCTGTTCTACACCATTTTCACTTAAATACTTCAGGAGGATAACCATGAAAAGAATGATCAGCCTGGCCTGTATTCTTGCAATGCTGGCCGCATGCTTTGTTTTGCCCGGATTCGCCGATGAAGACGCCGAACAGCCGGTTCTCATTGGCTATCAGTTTTCTGAGATTTATCAGAACCAGGATGGAGAGAATGTGCGCAACATCCGGTTTGTAGCTGCCGGAAATGACCGCACTTATACGGCAGTGGGCTTTGATATTTCGGCGCCGGAATATGAGGGGAAGGCTTGGAACAAATCCTCAAATCTCGTGTTTGCGTCTCTGAATGCCACCAATAGCGATGGGGCTGTGGCAAAGGTTCAGGCGCAGGACTACGGTGCGGAATACCTGTATGCATTTGTGGTAAAGGGGGTTCCGGCGGAGGATGACATTACCTTTTCGGTGATGCCGTATGCCACTTCCGCCGAGCAGCTTCAGGTGAACGGCGAGCGCAAAACCGTTGTGATCCGGCAGTCTGCCGATGCCTCCACAGGGGCGATTTACCCGATTCTGGAGGACGCCACCGAGTATATCATTGACGGGGAAACATATACGGTTGTGCGCACGCTGGAGGAGCTGAAAGAGGTCTTTTCGGCCAATGTGCAGAACGCCCGTGTGATTCTCGGAGCGCATATTGACGGGGCGGGCGGATCGATTGCAGGCGGCGGCTTGAAGGTTGGCGCCGGTTCCGTAATTGAAGGAAACAACTATACCATTTCCAATTTCAGCGGAAACAGTATTTTCAATCTGGAGAACGGAGCGCAGATTGAGATCCGCAATCTGCAATTCGGAACCGAGGAGCAGCCGTTGGAGCTGACCGGCGGCTTGGTCGCTGCGTATACCAGATGTGTGTCCCGCTGGGAAAATGTAAGGATTTATGCGAATCTGACTGCTTCCAGCGGCAACAAGGGCGTTTGGTTTGACGCGGCAAACGGCAGCCATACCTTTGTGAATTGCGAAACACACGCGGCCGTCAATGGTGGCAGCGGTAATGTCGGAGCCTGGTTCGGGCAGACCAATGAGGCTGGCTGCAGCATTCGCTTTGAGGGGTGCAGCATTTACGGCTCGGTCACCAGCACGAACAATGCTGGTTCCATTATCGGCTACATGAGCGGTCCCATCTATATGAAGGACTGTATCAACTATGCAGATATCTCCGGGGCACAAAACGCGGGCGGATTTGTGGCACATGATACAGTGGATACCGCCGCTGCGATGTATTTTGAAAATTGCGCAAACTACGGCACGGTTACCGCATCGAATGCAAACGGAACTGCCGGAGGGTTCTGCGGTCAGGATCGCCGTCCGGGGACCTATCTCAATTGCGCCAACTATGGCACCATCAAAAGCGGCGCAGCCAACAATATCAAGGCAGGCGGGCTGCTGGGGCAAAAGGATGGAACCGGCTCCACAATGACCAACTGCGTCAACTATGGCAGCATTGAAGCGAGGGGAACCATTGGCGGCATCGTTGGCAGCATCACCGGCATGCTGACCTGCAGCGGATGTGTGAATGCGGCAGATGTGACGATGCTGGAATCCGGTGATCACGCCGGCGGCTTTGTCGGCTGGGCAGTCAACGTTACGTTGGACCATTGTGCGAATATCGGTGCAATTACCAGCATAGGGAGCAGCTCCGGCAACTTGATCGGAAAGCCCAACGCATATACCATCACCGATTGCTATGGCTTTGGTATTGTCAGCGGAGGCTCGAACGGGGTGTTGATCGGCGCCGTCAATGACGGTGTAACCGGCACGTCTACCGGCAACAAATATCTCAACGGCAATCAGGCCGGAACCATCGGTGCAGAGGAGCAGGGCCTGGTCGCCACTGTTGCCGAGGCGGTTGAGCTGCTTGAGGCATACTATGCCGATCTGACCTTTGAAATTGTCGATGGGGCGATTGTCATCCGGCCCGCCGCATAAGGCAAGTCAATTGAAATAAAGCTCGAGGATATCGCCTTCTCGGTGGTATCCTCGAGCAATTGGAGGGGTTTTTTCTATGAAAATCAAGGTGATGTCCTTCAATCTCCGCGTGGATGGGGGTGAGGATGGAATAAACAATTTTTCAAATCGGGGAGAGAAGATCATCCGGATGATCCGGAGTGAGACTCCGGATCTGATCGGCTTTCAGGAGGCAACAGACCGGATAAAGCTCTTTTTGAGAGAACAGCTATCAGACATGTATGTGATTCTGGGTGCCGGGCGCAACCGGCATTATCGGGGAGAGTCGGTTTGTCTGGCATATCGCAGGGATTTGTTTGAACTGATTTCCTTTGAAACCTTCTGGCTTTCCTCTGAACCGGCCGTGCCGGGGAGCCGTTATGTCGGGAGTGACCAGAGTCCGTTCCCGCGAATTGCAATACATGCGGAGCTTAGCCCGCAGGGAATGGATCAAACCGTGCATTTTTTCAATACGCATCTGGACCATATGGGCGAACAGGCAAGAATGCTGGGGATGACACAGATCGTACAAAGGGAGGCGTTTTGTCGCGGAGGAGTCATTCTGACCGGAGATATGAATGCAGCTCCGGGCTCCCCGGAAATGTCAATTGCCACCGCACTGGCTTCCAGAACCTTCAGAGATGCAACGAGCGGTATTTCACAGACCTTCCACAATTTTGGAAAACTTTCCGGGGCATACAAAATTGATTATATTTTTACCGACGGAAAAGCCTCCGGCGCATATGCGGTTTCAGACAACCCTGAAGATGGCATATACCTCTCCGATCATTATCCGGTTTGCACGGAAATAGAGTTTGAATAGGCGGCTGGTACTTGTGAGCGCACCCCAAGCAGCCCCAAAACAGCCTAAATGGCAGAAAATTTTGAATTTTAAGCAACAAACTGACATTGCATTTTAAGTGTTCGTACGGATCTTCATTCAGTGCTGCGATGGGAAATCCATATAGGTCAAGGGTTCCTCTATGCCGTCTTCGACTTTTTTTGGCTGCTGCCGTCAGTTTCATGGTGCGGAGCTATTCCACGACGTCTGATTCCTTCTTCCGGGCAGCTTCCACGCCGGGCTTCCCCGACGCATTACTTCATTTTCTCAGAGACAAATTTGCGAAAAATACTTGACAGTACCAAAACTATTGACAGTACCCTGAACCATTCGAAGCTGTTCGTCGGAAAAAATGAAGGAAATCGGATGCCGGATTCGCCTTCAGGGGATGCGTCATGAACCAATAAAAAAGCGGTTGAACCATACGGCAAAGGTATGGAACAGCCGCTATTGTTTTATCAGTGAAAGGAAGCTGCGCCGCAGGGGCGGTATTATTAAATTGTAACCCCAAAATCAAACAGTGTTTATGAAACAAACCAGTTCTCGCGGCTGACCGGATCCGCATGTCAGCCGCAGATGCCCCTGTACGTTGCCTTCACCTGTTCGTAGCTTTCGAGGCTGCCGATGTCATAGCGCTTTCCGGGCATCTCCATGGCGTGAACGGGGGTTTGGGTGCAAAGCCAGGCAAGGAAGCTGCCGGGCGCGTCGGTGCCGCAGCCGGCGTCCATTCCGGCCTGTACCAGCCCCGCGTCCTCCTTTGTGTAATAATAAAACGGAGGGCAGCACCAGTGCGTTGCCGGCGCGGGGGATTTTTCGGTCATATTCAGAATTCTGTCGTTTTCGTCGATTGTCACCACGCCGCAGCCAAGTAGCTTCCGGTCGTCCGGCTCCCAGTACCGCATGACGCAGGAGGTTCCTTTTTCTTTTGCGTACGCGATGAATCTTGTCAGGCTGAAATCCAGCAGATTGTCCCCCGCGATCACCTGCAGGTCGTCCGCAAGCCCAAGCCGGTCCATCGCAAACTGAATGTCCCTGACCGCGCCCAGCCGGGTCTCGTTGGAGGAGGTCCCGTCATCGACGACCGTGATCCTCTGCGGCTTGGTCCTTGCCCAGTCCGTAAAGTGCCGCGCGTATTTGTGGTTGGAGATCACCACGTATTCATCCACCTCGTTTGCCGTGTCGATGTCGTCTACCAGCCAGTCGAGAATGGTTTTGCTCCCTACCGTCAGCAGGGGCTTCGGGAAATTTTCGGTCAGGGGATACAGCCTTGTTGCATACCCCGCTGCAAGAATCAGACATTTCATATGCGTTCCCTCCGTGCTTCCGTGTGATCGCTCTCATGGAGATGTACGCCGTCCGCGCTCTCACAGATATGTACCGAGTACCTGCCCTCCAGCTTCGGGAAGGCCTTCAGATACTCCCGTGTGACGGCTTCCTTGATGCTTTTCTCGTATGCGGGATCGATCAGCGCCATGCAGCAGCCCTTGAAGCCCGCGCCCGAAAACCTCCCGCCGTAGATTCCTTCGGTCCGGGTCATGATCTCATAGAGCGTCTTCAGTTCGGGGGAGCCGGTCTCCCAGTTGCAGATCGACGACCGCCCGCTCTCAAAGCACAGTTTGCCGAACCCGGCAATGTCTCCCCGCCGCCATGCCTCGGCGCCCCGCTGTACCCGGTCGAACTCGGTATACCAGTGCTCGGCGCGTCTGCGCCAGCTTTCGGGGAGCCTGTCCCGGTAGCGCAGATAGACCTCGTACGGCACGTCGCGCAGGTTGGTCTCCTCAAACTTTCCGTATTCTATTCCCGCGTATGCCTTGAGCGCATAGGCGGCACTGCGGCACTCGTCCACCCGCATGTTGAAGGCCGAGCCGGCAAGGCTGCGCTCCAGACCGCTGAAGAAGATCGCGATCCGGTAAGGCCGCATATCGGGATGCCGCGGGATCAGCTCGTAGCTGTCGT
>CALXUY010000017.1 GCA_944391805.1 uncultured Clostridia bacterium
AACTGCACAAATCTCCTACAAGCGTAGCTTGTTGCAATAAGATTCACTATTGCCTGCTGTCAAAAAATTCTTTCAGAATTGGTTTGTTTGACGAAAAATCTGACGTGCAGAGAGCCGCAGGCGGCGCACAGTCAGAATTGTGCGGTGTTGCCTTAAAGAATGCGGTGAAAAAAAGCATCGGAAAACGATCGACGAAGCGAAAAACCGTGCGCCCGTAACCGGTCATAAAAACCCTTTTTCAGATTTTTGAAATGGGCGGGGGGAAACTTGCTTGACAATCAGGTTTCCCCTCGAACAACTCCCCGGTTTATCGGACGGACGAAAGCTCCTCCAGTACATCGGGAAGCACGGCGCGGATTTTGTCACGGTTGGTCATCAGCCGTTCCAGCTCGTCCACCAGCGTGACGATGGAGGGGGAATGCAGATGCGGAATGCCGGCCGAGCGCGCGAAGGACGCGAGCTTTGTCTCATATGCGGAAACAGACAATGCCAGCGCAGGCGTACAGGCAATGACAGAGAAGATCAGAGCGTGCAGGCGCATGGAAAACAGAAAGCGCGCGCCTGAAATGACGGCAACCGCGTCCGAGGCCTCGCGCAGGTGCAAAACCCTTCCTCCAACGGCCTCGGAGATGCGTGCGGAGGGGTAACCGTCGGCTTTGGTGTCGAACAGGAGAAAGACGGGGAGCAGGCCGTGAACCTCCGCAATGTGCCGTAGAGAGGCCTTGATGACCCGCATCAGGTCGGGAGAGGAACCGCAGGGCGCGTGCAGCGCGACGCAGAAATAACCGGTATGAAGCGGAATTCCGGCTTCGCGCAGCAGAAAGGGAAGGCGCGAGGGGGGAGGGGTCGGCATAAAAAATGCGGGATCGGGGGAGAGGCTGAGCAGCTCCCGGCGAACGCCGAGGGCAGAGAGGGAGCGCAGCGAATCGTGGTCGCGCAGGTTGACCTGCACACAGTGGTTCAGCTCGCGGGCAACCGCCTGCTGTGCAAGCTCCCCATGCAAGGGTCCGATTCCGGCGGAAAGCAGTGCGGTGCGGCAGCCGCACAGACGCGCCATGCGCAGCAGGCCGAGATAATAGCAGAGGGAGAGATGACCGGTGGCGTTCTGCAGCAGAGATCCTCCCCCGCAGAGAAAATACTCCGAACGAAGAAAGGCCAGCAGAAGGGAAACTGGGTTTTTGCGGTTGACACAGCGCACACCAAAGCGTCTGGCGTCACGTTTCGGCGCGCCGCTGAAAACCGTAAAACGCCGCAGGAGGTTGGGGCCGTGCGGGGGATCCGTACAGGCACAGGCGGGAGAGGACTGCTGTTCTGCCGAAGCATTGCCGGACAAAGGCTTGCTGCCGGACGAATGACAGGCGGTCCGGTATGAGTCCTGCGGGAAGGCGTCCGCACCGCGGCGAACCACACGGGGCATTCCCTCGCTTGTCACGCGCGCGAGAAAGCCCTGCAGGATGGCGTCGTCTCCGATGTTTCCGCAGCCGGCATAGCCGCCGATGCAGACCGTTCCGGGTCTGGCTCCCACAAGCCTGCGCAGCAGTAGAAGCAGGCGCGAGGCGTGGCTTGAACGCTGTTTTCCGGCTTGCGCTTGCGTGGAATCCTGCGCGACGGATTGCTCACTGGAATGCATGTTTTTCTCCTCTCTCCGGCAGTCTGCTGCCGGCAGCTATTTACATAAAGACCTTGGGACGCTGTCCCAAACTCTGGTTAAGGAACTTTTTTGAAAAAAAGTTCCTTAACAATCCTCAAAAAACTTTCAATAAGGCAGATTTGGGTAAGAGTGAAGTTGGATATCATTCCGGATGTCCCGGTCAGGTCAAAGCCTGCAAGCAGGCGCCAGAGGGTGTTCGATACCGCGGCGGTTTGCCTCCTCCGCGGACACAGGCACCGGATAAATTTGTTTGCCTCACGAAACATCTGACGCGCGGAGAGCCGCAGGTGGTGCACAGTCGGAATTACGCAGGATTTTCTTATGGAAAAAAGCCCATACGCCCCCTTTTTTGAAGGTTTTTGAAAAGGGGGACACAGACCGAACCCTACAAATCACGCAGCACAGCGCAGCTTACACACCTTGGGGCAGGGAACGGTAAAAGCGAAGTGTGCGGTCAACCATCCGGCCGGCGTCATATTCCCGCAGCATCCAGTCGCGGTTGGACACGGAGATGCGGAGGCGCAGGTCGTCATCCGCAAGCAGGCGGCAGAGGTCCGCCTCCAGGGCGTCGGCGTCAGGCAGGCTTTCCCCACGGCAGGTGAAATTGCTCAGGGAAGGAATGGGATTTTGCGGAGTCATCAGCCCCGCATAGCCCTCGTTGCCGCACAGCACAACGGCGCAGCCGCAGGCGGCCGCCTCGATTGCCGCGCGGGAGACGCCGACAAATATCCGGTGGCTCCGGTACAGCCGGGGCATGTCGCTCACATATCCGGCAAAACGCACACAGGGATTGTTTTTTGCCAGCCCGCGCAGGCGTTCCAGTGCACTGCCTCCCCCCGCAATCGTGATTTGCAGGCCGGGAAATCGCTCTGCCAGCGTTGGGGCCAGACGGCAGAGCAGCTCGGCTCCCAGCGAACAGTCGTTGTCCAGACGGCTGGCAAACAGAATTGTGCGGGGTGGCGGGTCATGCGGCGGAGGGGAAAAGCTGCGGCAGTCGACGCCGTTTGGAATCACGGATACAACCTCTGCCGGCACGCCGAAGCGATCGCATACGTCGGCGCGCAGATCCTCGCTCACGGCAATGGTTTTCTCCCCCCAGTAGCACATGCGGGAAAGCGCGGGAAAAGCCCGGAAGGCCGCATGCACCGTGACGACGGGAGCGGGCGCTCCCCTCCAGCTCCTGCATCCGCGGATGGCCAGAGCAGGCAGGCGCGCATGCGCGTGCAGAACGGTAAAGCCTCCATCCTCGGCAATGCGCCGTACCGCGCGGCGGCAGGCGAGCATCTGTGCCGGCGAGCGCCCGATGGAGGGGATGCGGTATTGCGCAATGCCTTCCCGCTCCAATGCATCCGCCATTTTTCCGCCTTCCGACGCCACCGCCGCCTGCACACCGGTTTCCCGCAGTCCCCGGGCCAGCGCGGCAATGTGCGTTTCGGCTCCGCCGCTCTGCATCCGATCGGTGAACAGAAGAACCTTCATCCCAGAATCACCTCTTTTTGTTAGGTTGCGCAGCATTTGCCAAGGTTATGCAGAGGGATGCAGGCTGTGGAGGGAACTTCCGGTGAAGGGCGGCGCGCCGTATGAGCAGCGTTCGGAACCGTTGATATGATCTGCGGTCTGGCACAGAAAAATGTGTGAGAAAACAAAAACGCCAGCTTGATTCATTTCATCAGGCTGGCGTTCTTGTATGGTGGTTGTCGTATGATATTTGCGATTGCCTTTCGGGTCACGACTATGATATATCCGATCGTCATACACCGTTCCCTGTCCAGCGATTGATTGTTGCAGAGTCCGCCGAAAAAATCGGCTGCAAAGAACGAATCCGGTTTCTGCCGCTCCCAAATATCGGGGGATGTATGACGTTCAGCCAAAATACATCCCCCGATGGTTTTGTTCAGCATCTAAAACGAATCCGATACACAGGTAAACAGATCCTCCAGCTCCTTGCTGCTCTCGCCGATGACGCGGATGCCGTTCCGGCGGAGCAGAGCGGTGCAGATGCCGTCACCGGCCGTCAGTGTGCGGGTAAAACTGCCGTCGTAAATGCGGCCGCAGCCGCAGGAGGGGCTTTTTTCCTTCAGAATTGCCAACGAACAGCCGTGCAGCCGGGCAATCCGCAGCGCTTCCCGCGCCCCGGCAAGATAGGCCTCGCTCACATCCTGCCCGGTACGGCTGTATACCCGGCCGTCCGGTCGGATCTCGGACGGCTCGCGCGGAGTGGGCAGGCCGCCCAACACCTCGGGGCAGACCGGAATCAGCCGGTGACGTCCGGCAAGCCTGCGCACCGCCTCGCACGGTTTGCTCTGGCCGTCGTACCGGCAGGGGATTCCAAGCAGACAGGAGCTGACCAGAATGTTCATTTGTGTGCCTCCTTTTTTGACAGAGAAATGGGAGAAAAGCTGTTGCAGCGACGAAACATGCTTTCCACGAGATTTGAGCATTGCTGCGCATGTGAAATGAAGAAAAAAGCGGTTGCTGTTGTGATGGAAAACCGCAGGCGCATTGAATCGACCACAAACGTCTTGCTCCGGCTTTTGCCTTTTTGATGATGGTTTTGAAAGGAATGCAGGGAAAACCGTTTCGGTTTTCCGCATAGAGCGCGTCACACAAAACGCATTTCATAGAGTGTCTGCGGCGGGAACGGCGGTGTGACCGGAGAAAAAGCCGGAAAGCGCGGGAATACCGGGGTCTGCCGGAGGCGCGGCTGTCGGGGCGTGCGTCAGTCGATCGATTCCGGGGAACCCGGCGGCGGAATGCGTCACAAAAGTTCCGGGCAATGGGAGAGAAGGGTTACATTGTTTCGCTTTTGACGGACAGTCGATGGGAAACCGAGGCAGGCGGTGCTTCCGACTTTTATCAGTCGTCGGATTTTTCCGGTGAGGCGCAGTCCGAGGAGTGGGCGCCGGTTTTCGGATTTTGTCGCACCCTCTCATCAAAGTTTATGAAAGGGGTGTGGAAAAAATTTTTCAAAAAACTGTTTTCTCACACTCACGCCCATAGAACGCGCATCACAGACTGCGCCTCCCGCAGAGCATGTGCGGCGACCGATGCTGGGAATCCCGGCGGCGGGATGCATCACATAAGTTCCTGAATGATAGAGCACATTATGATAAATGGCGTGGTGATTCGTAGAGCCACGGTTCGCACAGTAACTCGCATAGCGCGTCCTTTGCAGAGCACGCTACAGAAGTTTTGTTATTGCAGAGGGTTGTCCGTCTTGTAAACCGGTTACAAATAATCCTTAACCCTTTTTTGAAGTTTTTTGAAAGGGGTGTGGGGAAAACATTTTGCAAGAAGTTTTCTCAAGAGTGCGCCCCATCAACCACAGCGCCGCAGAGCGCGACGCACGGAATTTTGCAGTCGGCACTGGTTGTCCGCCTTGTAAGCGGTTATCAATAGCCCTTTTTTGAAGGTTTTTGAAAGAGGTGTGGGGAAAACTTTTTGCAAAAAGTTTTCCCCACAAAACACGCCCCCAAAACGCGTCCACAAAACGTGCCTCCAAAACATGCCCGAGTCAGACCAGCGGAAGCTCGGTCATACGCAGGCGGGTGCAGCCGTAGGGGATCAGGAAGCGCTCGGCCGGTTTATCCAGCGGCTTTCGGTTGCCGGGGACCGGCGAGCAGACCGTTTCGTAACCGTCGGCAAGCCCCCAATCGATGTGGCAGAGCGCGGCACGGATGCGCAGCGGCGGCTGACTTTCGGAAAACGGGATGTCCGCAATCCCGCATTCCTCCACAAGGAAGTCCTTTCCGGCAAAGGCGACGTTCCAATCCGAAATTCCTTTGTAGTCATAATCGCAATAGGGGTATTTGCGCTCCACATCCTTCTTTGTGTACTCCACCCGCGTGCATTCGGCCTCAATCGGGAAGGAGAAGATCAGCGAGCCGCGGCGCAGACAGCGCAGACCGTGCGGCCTGCCCTCCAGCACCGCTTCGGTTTCAAAGGAAATCTCAATTTCGTTGACGCCCTTGCGGAAGCCGTCAAAGATCAGCTCGGCGCGTCTGGCGTGAGACGAGCCGTTGACCCGGAGCGCCCGGGCAAAGGAGGGAATGCGGACGCGCAGCTTCATGTCGGTGTCCTCCCCTGCCTCCACACGGTAGTGCAGGCGGTTGCGGAAGGGATAGTCGGTGGTCAGGGTGACGCAAACGGGAGTCCCCTTCCACTCGGTGCGCAAAGAGGAGGGCAAAGGCACGGCGCTGACCACGCCGTCTCCGGCGCGAAGGAAGGCCGTGAGCGCCAGCTTGGGCCAGCCCTGCCCGAAATTGGCCGTGCAGCAGCCGAAATTCGGCTCCAGCCCATAGCGGTGCGCCTCGCTGTTGTTGGTGCGGAAATAGGATTTGCCCGGGAAGGGGGTGCAGTCGATCTGATTGACCATCTGCACATACTGGTGTGCCCACATGTCCTCGGTGATGGTGGCGGGAAGCGCATTGAAGGCCACCCGCTCGAGCCGCTCGGCCCAGACCGGATCGCCGGTGTAGGCGTAGAGCCGCTCCATCGAATCCATCAGCTCCACCACGGCGCACAGCTCGGTTCCCTGTGTGGGGCTGATGCCCGACAGGCACTCATCCCCGGTGAAGGTGCCCACGGCGGTGCCGTTGTATTGCTTCAGCTTGCGGTAAAAATGCTCGGCCTGTCCGCTTTCCCCGCGTCCGAGCAGGTCACAGGAAAGCACCTCGGATTTGAGCATCTGGCAGATGTTGACGATGTGTGTGCCGAAGCTCCACTTGTTCAGCGGGCGCTCCCAGAGCGGCTCGGCCATGCGGTAGTCCACACCGTCCCGCTCGAGCAGAAGGGCAAGCTGCCGGATCCAATCCTCCGGCCCGGTTTCCCAGAGCAGGCGCAGCGCGTCAAAGCCCTCAAACCAGCGGTAGGAGCCCCAGCGGTCGAGTTTGACGCGCCCCGTATAAAGCTGCTCATACAGGTTTTTCATCATGCGGCGCAGCGCGTGCAGCACCCGCTCGTCCCGGGTGCATTCATAGTAGCGCACCAGCACCTTGCCAAGAAGCAGCGCGGCCCAGAGATCGTAGTCCTTGCGCTGTTCGAGGGACACCGGGCAGATCCAGCCGTCCGGCTCCTGGCGGTCGAGAATACGGTCGACGGCACGCTTGGCCCGGGCAATCATGTCCGCGTCCTCCAGCAGATAGGCCAGCGGAATAAAACCGTCCAGCCAATAGGGCACACGCTCCCAACCATCGCGGTCGCCTCCGAACCAGGCGCTGTCCCGCACGTCCGGCCATACCTTGTCGAGGTTGCCGCACAGGCCGTCAGCCTGCAGCCGGAGCTGCCGGAGGAGCCAGCCCTGCGGCTTGAGCTCGTGTGTGGTGAAAAAGGTGTATTTTGCAGGCATTGTTTCGGGTTCCTTTCGGTTTTTTCTCAATTATAACAGTTTATCGGCCTTTTTGCAATTGTCATAACCGAAATCAATCTTGTAAAAACCGACTTTTTGTGTTGACAAAACCGGGCTGGCGCGTTACAATATAATCACAAGGATTTGTCCGGCTGCGCAGACCCGCTCCGGGCAGGGGTCTGCGTCCGAACGACGAACGACGGGAAAGGAGAGAGCGATGGTTCTGCAAACCGACTCCGTGATGCGGCTGTGCCACGCGGCCATGAAGCAATTTGCCCCGGGCGAGGTGCATACCACCCGCATATATGGCTACAGCGTGCTGATTTTGATGATGCGGGGCGTGCTGCGCTTTCGGGAGAACCGGCAGACTGTGGAGTTGCATCCCGGGGAATATTACATCCAGCGGGATGGGCTTTTGCAGGAGGGAGTGCCGATTGCGGACACACCGCCGGTCTATTTTTACGTGGAGTTTTACGGGGGAAGCTATGCCGGGGAGGGGCCGGGTCTGGCGCTTTCAGGCAGATATGAGATGAAGCAGATTCAGCCGATTTTGCAGGCCATTTCCAGCGCGTACAGCCGGCACACGGCCAACCAGTTTCTGCTCAATTCCCACATGTTCCGCATTTTCAGCGAGCTGATGCAGAGCGCGCCGGAATACAGCAATACCCCCGAGCTGCTCTCCATGGTGCGGCGGTACATCGACGCCGAGTATGCCACCCCCATCACCCTGCCCGCGCTCAGCCGGCAGTTCGGCTATCAGCACGATTACCTTGCCCGCCTGTTCCGCAGGCATTATCACATTTCGGTTTACCGGTATCTCACATCGGTGCGTATGGAGCACGCGGACTGGCTGATTCAGAATACCGATCTGAAGATTTCCGACATCGCCGCGGCGGTCGGCTATCGCGACCCTTCCGCTTTTTACCGCGCGTTTGAGAAATACTGTGGCACCCCGCCGCGCTCCCGGGGGAAGCCCGCGGGCGCTCACGTTCATGGCGCACTCCCGGGCGAGGATGAGGAACCCAACCGGGACGTTTCAGGCACGACGGGTGATCTCGCTGCCGGCGGAGTATGTCGCCCACCGGACGAAAACCAATCAGACCAGCCGTAAATCCGTTTTGGAGGAAACGGTTTGTCGGCTTGAAATTCAAACCATGCAGCCCCCGAGCGGCGGAACGTCTCTGCCACTCGGGGGATTTTGCTTTGCGCGCGGGGGAAAAATTTTTTTCATTACTGACGGTTTTTGTCAGGGATATGTGGTAGGATTATGGTGCGGTCACAAGGGAAGGAGCGCAAGGTGACGGATAAAAGAAAAAACGAATTTGCTCCGCCCGCAGGCTCCCGCGCAGGGGTGCTGCCCCGCCCGGCGCGACCGCGGAAAATAAAATTTTATCACAAGAAAGGAAGCATACAAAAATGGCATGCAGAGACGCTTATCTGAAAGCGATGAATCAAAATCAGGTGACGGAGAATCAGCCGTCAGAATCCCGGGCGGAGACTCCCTCCGCAACCGGCCGCCTGTTGTTCGGAGTGGATTCCGCAATGCAGGCAAACGACCTTCTTCAAAACAATCTCCGCTCGTTTGAGTGGGTGACGAGAAACAAGCTATATCCCAACTTCTGGGGGAGAAATTTGGTAGGCGAGAACAGCCTGACCCGGGAGGAAGTCGATTTCCTGCACCGGCAGGGCTGCAAAATCGCGGCCATTTACCGTTCCGAGGAGCCGATGAAAACCGAGGAACAGGGTAAGCTGGTTGCCAAGCAGATCGACACGATTGCTTTTGCACTCGGAATTCCAGAGAAAACCGCAATCTTTCTGGAGATCGACGAAAATGCGACAGTCAGCCGAGATTTTATGCAGGGCTATGCGCAGGGGATGCTGGATGTGGGCTACACGCCAGGCTTCCGCGCAAATACCGATGCGAAATACAGCTTTGACCGTGAATTCAGCCGCGGGGTGCAGTCCAACCGGGAGCTGTTCCGCAAGTGCCTGATCTGGGCGGTTGCACCCAGCCTCGCGGAGTACGACCGCGTGACCACCACGCATCTCATTCATCCCGATCACTGGAAGCCCTACGCGCCCTCCGGCATGACCAGAGGCGAAATTGCCATCTGGCAGTACGGTAAGCAGTGCCATCCCATCGCCGACGACGATGGCAGGGAGGTTACCTTCAATGTGGATCTGGTAAAAAATGAAAAAATCATTATCAATTATATGTTTTGAGTTGCAAAAACTGAAAAGATATGGTATAATTAAGGAGGAGAAAAGATGATTTGCGTGAATTCTGTGCGCGTCACCCCCGGCAGCGTAACGCTGCAGGCGGGGAAGTGGTACTACGGCGCGCGAGCGGAGGCCTGCCCGTTGAATGCGAGCTGCCGGAGCGTGCGCTGGTGGAGCGAAAATCCAAATGTGGCGTCAGTGAACGCCTCGAGCGGGTATATTTACGCGCGGGCAGCCGGTACAGTGACCATTTGGGCGACGGCAATTGACGGCAGCGGCTGCCGCGACTGCATGACGGTTCTGGTGAAGAGCGCCATTCCGGTGGAGAGCGTGGAGCTGGTACCGGGCAGCCTCTCAATGGAAACCGGGAGCAGTTATCTGCTGTCGGCGGTGGTCTGCCCGGTGAACGCGACAAAAAAGAGCGTGACATGGTGCAGCAGCAATACCGGTGTTGCCACCGTCAGCAGCAGCGGACGGGTGACGGCGGTGTCCAAGGGCTCGGCCATCATCACGGCAACGGCCAACGACGGCAGTGGCAAGTGCGGGTGCTGTCAGGTAGCGGTAACCGGGGATGCATTGGTCAGAATGATTACGGTCAGTAAAAGCAGTTTAACCTTGATAGAAGGAAAGTCAAGTTATTTGAGTTGTACAGTATACCCGACCTATGCAGCGAATCAAACGGTCGTTTGGAGCAGCAGTAATATAAAGGTTGCAACAGTTGTTCCAAATACTGGGCTAGTGATGGCTCAAAATGTTGGTTCCGCTACGATCACTGCAACGGCGCAGGATGGGAGTGGAGTAACGGGTACTTGTATTGTAAAGGTGACATCGCCAGTTCGGGTAAATGGCATCTGTGTAAAACCGGCATCTTTAACGATTCGGGCAGGAGAGAACAAACAGCTCAACGCGAATATTTTCCCAAGCAATGCGACCAATCGTTCGGTCAAATGGTCGAGCAATAAGAGCTCTATTGCAACGGTGACAACCGGTACCGGCGTTGTTACAGGAGTTTCGGATGGAACCGCAACTATCACAGCTGTTCCTGTTGATAACAGTCAGGTCAGTTCCACTTGCATAGTACATGTGGATTCCAGAGAGGTGGTAACGGTTCGGAAAGAGATTCAGAATGGCTACGACTTTTTCAAAGCAACGTTTCCAAACGGAAAAGTATGGAAAAGTGTAGAACGGGATATGACAAGCTATGATCAAACCATTCATGCGGCTTTCCTTAATCGTGCAAACCAGAATGCAGTACAGGACTTTGACAACAATGAACTTGCATATTTGTACCGATTGGACCCGCACGGGGTAGCGCACTATGTTAAAACATATTACCTGCGTAGCGACAAAACTGATTTGCAAATATTAAAAATGAAAGACGATATTTTCAGAAAAATATTTGTCCATAAAGATGACCCAGATATTGAGGTATTGCGATATTTTAACTATCGGGACAATGGTACTATAGGGTATTATATACCCGGGGCAATCAATGACAGTAATCGTCTGGATGTATATTCGTATGCAGAAATTATTTTCGGATATCATACGCGAACGGGGTTATATGCTCTTAGTAATTTCTTAAGTAAGATTATGGAAGAGCTTTTTACAACACTTGTTGGTTTAATTCCAGGAGTTTCGCAAGCACAAGAGTTGGCCGAATGGTACCAAGCTTTGTTTTTCTCTGGATCGATTGTGGGAAAGATAGGTGCGGAAGCGAAATCGTATCTGATGGATCGTATAGATGAGCAACTGTCAGTATCTCATCCTGTTCTAAATTGGTGTGTCCAGCTACTTGATTCACTGCAATCGATTGCCAATACAGCCTATCATACATTTGTTCCTCAGAACACCTGCGATCTTCCCATTTATTTAAAAATGAAAGAGCAAAGTTACAGAACTGAGTTAATTCATAACGGCATCAAAATGTCGATGGAAGATATTGCAGATCGTTGTGTGAGTGTTTCCGATATTTGATAACAAAGCCGTACGCAAGGTTAAGACCTTGCGTACGGCGCAAAGACAAGAGATGCTTTACCAGACTTTGGTGGAATATCTGGCCCATTCCGGTGAGGTAAAGTCATTTACAGCCCCCTCGTGATAGTAAACAGTATAGTGAACATTCTTTGCCTGAAGAAATGGATCTGAGGACACATAATCTTGGGGGATGGCTCCTTCAAATTTTACTTTTTCCAATGCGCTGCACAAGTCAAAAGTTTTTTCGGTGATGCTGGTTACGGATTTGGGAATCACGATTTCAGTCAATGCAGTACAGCTTGAGAATGCTGCTGAACCAATTGAAACAACACTTTCAGGCAATACAACAGACTCCAATTGTTTACATTCTGCAAATGCCTGATATTGAATTTCGGTTACATTGGCAGGTATCTGAATGGACCGCAGGTTTGTGCCATAAAAAGCCGATTCTCCGATGGTTTGCAGTTGGCTGCCCTCCAAAAATTCTACGTTTTCCAACGGTGTGCCTTCAAAAACCCTGTGCCCAATGATGGTTACGGCTTTGGGAATACGAATTTGTTTCAGTGAAGCGCAATTCAGAAATGCATTGCTGTGAATTGTTGTGACAGCTTCGGGAATATCAATTTGTTTCAGTGAGGTGCAATTCATAAATAAAGAGGAGGGAATTTCGGTTAATGAATCCGGCAGGTTGATACTGGTTAATTGCGAGCACTCCGCAAATACGCAGGCATCCATATATTCCAGCTCCTGAGGCAGCTTGACAGCGGTGAGGCTTTGACAATATTGAAAGGCGGCGTAATCGATCGCATTGAGCGTTTCGGGCAGGGCAATGGTTTGAATTGGCGTCAACAGGAAAGCGCTGTTTCCGATTCTTGTTACCGGCTTCTCCTCGATAAATGCAGGCACCACGACGTTCGCATCGTTGCCGATGTATTTTGTAATGGTAATGCCGCCGTCGCTGTTGAGCTGATATTCAAAGTCCGAAACCGGGCTTTCGGGCGGGTCGTCAGGCTCCGGAGTCCCGGTAGTTTGGGAATTGCCGGAGGATGAGGGAGCGGCGGTCGGCTCTCCGTCGTCGGTGGCGGCCGGAGCTTGGGGGTCGTTGCTGCAGGCGGTCAGGGCAGAGAGTAACAAAAATGCTGTCAGAATCAGGAAAACCAGTTTTTTCATCATATCCCTCCATGTGGTAATGTTATTCATATGATAGCATATTTGAGGCAGATTGTCAATAGAAATCCAGTATAAAGTGGAACCGTATGAATTCAGACAGTGGTTTATCCTGCAGCATTGGAGTGAGTTAGAGGCTCCGGTGCAGCCTAAACCTTTTGTGACGCTGATACCGTTTTCTGTTTCCGTTTCTGGGACGTATTGACCTTCCATATGATCAGGAAAGGAGCCCTTTATGACAATCATGTTGAAGCCAAGAATCAAAAAATTGTTGGCGTGGACAGTGGCGATTGTGCTGATTCTGATGCTGATTGTGCTGCCGATCATGCACTTTGTACGGGATTTTCAGGCATCCATGCATGACATGAGCCGCTATCAGGTGAAGTCCTTCTGGAAATACCGGCGGGATTTTACAACCCTGGCCGAATATTTCGGAAATCGGTTTCAGCCTGAGCTGCTGGAGGATGTCCGCTTGCGCGGTGTTCGGATCGGGTTATCTGGGGAACAGATCCAGATTGAAAAGCAGTTTTATAATGAAAGCCAGGAGGAGAATATTACGCTTTTGGAAGACATGAATGAAGAAATGAGGACCTGCTTTGAAGCTGTGAAGGAGGCACTGCCGCCAGACTCACGTGGATATTCTTCATTCGCGTACATTTACGTGACCCGGACACAGGTGGCTTTTACAACCTATCTCGGGCCATATTCCGTTGTGTATTCCAAAGATTGCAGGCCCACCTGTGTTGTGTCAGAGGAGAATCCTGCCGAGTTTGTGCAATGGATCTGCCCCAACTGGTATCACGTCATGACAAGATAACAAAACGCCGGATTTGACAGCTTTGCCCGGCAGGGAAATCCTTGCCGGACGATGAACCATCAGGTGGCGCACCTCCGGAGTGGTGCGAACATCACCAGACTTCGGTTGGATATCCGTTCCATTCCGGCGAGGTAAAGCCTTTTGCACCTTTATGATAGTAGATCGTATATAAGTTTTTATCGGGCAGAGAATCCTCGGATAAATAAGTTTCGGGTGCGTTTCCTTCAAAGCGGACAGCGGTTAATGATTTGCAGTCGTAAAAAACCGATTCGTCAACCGTTTGTACAGTCTGTGGAATGATGACCTCTTTCAGCGCGGTTCCGCTAAAAGCCCCGGGACCAATTGAAAGCAAACCATCGTTCAGTACAATCCGTTCCAGTTGTCCGCAGATGATAAACGCCCATTCTCCGACCTCTTTGACACTGGATGGCAGCACTATCTCCTTGAGGTTGGTCCAGAAAAACGCACGTTTTCCAATCACCTCCAGCCCTTCTTCGAATACAACCGTTTCCAATCCGGATTCACAAAATGAAAAATTTTCAATTACTTTTATTTGCTTGGGAATCCGGATGGATTTTAGAGCTTTGCATTCAAAAAACACGCTATTACCCATAGACGTCAGGGTATCCGGTAGTTCGATGGAAGAAAGTGAGTAACACTGCGAAAATGCAGAAAAGCCAATCGATTGCAGGTTTTCGGGAAGCTGCACGGTTTCAAGTGCTGTACACCAGATAAAAACATCATTGCCAATGTGAATGACCGTATCCGGTAATTTTACGGAAATCAAGGTGCGATTGGCATCCACCTCTGCATATCGACCAAATGCAAATGTTCCGATCTCCGTTACCGGCTTCTCCTCGATAAATGCAGGCACCACGACGTTCGCATCGTTGCCGATGTATTTTGTAATGGTAATGCCGCCGTCGTTGTTGAGCTGATACTCAAAGTCCGAAACCGGGCTTTCGGGCGGGTCGTCAGGCTCGGGAGTCCCGGTGGTTTGAAAGTCGCCGGAGGATGAGGGAGCGGCGGTCGGCTCTCCGCCGTCGGTGGCGGCCGGAGCTTGGGGGTCGGTGCTGCAGGCGGTCAGGGCAGAAAGTAGCAAAAATGCTGTCAGAATCAGGAAAACCAGTTTTTTCATCATATCCCTCCATGTGGTAATGTTATTCATATGATAGCATATTTGAGGCAGATTGTCAATAGAAATCCAGAATAAAGTGGAACCGTATGGCAACGAATAGCAAAACAAAATCTGCCAAAATGCGACATATTCGGTTTATTACGCCCGTAAAGAGACAAATCCGGAATTTCCTGCAACCTGTTTCAATATCATCTTCCGGAGATGGATAAATTTTAGAAGGGTTTGCGTTCATGCAGCCCGCAGAATTATCAAAATGAAGGGGAAAGACAATATGAATGCCAAACAATGGATCTCAACCCGAAATGCCTGTCCTTTTTGTGGGAAGCAAATTGGCTTTTACAGAAAATGTACATATCATGGCCGGCTGTGGCATCCGGAAAATTGCCCGCACTGCGGCAAAAGAATCCGGGTGAGATACCTGGGGACCGAAGTCGTTTTGCAGACACTGGCCATTATTTTGGCGGCAAGCGGATTTCAGAAATTCGGATGGTTTGGTACGGTTGCAATCGTTATGGCATATTTTTTGATGAGTCTTGTTTGTATGCTGTTTTTCCCGATTGTTCCTGCGGAGGATTCCTGATGATGATACGATTGTTTTGTTTGGCAGACTCAATCAAAAATGATTTTGGGAGGGGAGTCAGATGAGCATCAGGGAGTGGATCGTTCTGCGGAACCAATGTCCGTTTTGTAAAGAGCAGATTTCTTTTTCCGGTAAATATCACTGCTATGGAAGATTTCGTTCAATGGACAGGTGTCCATATTGCGGCAAAAGGATACAGGTGAAGCATTTGGGAGCGAGCTTATGTGTTGAATTTCTGCTCCTGTTGGTGGCGATGTGGATCAGTCGGCGCCAACGCTGGCCGTGGGAAACGGCAATATGGTGGGTATTGGGATTTCTTCTGCTGCATGCGGCTCTGCTGCTGGTTCTCCCGTACGATGCAAATGAACCGGCAGACGGGAAATGACCGCCCCGATGCATTTGCCCGGCAGAGTGTTTCCTCTGCCGGGTATTTTTCTCTCCCAACCAGTGTGGACCTGCAAGTATGAGCAGAACTCCGGTTGGTTCGTTCCGGTAGTATATCAACACCAAAAAGTATTCCCGCTTTTTTGGGGGCGAAAATGCGAAAGGGAAAATTCACCATGTTGCAGTTGGATATCCGTTCCATTCCGGCGAGGTAAAGCCTTTTGCACCTTTATGATAGTAGATCGTATATAAGGGAACCTCTAAAAATTCCCGAAGATATTGAATAAAGTCGCAAAGTATGATATAATGGGAACAAACAAGAGAAGGGCGGCGAAAACCATGAAACAGGTCAACCTATTTGCAGAAGAAACACAGCT
>CALXUY010000018.1 GCA_944391805.1 uncultured Clostridia bacterium
TCTTTTTCGCCAAACTGCACAAATCTCCTTGTCAATAGATCCACTATTGCCTGCGTCAATTTGGTTTGTTTGACGAAAAATCTGACGGCAGATTTGCACAGTCAGAATTGTGCGGTGTTGCCTTAAATGATCGCTATGCAGTGCATGAAAAATGCCGGGACAGCCGCCCCGGCATTTTCAAACGCCAATCCGCCGCTTCCGGCGCAAGCGTCATGGATGTATTCAGTACAACAGATCGAGGATGTTTTTGCGGATCTTGGCCTTTCTCTTTTCCTTGGCCAGCTTTCCTACCATCGCCGATACCGTCAGCGTTGCGGCAACGGCAACAATCACCGGTGCGTTTTTCTTGACGGTGGCAACAATCTTCTGCTTGGTCTCCTCGGGAATGGCCTTGCCCTTCAGCACATCGGCAATGCTGAACTTGGCGGGAACAGCGGCGGCAACGGCATTGTCCGGCTCCGCATCGTCTCCCTGCTCCACCACATCGGCCTCCACTTCAACCACGGCCTGATCCTTGTCATCCTCCAGCGCCTCGGGCGCTTCGTTGATCTCCACTTCCACCTCATCTGCACGCGCCTCTTTTCTGGCAGCAACATTGCCGGCAATGCGGAAGATCAAAGCAATCACAATGATCACGCCGAGCAGTGCCGCAACATAGTAGAGATGCTCCCACTGGAACGCGCCGATGAAGGGCATTTCAATCTCCAGCTCATGCAGAACGAGATAGGCAATTGCCCCCAGCATACACACGCACAAACCAATGACAAAAATCAGATTGGCGGCAACCTTCAGGCTTCTGGATTTGCTTTTTTCCACTTTCTTGTTCCCCCTCAATATGTAGTGATACGAGTTACTTATATCATATCACGAAACATTTGCGGTGTCAAGAGAAAAAGCAAAAAAAATTCAAAAAATTCTATCCGTTTGGCAATAATAGCGGAAAGCTTCAGAGCTGCAGTGCAAAAACAACATGGTCGAGCGATTGCAGCTTGTGGAGCTTTTCGGTGATGGAGCCCTTTTTGGGAATGCGGATCAGCGCCTCCACGCCAACGTTCCCGGCGGTGCCGCTGCGGGGGGGTGTGACCTGAATCTCCACCGCGGCCAGCTCCTCACTCAGGCGGTCGGCAAACACGCTGACAATCTTCACATCGTCGATCTCGATGTAGACAAACAGCCGCTGCCGCTTGCTGTTCATCACAAACTCCAGCTTTGCGATCAGCGTGAAAATGAGCATGGCGAGCAATGCCGTGAGAATCGCTCCCTCATAGAAGCCGGCTCCCACCGCCAGACCGATCACCGCAGTGACCCAAAGCCCCGCCGCAGTGGTCAGCCCCGTGATCTGAGAGTTGCCTTTTTTGAGCAGAATGGTACCCGCGCCGAGAAAGCCGATGCCGCTGATGACCTGTGCGCCGATCCGCATCGGGTCTGCCCAGGTGACCTCGAGAATTTCAAGGCTGAACACGCCGATGAGCGTGGTCAGAGCGGCGCCTACCGAAACCATCATGTGCGTGCGCAGTCCGGCGGCACGGCCGTGCACCTCGCGCTCCATGCCCACCAAACCGCCGCACACCACCGCGAGAACCAGGCGCAGAATGACGGTCAGCAAATTGATTTCCCGCAGAAAGTCCAGCTCCTCAATCAGTAAACCCAATGTTCCTCCTCCTTTTCTCAACAACAGGTGAATACCGGGCGCCCCGGCCCGGTGACGGTCGAATAAATATTTTTTAATTATACCAGCATTGATGGAAAATGTCAACAGTTTCGTGCGAAAAAATTTAATTTCCGGCCGCAGAAGATTGACATTCTTCTGCATTCGTGCTATAATGAAGCTGCTACGGAGGCTGCCGCTCCGGCCGGCCGATTCCCCGCGCGGCGGTTCTCCGAAAAAACGTAAAGAGAGGATTCCCTATGCCCTTTATCCACACGCAAACCAATGTCCGCGTCAGCGAAGAAAAGGAAGCCGCCATCAAGGAAAAGCTGGGAAAGGCCATCTCGCTCTTCCCCGGCAAGAGCGAATACTGGCTCATGCTCCGGTTCACCGACAGCGCCCGGATGTGGTTCCGGGGATACCGGAACGTCCCAATGGCCATGGTGGAGGTGGAGCTGTTCGGCTCTGCCGAGGCAACGGTCTGCGAGCGCATGACCGCGACCATCTGCGACGTGCTGCACGGGGAGCTGAACATCCCCGCCGAGCACATCTATGTCAACTACACCTTTTCGGAGGTGTGGGGCTGGAACGGCAAGAACTTCTGAGTGGCCGCGCTTGCTCTTTGGGGAAGCCTTTTTCAAAAGGCTTCCCCAAAGAGCTGTAAACAACCGCCGGGCGGTTGTCCGGCATCTCCGGTGCCTTGCAAGAGAGGGCTGCGCGCCCTCGCCCCGGTAACTTTTTGCAAAGCAAAAATTCCGGTGCCTTGCCGCTTCAAACTCTTTGAAGAAAGTGAAACGTGCTGCGCACAAACTGACGAAAGCTCTTGCTTTGGTCTACCGTCCGCGATTATCAATAACCCTGTTTGATTTTTTGAAAGGGGGTTGGGGAAAACTTTTTGCAAAAAGTTTTCCCCAAAAAACACGCCCCCAAAACGCGCTCCAACGGTGGGCTATTTCCGGCCGCGGATCAGAAACAGCGGGCTGAAGGCGAAAAACACACCGCCAAGCGCCGCAAAGCCAAGCCCGGCCACGCCAAGCAGCAGCGGGAGCCAGAACTGCGTCAGCACCCCCACCAGCACCACAGGAATCAGCGGCAGCATGCCGAGCACAAGGAACAGCATCATACTGATGGCCTGCCGGATCTGGACTGCCAGGGCAGTGGGCAGCGAAAGCTCGAGGAACAGCATCATGTTGGAGACGTAGAAATCCAGCCCGAGCGCCAGCGTCAGGCAGCCAAGCACATCGGCCGGCGAGGCGCGGAGCATCAGCGCGCTGACCACCAGCGCGGGAAGCAGATCCATCGCACAGCAGGCGCTTCCCCCCAGCAGCGACCAGATGACCTTTGCATAGGGGCTTGCCGGCACCATGACAAAATATGGCTTGCCGACGTCCTCCGCGATCGGATTGCCCAGCGCACGGAAAAACACCAGAGCGCAAAGGGCAATCCCGACCACAACAAAACTGCTTTGCTCCCCCCGCAGCAGGAGCAGCGAAAGCCCCACCCCAATGGCGAGATAAAAGACCGTGGTCTTGGTCAACACCCGGAGCTTTGCAAACCGGAAGCGATTGTAAAGCGTTTTGCAGAAGAACATCATCGCCCCGCTGCCGTAGTTCAGGCCGTCCCGCACAATGCGGTCGCTGCGGTCCTTTTTGCGCCGGACCGTGTCGCCGCTCTGCGCCGCCGCCATCATCTCGGCTGTCTCCTGCGATTTTGCCATCGCGTCCTCGTAAAAATCGGCCTTGATGTGCCAGATCACATAGGCGAGCACACCGGCTCCGGCAGCGAGCAGCAGCAGCGTGCCTCCGGCCGCGAGCCACTCTCCCTCGGCCACCCAGAAGGCAAGCCCCTTGAGCCAGCCGTAAACCGGAATCCAGCGCGTGCCGGGCGCGTTGAAAAAGCCGCAGGCGACCTCAAACAGCCCCTGCCCGGGGTGCGACAGATAATAGAGGTAAAAGCCGCCCGCCAACAGCAGAATGATGGTGTAAAGCACCGGGCGAATGTATTTTTTGAGACGGATGTGCGTGGAGGCCACGGTGTAAATCAGCACGCTGAAGAGCTTGCCGTATACCGGCACGAGCACCCACGCCAGAATCAGCGCCAGACCGGCCGACAGCGGCAGCCCCAGATTGAACACAAGGTTGGGGAGCTGAAAGATGAGATAGACGCTTGCGAACAGCGTGACCAGAATCTGGGACATGAGCCGGAAGAGCAGCACCGACTGCGGCTTCATCGGAGAGGCAAACAGCAGGTTGACGTCCGGCATGAGAAAGATGGCGGAACCGTTTTTGTCGGCAAGAATCACGTGAAAGAACAGAATGGCCAATACCACACCGGCGGCAATCAGCTCGGCTGCGGCCAGCACCTGCTCCTCGGTCAGCGCCGGGTCCTCGGGTGCCGGTTCTTCTATTGCCGGGTCCTCCGGCTCCTCAAGCCCCGGCTCGTCGTCGAGGAAGGAGGACAGCAGGCCGGCGCCTACGCCGACAACCAACCCGAACAGCAGGCAGACCGCAAAGAAGATCGCCACCCAGGAGCGGAACAGCTTTTTGATCTGATTCTTTGCCGAGCAAAAGGAATAGTACAGAAACAGCTTCATCACAACTCCTCCCGCGCTTAGGCGTCCTTTTCGCCGTTTGAGGCGCCGGCAGAGGAATCCTTGGAGGCGCCGGAATGGCCGCCGGGCCCTCCGCCGCTTTCCTCCGCGCTGCCGGATGCGCCCTTCGCAGCACCGCACTCGGCGGCGCCGTTGTCAAGGCCCGCGGCGGGTTCGGCTTCGTCTGGAGCAATTCCCTCGGTTACGCCGAAAAACAGCTCCTCCAGCGTCTCCCCCTGCGCATCCAGCTCACCCTTTGTCAGATTGGCCCGCACGGTTCCGCTCTGCATGATGATGGCGCGGTCCCACAGCATATCTACACTGTCAATCATATGCGTGCTGACCAGAATGGTGCAGCCCTGCTCCCGCAGCTCCACGATCAGACTTTTCAGCTCCTTAATGGCGTGCGGATCCAGCCCGATCATCGGCTCGTCGAGCAGCAGCATGCGGGGACGGGGCAAAAGCCCCAGGCAGATATTCAGCTTTTGCTGCATCCCCTTGGAAAGCTCATCGCCATATTTGCGCCGCTTGTCGCTCAGCTCAAAGCGGTCAAACAGCGCCTCAATGTCGGGCTTGTAGCCGGTCAGCTTATAGGCCCGCGCGATGAACTCCATATGCTCGGATACCGTAAGATTCGGGTAGAGCGAGGGGATTTCGGGAATGTAGCCCAGAATCCGTCGCGCCTCCACGCTTTTGTTTGGGTAGCCTCCCACCGTAATGCTCCCGGTATAGCGCAGAAAGCCGATGGCCGACTTGATGACCGTGCTCTTTCCGGCTCCGTTCGGCCCGAGCAGAACCGTTACGCTGCCCGGATCGAGATGAAAGCTCACATGGTCGCAGGCCACGGTTTTGCGGTATGTTTTTGTCAGATCCCGAACATCCAGCATCATTGTTCTCCTTATATGATATGTGGCGTCATGGCGTACTGCCGCTGTGCAGGAGCTTTCCCTCCCGCGCATGTCGGGGCCTCCGCCAATTGCAATATAATCATACCATAACTTTTCGATCCTGTCAAGCGATTGCAACACACATTCTTGTATTTTACACTTTATTCACATTCGACCGGGCGTTCACAGTTGCAAGTGGACGGAAGGATCGCCGCAGACACGCCCGAATGGACCATAGGGCATGTAAAATTTTGCAGCATGCTTGACATCCAAGGCCGTCTGTGGTAAAATGAAGCCATTATGGAAAATATGACAGAAGGGAGCCTAACCTACCATGATCATCGACCAACTTTCTTTACTCTCGCAATATGCGTCCATTCATCCCCGTTTTCCCGCGGCCTTTGCCTTTTTGCAGGAGCTGCTGGAGAAAAACTCCCCGGACGGACGCTATGTAATGCCCGGAGCCGACCTGCCCGAGGCGGTATTTGTGAATCTCTCCGCCAACGATATGCGGACGGACGAAACGGCAACCGCCGAGAGCCACCAGGCATACATCGATGTACAGGTGGTGCTGACCGGCGCTGAGGCGATGTACATACCGGCAGACCCCCCCGCGGTCACAACCCCGTATCAGGCTGACCGAGACTGCGCGCTGTACGCACCGGTGCCGCTCGACGCCTGCCACCGCCTGCTGGTTCGGGCCGGGAGCTTTGCGATTTTTTTTGCGGGAGAGCTGCACGCCCCCTGCCATACGGCCGACGGCAACCCTGCCCGCGTGCGCAAGGCGGTTCTGAAAATTCTGGCATAAATCTGGGGCTGTCGCAAATGCATTATAAAATGCGTGAGCGGCAGCTCTCTCATTCCTGTTTGAGCAGGGATCGGCATTCAAAACAAAAAAAGCCTCTGTTGGAGGCAATATTAAGGACGACAAAAGAGCGGGTCCCAAAACTCGCTTTTTTCGTTCGTATTTGTTTTGTGGCCCCCCTTAAACAGCTTTCGGCGGGAACAAATCCTGCCCGAAACGTCCGCTTTTTTGCCTGTTTTTCAGCTTTTCCACGTTGAATGCGAATGCCAACAGGAAAAACTGCGTCTCTATACGCCGTTTT